>NZ_CP014855.1:1200000-1500000 GCF_002214385.1 Thermococcus gorgonarius | reverse complement strand
TTTTGAATAGTTCCGGCCACTTATTCCTTTTGTGGTTGATTTTCCTGGAGTTAGTATTCTCAATCCCAATGAACACTATAAGACATCAGCGTTGTCGTTTCGACAAAAATCTATATATACTGTGAGGAACATAAAAACTAATTGGAATTTCGTGACTGCTGGAATAAGGCCTGGAGGGTTTCATCGTGGCAAGGAGAAAGAGCGTGCGCAAAGAGCTCATCGAACTTGCAAGGGAGATCGGAGGCGAGGAGGCCGTTGAGGTAGTTAAGGCTCTCCAGAAAAAGAAGGAGATAACTGACGAGGAATTAGCTGAGATGACCGGGATTCGGGTAAACAACGTTAGGAAGATACTCTACGAGCTCTATGACGTTGGGGTGGCTGATTTTAAGCGCATCCGCGATAAGGAAACTGGATGGTACTATTACTACTGGTTCCTTGAGACAAAGAGGCTGGACGAGATAATCAGAAACAGAAAGATGAAAGAACTCGAAGAACTTAGGAAAATGCTCGAGCAGGAGACCGGTGAGATGTATTTCTGGTGCGGGAAACCCGGCCATCCAAGGATGACTTTTGATGAGGCCATGGAGTATCAGTTCCAGTGCCCGATCTGTGGGGACATCCTGATGGAGTACGACAACAGTGCAATAGTTGAAGACCTCAAAAAGCGTATTGAAGAACTTGAAATCGAGCTGGGTCTCCGCAAAAAGCCGAAATCTCAATCGAAGAAAGGCAAGAATAAATCAGTTGAGGCCTCTTCCAAAGAGGCAGAGGCGGTAGCTTGAATGGTCTTTTTAATGAACTTCGGGGATGGTGAAGATGATTGAAGTTGTCGTTCCAGAGAAGGTTTACGGCGACAGGAGTGGTTTTTTGAAGCTTGACAAAAAACTCAAGGCTCTGCTGGGAGATCTGGAAGTTGAGTGGAAGCTGTCAGCAACTCTGAAGAACTGGGTCAAAGTTTCTCTCTCCGAAGAAGACGAAGAGGTAAGCGCAAACTTGGTCAGGGAAGAATTCGGTGAGATCCCTTACTCTTTGAGATCCATTAAAGAGGGAGAAGTTTACGTTGGCCGCTTTATTGACCTGGGTAAAGTAGGCTATGGTGCCTACGTTGACATTGGGATCCTCAGGCCCAGGCCAAAGGATGCCCTTCTTCCCCTCTACTACCTCAAGAGCGTTTTTGGTGAGAAGCCGGTTAGGCAGATGATAAGGGAGTTTGGATGGGTTGACAACCTTCCCGTTAAGGTGAGGGTTGCGAGAGTTGAGTTCGGAGCAAGAGAAGTTGACTTAACCTTTGAGGAAAGCTGGCTGGAGCGGTTTAGAGGGTGGCTGGAGGACGGACACGATAAGATATTCGTGGTTGGGACGATAAGCGAGAACGTCGAGAAAGCCCTCGTGAAGACGGGCCATGGCCGGGACGTTAAGAGACTTGAAGAACTCGGCCTTATGGAGACACTCCTAGTGCTGAAAAAGGGTACGCAGGCCCCGGGAATAATCAAGGAGATAGGGCCGCATCTTAAGGGCGCGGTGTTTGGGGCCATAAAGTTCTAGTAAATCCCTGCCCTCGCCCCTGCTGTTCCCTTTTCCAGGTTTCTGACCTGATAGATTATCCTTGTTGATACCGAACTTATCAGGAGAAGCAGGTATGGAAAAATCGTTCTATCGTAAACAAAGCCTACAGCGTAAGCCACGGTCAGGAAAATCAAAAACGGGGTTGGGCCCCTAGTGTTTCTGAGCACGGTTCTTATCGCTCTAGATTTCCCGATTGTGAGATAGATAAAAAGCAGCGTTGGTAGGAGCAGTTGAATTATGGCATCCTCAAGGGGAACTGCGACAAAGTTTGGCCTCAGCCACAGATCGTTTTTCTGCACAACCAAAAAACCCGCGAGGGCAAGGGCCAGGTACAGGAGGTTTCTCTTTTTTCTTGGGAAAGTCAAGATAAGGGCCACAGGAATGAGTACTGCTATAGGTCTCACGGAAAAAACTATCACCGTTGAGATCGCCAGCAAAATCCCTTCTAAACCGGCCCTTAATGGGCTTGAATACGAAAAGAACGAGCTTGAGAGTGCGAGCGTTATCGAAAACGCGGCTATTCCAACGAGTTCCGTTGAGGTTATAAATTCCCTGAACAGCGGCATTGAGAACGTCATGCCGAATATGAGGAACCCAAGCTCCCTTGAATGGCGGGGGGCTATGTAGAAGGTTGATGTGGCAAGGAGGAGGGAGGCATAAACGTAAAGATAGAAAACACCTTCTGGCGATGGTTTCAGGTGAAGGTTCAGCCTGCCGATCAAGTTGGATAACTCTTCCTGAAGTCCGGCTGGCTCTGATTGGGAGTTTAAGGCCCACAGAACCAGAAGGGAAACCACCATGATGTACAAAACATCTGCATACTCCCCCCTACGTCCTAAGTGGTAGGTGAAAACTGCCACGGTTATGAGGTATATTCCCCCGAACAGGATTAAGTTAGTGTGGCTGAACGTTACATTTGCATCCGAGACAGCGACACCTTTTGGGACGTTTACGGAGTTCAGACTAAGCAAAACTGCGGTAACTATAATGAGTGCCAGCATTGTTACAGAGCCCTTTTGACTCATACTGGGCTTGAACTTCGTAAGAAGGTTAAAAAAGTTATTGAAAATAGCCTGGTCCAGCGCGGCCCCATCGCATCGGCTCCTGCCGGTCTGAGCCGCGCTAAAAATACTAAAAAAGGTGAAATTTTAAAAGTTTACTCTTTTTCTTCCCCTTTCATCTCTTCAAGCTTCCTCACGAGCTTTTCTGTAAGCTCCATGAATGCTTTCGCCGCTATCGTGTCTCCGTAGAGGACTATCGGGATTCCAGCATCGCTTGCCTCTCTCGCCTTGAGGTCTATCGGAATCTCACCCAGGAACTCAACACCCTCTTTTTCGGCGAGTTTTTTGCCACCGCCCCTGCCGAATAAGTCTATCTCGTTGCCGCAGTGCGGACAGATGAGATAGCTCATGTTTTCGACAACGGCTATGTAGGGAACCTCCATCTTCTTCATCATGTTGACTGCCTTGCCTGTGTCGAGTAGGGCGACCTCCTGTGGAGTGGTAACGATTATGGCCGCATCCAGCTGGAGGTTTTGGGTGACGGTGAGTATCTCATCGCCGGTTCCCGGAGGAAAGTCGATTATCATAAAGTCCAGCTCGCCCCACTTAACGTCCCCGAGAAGCTGCTTTATCGCCTTGGTTACGAGGGCGCCACGCCATATTATCGGCTGATCCTCTGGAACGAGGAAACCCATGCTCATGACCTTTATCGGGGTGATCTGTCCCATGAAGTCTGTCATTGGAGGCAGCATCTCAAATCTTCCATCTTCCGTTCTCTCGGCCAAGACGTCGGCCCTATCGACGCCGAGCATCTTTGCCACGTTCGGCCCGTGTATGTCGGCATCCAGTATGCCCACGTAGTAGCCTTTCTTTGCCAATGCCGCTGCCAGGTTCACGGCAACAGTGCTTTTACCTACTCCCCCCTTGCCGCTTAAGACCGCTACCTTGTACTTCCACTTCTGCTGCTTTTCTTTTATCCTTTCGGTGAGTGGATCGGCCCCGAGACCACCGACGTTTAAGGTTGGAGCTTTGATAGTCATCTTAAACCACCTCAACTTTCCATTGGGCTGGAACTTTAAAAGCTTTGTCCAAAATTCGGACAATCTTACCCACATGTGTGTATTTAGAGGGCCTAGGATGCCTTTGATTCCGGGATAAGGGGCTATTTCATGTTCTTTTAAATCCTCAATTTTGGACGATATCAAACCGAAAGGTTTATATATTCGAACCCACCAGGTTTATAGTGAAGACGACACAGAAAAACGAGAGGTGATGAAAGATGGTCGTCATAGGAGAAAAGTTCCCAGAGGTTGAGGTCAAGACCACCCACGGAGTAATAAAACTCCCGGACTACTTCGCCGAGCAGGGCAAGTGGTTCGTGCTCTTCAGCCACCCGGCCGACTTCACCCCGGTCTGTACGACCGAGTTCTACGCCATGCAGAAGCGCGCCGAGGAATTCAGAAAGCTCGGCGTCGAGCCCATCGGACTGAGCGTTGACCAGGTCTTCAGCCACATCAAGTGGATGGAGTGGATAAAGGAGAACCTCGGCGAGGAGATAACCTTCCCGGTCATAGCCGACGACCGCGGCGAGCTCGCAGACAAGCTCGGCATGATCCCGAGCGGCTCAACGAACACCGCTAGGGCCGTTTTTGTCGTTGACGACAAGGGTGTCATCAGGGCCATCGTCTACTACCCGGCCGAGGTCGGCAGGGACTGGGACGAGATACTCAGGCTCGTCAAGGCCCTCAAGATAAGCACCGAGAAGGGCGTTGCACTTCCGCACAAGTGGCCCAACAACGAGCTCATCGGGGACAAGGCCATCGTCCCACCGGCCAGCACCGTCGAAGAGGTCAAGCAGCGCGAGGAGGCCAAGGCCAAGGGCGAGATCGAGTGCTACGACTGGTGGTTCTGCTACAAGAAGCTCGAGTGAGCTTTTCTTCCTTTTCTGTTCTTCTGTCTCATTTGAAGATTGATTCCAGTATCGCCCCCAAACATCCTATTGTTTGACTCAATTGCAGTTTTGATGCAACTCCTTTCACAGGCGAGTTCCCGGAGGAATGGAAAACCTCGAAGCCCGACCTATCGACTTGAGAAAAGAAAGATCAAAAGCATCTAATGAAGAACAGCTTCGGCAAGCTTTTTCACAGCCTCTATGTAACCCTGATAGTCCATCGCCTGGGCCGCAGCAGGATGGAAGACCCTGTCTATCAGCACCGGAGCGAATATGCCGAGGGCGATAACCAGAGCCGCCAAAACCACCCCGACGGCGTTGAAGGTCCAGACTTCCCCAACGTCCCATTTCGCTTTCTCCTTACCTCCATGCTCCTCGTGACCGTGTCCGTGGCCCTCGCTCGGCTTCCCGCGCCAGAGGTAGAGGAAGGCCTTGAAATAGGCCCACGCCGCTATGGCGCTCGTTATAACAACGACAGAGGCCAGCCATGGACTCACCTGCATCAAAGCGTCGAAGATGAGCATCTTCCCGAAGAAGACGTTGAGCGGCGGCACTCCAACGAGGCTTAGCGTGGCTATTCCAAAGAGGAAGGTGTTTACTGGCATGGCCCTTCCTATTCCAGCCAGCTCCTCAATTCTGCTCGTGCCGGCGCGGTATATGAATGCCCCTACCGTGAAGAAGAGGAGCATCTTGGCTATGGCGTGGTTGACGAGGTGGAAGTCTATCGCGATGAGGGCCAGCTGGGTTCCGACGCCGAGGGTCATGAAAAGGTACCCCATATGTAGTATCGTTGAGTAAGCGATGAGCCTCTTCACATCCTTCTGAACGAGCATCATTATGGAGCCGAGGAAGGCCGTTGCCGCTCCAAGGGTGAAGAAGACGAGCGAGAGGGTCCAGTCAAATGGAAGGCCGTGGAAGAGCGTGTAGAGGTATCTAGCTAAAACGTATATTCCAGCTGCCTCGATGAAGCCGCTCAGCACCGCTCCAACCGGTATTGGAGCACCCTGGTAAGCGTCTGGAAGCCAGTAGTGGCCCGGGAAGATGGCGCTCTTGACTATCACCATCGAGATCGTCAGTGCAAAGAAGAGGGCTAAGGCGAGCGTCGGGTCGCCGAAGAGCCTAGTCGTTACAGGGAAGCTCATCCCGTGGAACTTGGCACTTAAGTCGGCCATGTTGAGCGTTCCGAAGGATGCGTAGACGAAGCCCAGGGCCAAGAAGTAGAGACTGGTAGCTACGGCACCGCTGACGCCGTATTTGAAGGCGCCCTCTATTGCCTCGCTCCTCGTCCTGTAAAAGCCCACTATCGCGTACGCACTCGCCCCCATGACCTCGAACATGACGAAGACGTTGAAGGCATCTCCCGTCATGAAGACGCCGAGGTTTCCGGCCTCTAAGCCCAGGAGGAAGGTGTAGAAGAACTCTAAACCGTTCCACTCCGACAGATACTTGGCCGAGTAGATTCCAGCGAGGAGGAAGCCGAGCGAAGCGGTAAGGACGAGCGTTGCCGAGAACCTGTCAACCTCGAAGACTATACCTATCGGAGCTATCCAGTTTCCGAAGGCGTAGACGAGGGGTTCGTTTGAGGAGTAAACCCTTTCAAAGAGCCAGAGTGAAGCCAAGAAAGCCGTGGTGAGGACCGTCAAAGCGTAACCTACGATGACTTTTTTGTTTTTCCTCGTTGCTATTGATAGGAACGGCAGGAAGAAGGCGAAGCCAAGGGGTATGACCGGGACTATTCCAACCTCCATGCTCTCACCTCAGTCGAATATTTTCTTCGCGTAGTCCTCGAAGTAGGAAACAACGTTCTCCTTCACTTCCTTCTCGTCGAGCGTGGAAACGTCTATCCAGTGGACGTAGAGCCACTTTCCGTCGTCGCTTATGTCAACTACAATGGTTCCCGGGGTGTTTGTTATCGAGTTGGCAACGAGCACCTTTCCGTAGTCGTTCTCCACCTCAAGCGGGATTCTCACTATGCCGGGGTTGGCCTTGAGTGTGAAGACCCTCTTGGCGACGTCAATGTGGGTCTTGGTCTCTTCGATTAGGAAGTAGCGGAGACCGTAGATTATCGCGTAGAACCATCTCCTTGGAGAGAAGAACTTAAGCTCGTTCTTCACAAGCCAGTGGCCGACGAGGAAGGAAACGATTAAAGCCACTATCGATCCCGTTACGAGATCGTACTCGCTCACTGAGCCAGTGTAGAACAGGTAAACCGCGAGGACTATGACGAATGTCGCCGGAGAGAACCTCCTGAGCGGGTTCATAAATCCTCACCCCCAACCACCTCGGCCATGTCCCTCGCATCAACGGTTCCGTGGAGGCGGTAGAACTGTATCGCATAAGTTGTTAGGAGTATGTTCATGGCCATGCCTATGACGACCGCGGTGAGAACCAGTGCCTGGGGCACCGGGTCAACTGCCCTGCTCAGAAATTCCTCGAAGGTTATGTGGCTCTCGTAGATGGGCGGGAAGACCGGGAAGACGAGGCGGTAGCCTATGAGGATGAACAGCATGTTTATCGCATCTCCCATGACGTTGAGCATGATGATTTTCTTGATCAGGTTGGAGCGGGTAGCGACGCCGTAGATCCCTAATAGTATCATGGCGAACAGCGTTATTGTGATGTAGGCCAGCAGGAGGCTAATCATTCAGCTCCCTCCTTAAAACAGCTTTGAAGACCCACTCCGGGATTCCGAGGACGAGGAACACCGTGAGGAAGCCGAAGGTGACAGCGGTGTACTCGCCAACGTCGAGGTTAAAGAGTCCAGTCTCTCCCGGCAGGAGGTTTATCTCAAGGATTTTGCCACCGTAGAGGAAGACAGGAGCTAAGACGGTCGCAAGGATAATGGCTAAACCAAGCGCGTAGGCCGAGATAGTGTGCTTAAGTGTAAGTCCCTTTCTTTCCAGCGTGAACTTGCTGAAGGCCGCGAAGAGGAGCAGAGCTGCTACCGCCATAGCAGAACCGCCCTGGAAGCCGCCGCCGGGGGTTAGGTGGCCGTGGAGGGCTATCGAGGCTGAAATCGCGACGATCATTATCACGACCAGCTTGGTCGTTGCCCTAACAATAAGGTCCATCATCCTGTGAGGCATCGCTGCCTCAAGCTCCCTCGCCTGCTTAAGTTGCTCTCCATCGAGGCGGAGAACGCTCAGGGCGCCCATTATGGCCAGGAAGAACACGAAGGTCTCGAAGAGCGTATCGAAGCCGCGGTAGTTCCAGACTATGGCAGTAACTACCTCTGGACTGTGGCTGGTCAG
Source organism: Thermococcus gorgonarius (assembly GCF_002214385.1). Lineage (NCBI taxonomy): Archaea > Methanobacteriati > Methanobacteriota > Thermococci > Thermococcales > Thermococcaceae > Thermococcus > Thermococcus gorgonarius. The sequence goes on along the minus strand of NZ_CP014855.1, from coordinate 1,492,231 downwards.
GCCTTCGTGGGCGAAGGAGTGGCTTAAATAGAACTCGCCGAGGGGTCTGAGTTCGGCTCCGCCGATGCCGAGGACGTTTCTGGCCGTTACGGCGTAGGCTATGAAGAGGAAGGCTATGAGGAATGAAAGAGCAACTATTACGTCTCGCTTCATTCTCCCACCTCGTACCTTTCGGTCTTGCTTATCGCGAGGATGACGAGGGCGGTGTAGGCTCCAACCGCTATGGCGAGGTATGCTAAGACTATGTCCGGAGCAGCTAAGATGTAGAAGCCGAGGGCGAAGAAAGTGGACTGGACAGAGCTTAAAGCTAATGCCTTCAGCAAGTCGTGCTCCTTCATAGCTAAGTAGCTGAACACGAAACCGAAGGAAACGACTATTGCCAGTATAAGAAGGTGAAGCTCTATCATCTCTCAACCCTCCTGAATGAGAACTTGGGCTCCTCCTCTTCCCCGGGAACCTCCTCGTGCTCTCTCACGAGTTCAGCAACGTCGCTCCTCTTCGGAAGGTCTTCCTCCAGCTGGTCAACCACTAACTTGGGCTTTTTGCCGACCTTTCCGAAGTACACAGCGGAGACAAGAGAATGTGAGCCGGTCGGGGCTATTAGGAGTATGAGGGCACCAACTGTGAACGCTATTCCCGCCATGAAGAACCTCTGCTCCCCGAGCGGGTGATAGACGAGTGCAACCAGTCCAGCACCAAAGACGGGTAAAGCGGCACCCCCGATGGTTCCAACGGTAGCGGCGTGGCTCCTCATATAGAAATCCGGAAAGCGGAGGAGACCTATCGCGGCTATGAGGTCATATATTGCCCCGAGAAGTATCGCGATTGAGCCGAGGATGAAGATGATTTCTTCGATCATACCTCCACCTCCCCGTAGAGGACGTATTTGGTGTAGTAGACGTCGAGCATGAAGGCCCAGAGGGCTAGGATTATCGCACCGCTCGCGAGCATTATCGACTTGAAGTAGATGCCGAGAACCACCATGAACGCCGCCATGTCAAAGGAGAGGCAGTCCACGGCCAAGATAATGTCCGCCGTCGTCGGCCCCTTGATTGCCCTTATTCCGTATAGGATGAAAGCTAAGGCGTAGATGACGGCTGAAAAGTACAGGACGTTTAGGAAGGCACTCTCAAAGTTCATGCAAACACCCCCAGCAGGACTATTAACACGGCCATCGCCACCGCAAAACCGCCTATGAGCGCGTTCATGTCGAGGTTTCTGCTTTTACCCCAGCGAGCGAGCCGCTCTACGGCCCTTATCAGCGGCATGAACATGGCCTCGTCGAGGTGCCTCACGGGATAGTCGAAGGCGTCGTCAACGTCCTTCACCAGCGGAAGTTCGTACCTTGGAACAACTTTTATGATTGGGAGAACGTAGCGAATGTAAGCTTTCCTGAACTCGTCAAGGAAAAAGCCGAAGGCCTCCTTCAGTATGTCCCCCATGTTATAGAAGATAAGGAGGAGCTCGCTAACCCTGTCCGTTGGAACCCTGCCGACCCTCCAGCCAGCCAGCGGGGCAGCAACGAGAAGGGTTATCGCCACCAGGAAAGACGGGGAAGCAAAGAAGACTCCAGTTGGGGTCTCGGGAATCGGACCGCCTATCTCCTCTATGGCCGAGGCCAGCCATGGGTGGATGAGGAGCGGGAAAACGGCAACGGTGAAGCCAGCTATCGCGACTATTCCCGTGACCGTTCTTATCATGAGCGGTATCTCCTCTCTCTCGACCTCTCTCTTGCACAGCTCCCTGTTGAGGCGCCGTATCTGGAGTATCGAGGCCATAGGGAATAGGCTGAGGAAGGCCACAGTCAGCATCATGAGCCAGAGGAGAATGTCCTTTGAGGTTGCTATGCCTTCAAATATCGGCCACTTGGAGACGAAGGCGGCTAAGGGGGGAACGCCCGCCATTGAGAAGACCGAGAGCGAGATGAGGAGGGAAATCACGTGCCCCTTGAGGAGCTTTCTAATCGAGCAGATGTTGGGTTCCTCGCCGTAGTGCTCTATCGCACCAAGCCCGAAGAAAACCGCGCTCTTGTAAAGGGCTTGGTAGAGAATGTGGAGGAGTGCTCCGATGAGGACTATCGTTTCCGCGGTTCCGCCGAGGACCATAGAAGCACCCAAGGCAAAGAAAGCGATTCCAACGTCCATTATGCTGTGGTGGGCGAACTTCCTCTTGAGTCTTATCTCTCGGAAGGAGTAGAGCGTTGCAAAGGCTGAAACTGCACCGAGAGAGGCTATAACGTATCCCACAGTTTTCGAGGTCGGAAGGACGAACTCCGTCATCCTGAGAATGCCATAGAAGCCGAAGCCCTCACCGACGATGAAGACTGGGATGAGGGGACTAGGGACCGAGCGGTAGGTTCTAGCAACCCATGTGTGGAAGGGAAAAACGCCAGCCCTAACGAGGAAGGCCGAGAGGTAGAGGGCATACATGACCCAGAGGCCAACCGGGAGGTTCGCGAGGTTTGCTCTAAGCTCTTCAAAGGTTAAAGCACCGGCGGCGTGAGCCAGGGAGGTCGCTGTGAGAAGGGGGATTATGCCGAAGAGCTGGGTTAAGACGATGTACCTCCACGCCGCCTTCCTCGAGCCTTTCGTCTCTGACGTGAGAATCAGGACAAAGGTGAAGACGGCGAAGAGTTCGTAGGCGAGGGTGAGCCTCTCGAGGTCGTCTGTGGTGATGAAGAGCAGGGCAGAGAGCAGCGCCATGTTGACGGAGAGGCCGAGGTAGCGCTCGTCTCCCCTGACTCTATAATCGAGGAGGTAGAGCGATATGGAGAAGGTGAGAAAGGCCAGAACCATCAGGAAGAGAGCGGAGAGGGGGTCAACGTCAACGCCAGTCGGCAGGAAGGGAAGTATTTCACCCTTAAAGCCGTCAATGCCGGCTATTGAGACAAGGAAGATGGGGATAGATGCGGAGAGCGTGAAGAGGTAAGCTATCCTGCCACCCTTGAAGAGGGCAACGAGCGCGCCCGTGAAGAGAAGGAGGAGGGCAAGGTTGAGCATCGTGAGTGGCTCCATCAGTGCCCACCCCCGAAGAAGCCTATTTCATGGACGAGAGGATAGGCCAGGTAGGGAACGATGAAGACGAGAATGATAAGCATTATCAGCGAGGCCGTTATTATTGGGTGCGTACTGGCCATCTCGACACTCTTCTTTCCAAAGACGTTCCGGGTTATCCACTTGACGCCGACCCAGAGGAACACTGCCGAATCAGCTAAGACCATGAGGATTGGGAGCCACGCAACGGGAGTTGTCTTGAGGGCATCCAAGCCCGTTAAAAGCTCCGCCTTGCTGAAGGCTATGGCCATCGGCGGAAGGCCCGCAAGACCGAGAAGGGCAACACTCCAGGCGAGGGCGTTGATCGGGAGAACCTCCTTTAGACCGCTGATCTTCCTCATGTCGAGGGTCCCGAGGGAGTAGGTGAAGGTTCCTGCGGTGAGGAAAGCCAATCCCTTGACGAAGGCGTGGGTGGTGAGCTGGAACATGGCCGCTTTGAGGCCCACTTCGAGGCCAAGGGAGGCAAAGGTCAGGCCGACGAACATTATTCCAGCTTCAGCGACCGTTGAATAAGCCAAAAGCCTCTTGGCGTCGTTCTGGACAGGGTAGTTGAGTATCGGGATGAGCAGAGTGAGCGAGACCATCACGGCCATGAAGTAGAAGATCCACGTTGGCAGAGTCCCGATGAACTGTAGCACTCTTGCAACAAGATAAACGCCCATCTCGACCATCGCCGCGCCGTGGAGGAATGCACTCGCTGGAGTTGGGGCCTCCATCGCGTCGGGAATCCACGAGTAGGTCGGAAACTGGGCGCTCTTTGTGTAGCCGGCTATGAGCAGAGCCAGAAACAGCCAGGGTTTTACCGAATCGGAAACGTGGGAGAGCGAGAAGAGGCTTAAATCGTGGAGCTGGGTTATTCCAATCCCTATGGCCGTGTAGAAGCCTATCATCGCCCCGACGTTCGGGATTATGAAGGCCTTGAAGCCTGCCCTCCTCCCTGCAGGAGTGTTGTAGTAACTCACCACACCCCAACAGGCCAGGCCCATCAGCTCGAAGAAGATGAGCAGGCCGAGGAATGTGGAGGAGTAAATGAAGCCGAGTGTTGCCCCCTCAAAGAGCGTCATCCAGGCGTAGAAGAGACCGCGCCCCTTTCCAACCGGATGTCCTACGTTTCTCCCGCTCATGTACTCCATGCCATAGAACATGAAGATGAAGCCGGCTAGGGCGACGACAGTGCCGATTAAAACGCTCATCGGGTCGACTATAATGCCGTAGGCCTCGCCGAGCCTCTCTGTGGTTATGTAGGCGATGTGAACGGTCTCGTGGTTGTGGTGGAGCAGGTACTCAACTAAAACGCTAAACTGCAGGAGCATAGCGATTAGAAACGAGCCTAACATAACCGCATCTGCCTTTCTCTCGTCGAGCCTGAACAGGAGCAAGCCTCCAATCAGTGGAACCGTGAAAGTTAGCGTAGTGAGAAGCCCTATCATCTCCCGCCCCCCTGAACCTAAACCCATTAGGTTGGTCTAATTAACCTTTTAAAGTTTTTCGGCGATTTTCGAAAGTCCTTTTAACGGATGCACAAATACGTGAAATCCGATAGGCTAACCGCTAATTTTTTCGAACTTCGCAAAGACCCCCTCGAAGTATTCATCGACTAGCGAGATGACACCGGAGGAGTCAAAGGGGAGTGCCCTAATGGACTCGTACGCCTCCCGCAGGAAGCCCCTCGCCGTTTCCATGGCCTCCCTGAAGACGCCGGCGTTGCTCATCCTCTCAAAGAGGTCGAGGAGATTCTCCTCCGTAGGCTGGAGCAGGGTTCTCTGGACGATTGCGGAGCCGTAGCGCTCGGAGTAGAGTATGAGAGGGAGAGTCGTCTTCCCGTTGAGTAAGCCCTTGAAGCGATCCTTGCCGGTTCCCGGGAAGTAGTCGAGAACGTCGTCAACTATCTGGAAGGCTCTGCCGACGAGGGTTCCAGCCCTGTCAAGCTCCCTCCAGAAAGGTTTCCCGATGTAGTAAGCGGGCAGCGCAAAGGACGCCCCGAAGAGCTTACCGGTTTTTCCGTCGATTATCTTGTAGTAGGTTTCGATGTCGAGGTGGACGCTCCCCCTCACAGCCTCCTGCAGGATTTCAGCCTTCACCATGTCCTCAACGACTTTGGCGACGTAGTCAACCATCTCAACCCTCTTCGAGGCGATTATCCTGAGTGCCCTCACGAAGAGGAAGTCGCCGCTGAGAACGGCCAACTCCGGCCCCCACTGCATGGGCACCGTTGGACTGTTCCTCCGCTTTTCAGCCAGGTCTATGACGTCATCGTGGATAAGGCTGGCAGTGTGGATGAGTTCAACGGCAGACGCGAGGTCGAGGGCGTCTTCCTCGTCGAGGCCGAGGCCCTTTGAAACCGCCAAAGTTATCCTCGGCCTTATCCTCTTCCCTCCACTCCGTATCATGTACTCCCTTATCTTCTTCGCGAGTTCAACGCTTCCCTCTTCCGGGCAGACGCTGGGAGTTAAGGCCATTAAAAGGGAGTTATCGAGCTTTCCCATGACCCTTAAGAGGGACTCGGGCAGGGAAATGAGGAAAATCCGCTTTCCAGCTTTATCCACAACAAGCTTCACGAGCTGGCCGAGCGGAACCACTTCCGGCCCGCAGACGTTGACCTCGCTCTTTCCATTACCTTCAGCGAGGTCCGCGAGGAGCTTTGCTAAATCTCGAACGTCAACGGGCTGGACGGGTGTCTTAAGATTTGGAAAAACCCTCCAGCGGAGAGCCTCTTTGAAAAGCCTCTGTCCAGGCCCGAGGACGAGAGAGGGCTTGACTATCGCGTAGTCCTCGAGCTTTCTAACTTCCCGCTCGCCGAGGGCCTTGCTCCTGAAGTACTCTATGGAAGAGTTCTCATCGGCACCGAGGGCGCTCATCTGAATCAATCTGATGCCCGTTCCTTTGATGGCATCGGAGAGAGCTCGGGGGATTTCGTAGTGGACGAAATAATCGCCTTTGAGGACTCCAATGAGGTTTATGATGACGTCAGGGCTTAGTTTCTCCACGAGCCGGGCGTACTCCTCCGGCCTTCCGGAAATCTTAATCGTCCTGACCTTATCGTGCTTTAAGTCCCTCCTCGTTGGGACAACGACCTCGTGCTCCCTCTGGAGAAGCTCCCTGAGAACGTAACCACCTATAAAGCCGCTTCCACCGAGGAGAAAAACCCGCATTGAGGAACCTCCGAACATCAAAATGAGAAAAAGGAAATCAGGCCTTGGGGTTTATTAAAGCCCTGAGCTGAGAGCTCCTGGCTCCGAGCTCCCTGTCGAGCATGAAGAGACCGTTTGGATGGTCGCCGATTATCTTGAGCTTGTCGAGGATAGCTTTGGTGCTGGCCTCCTCCTCGACCTGCTCCTCCACGAACCACTGGAGGAAGTTGTAGGTCGCGTGGTCGTTCTCCTCCTTGGCCAGGTCAACAAGCTTGAAGATCGATTGGGTAACGCCGACCTCGTGAAGGTAAACCGCCTCAAAGGCCTTGAGCGGGCTCTCAAACTCCTGCTTTGGCTTCTCTATCCTCTCGAGCTCGACCTTCCCGCCGCGGTCGAAGATGTAGTCGTATATCCTGAGCGCGTGGCCAAGTTCCTCCTCTGCTTGAGCCTCCATCCAGCTGGCGAAGCCGTCGAGGCTTTTGTCCCTGAAGTAGGCTGCTATGCCAAGGTAGAAGTACGCCGAGAAGAGCTCCTTATTGAGCTGTTCGTTCAGGGCCTTTAACATTCTTTCGCTGAGCATTAACATCACCTCAGGTTACTCTTGTTTTCGAACCTTATAAGTTTATCTATCAAACTTAACTCTAGACTAAAATCTTTGCCCATCACCACCGCGAGTGATTGAAATTCTGGCAAGTTTACATTTTTGTACAATCAAAATGTCAAAAAAGTGGTCAAATTAAGGCATGTTTTTGTCATCTTGTCAAAAGCAAAATTTATTTCGGCTGATAAAAGTTCATTAGGGAAACCGAAAAAGTTATATTTCCGAATTTCATTGGACAATATCGAGAACAAACCCACAAAAGTGGGTATGGAGGTGATGTGAAATGGCGAAGACAACCTTTGAGGAGGAGATCTACCTGAGGGCTTTGACCGGAAGGCTCGTCGGAAAGGCCCTTGCCGACCTCGGACTCAACAAGGTCGCGGTTGTTGCCAGCAGGAACATAATCTGCTCCAGCATAGCGACGGCTACCGAGGCGACCTTCATAACCCTCAGCGGAGGCGTTACCTACCACTTCCTCGCCGAGAAGGGCAAGGAGGCTGAGGTAGCGGAGCGCGTGAAGGAGTTCGCCCCGCAGGTTACGGTTCTCCAGTTCGGCGGTGAGACCCCAATCGAGGAGACCAAGGAGATATTCGTCGAGACACTCAGGCAGTTCGCCGAGAAGGACGTTCCTGGAGCGTTCGTCGTCCACGTCAGGATATTCGCGGCTGGAGGCCTTGCCAAAGCTTTGGAGGACGAGAAGATCAGGGAGTACCTGAGCAAGAAGGACCTCTTCGTCTACACCGTCGGCTTCGACGAGGGCAAGGTCTACGTCAACAAGATAATCCTCGACGGCAAGGAGATCAAGCTCGAGAAGATAGCGGAGTACCAGGTTACGCTGGAGCACGCCGACCTGCTCAACCGCTCCCTCAAGGACAGGAGCGTTACCTTCGCCTGAACTCCTTTTTCTTTTCTGTCTTATTGAGTGAAGGCTCATCTGTAAAGTCTTTTACCGCGGAGAATCGCAATCTTCAAATGGTAAATTGACCTCTCTACGAGATGCTGGCCATAAACCTCCAAAATCGGATTCTGAGGGATGTTATCTCAGTCCTCAAAAACGCGGGATTTGAGAAAATTAGGGCTTACAACGAGCAGGGCCTGCTTCTGGCCGAGGGATGAACTTTCGAAATTCGGTGCTTTCCGATGTGGGAAGCAAATTTAAATAACCCCCTGAACGAGCCCTCTCCGGTGATGGTATGAAGGTTAAGATAATTCTCGGGACGGCAAGGGAAGGGCGGAAGAGCGAGAAGGTAGCGAGATATCTCGCCAGAAAGGCGAGCGAGCTTGGCTGGGAAGCGGAGCTGATGGATGTAAAGGACTACCTCCTCTGCTACACCCACCGCTGGAAGGTAACTCCGGAGATGGAGCGTTACAGGGCCAAAATCCTTGAGGCTGATGCCCTGGTTATAGTTGCACCTGAGTACAACGGGAGCTATCCCGGCGAGCTTAAGATACTCCTCGACACGATTTACGACGAGTACGAGGCTTTACCCGTTGGGATAGTCACGGTTTCAGTCGTTACCGGAGGGACGAGGCTCCTGATGGAGCTTAGAACCGCGATGCTCAACTACCGCATGCTCCCCGTTGGCCAGGTGCTCTTCTACAACGTTGATGATATCTTTGAGGGCGAGGAGCTTAGAGACGAGAAGTACGAAGAGAGAGTTGAACGGCTTTTCAGGACCCTTGAGAAGTACGCAAGGGCCCTCGGGCCGATAAGGGATGAGGTAAGGGAAAAGCTTAGAGAGAAGGAGGAGCACCTCTAAGCCTACGGCGTAAACCTTCTTAAAAGGAGAAGTATACTTTAGGAGTATGGGCTTGGAAATGCCTTAAACAGCAGGAAGAGCTTTGGGAGGTGTTAAAATGTCCGGTAGATTTGAGGGCAAAACCTGCATCGTAACCGGGGGTGCAAGGGGTATAGGCGCGGCGATAGCCCACCGCCTCGCATCTGAGGGCTGTAAAACGGCCATCCTGGACGTTGACGAAGAGGCCGGCAGGATAAGGGAGAAGCAGCTCACTTCAATGGGTTTATCGGTCAAGTTCTTCAAGGCGGATGTCTCCGTTGAGGAAGAAGTTTCCAAAGCCATTGACAAGGTTTATGAAACTTTTGGCTCAATCGACGTCCTTGTGAACAATGCCGGCATAGGATACGAAAAACCTCTGGAGCTCCAGACGCTCGATGAGTGGAGGAGAGTAATAGACGTCAACCTCACCGGGCCATATCTATGTGCCAAACATGCCGTCAGATACATGAAGGAGAGAGGAGGTGTGATAATAAACATAGCCTCTACGAGGGCACTCCAGTCCGAGCCGAACACGGAGCCATATTCGGCTTCCAAGGGGGGATTGCTCGCACTGACGCACGCCCTCGCGATGAGCCTCGCACCTTACAGGATAAGGGTTCTGGCAGTTTCTCCCGGCTGGATAGACACGAGTGAGTGGCAGATACCCCCAAGAAGACCTGAGTTAAGCCCCCTTGACCACGGACAGCATCCGGCCGGAAGGGTCGGGCGGCCGGAGGATGTTGCCGCGCTCGTTGCTTTTCTGGCTTCCGACGAAGCCGGCTGGATGACGGGTGTCAACGTGGTCATAGACGGCGGAATGACGAAGAAGATGATATACATTGACGAAAACGTGATAGCGGACTCCATTAAGATGCTCCTCCAGGATACAGAGCTGGCTTCAATGATAAGGACGCTCATAGAGAGGGCAAGGAAGGACAGGGACGGGGTGCGTGAGGTATTGAAGGAGATCCTTGAAGGCTGGGACTGATAGCACTCGAAAGCTCCATAGCTAAAACCCGGCAACCTCTCTTCTTTCATTTTCACCTGCTCTGCCTTACGGGGCGATCCGCCTAAGGGAGAATCCAGAGGAGTAAAGCGGACAGGAGAAGGATCAGAAGGAAGTACGGCACCGAATAGCGGTGGAAATCCTCTATGCTCATCCGCGCTATCCTTATCGCTATCAGGTTTGCCAGCGAGCCCACCATGAAGCCCGTTCCGCCGGCGTTAACTCCCACGGCGAGCGGGCCCCAGTTCTCTGCGGAAAGGAGCAGGACAGTGGCGGGCACGTTGCTCACCGCCTGGCTGAGGAGTGCTGAAGAGATGAACAGCCCAATCCTGGACGAAGGTGGATGGAAACCCAGCGAGGCCATAATCCTTGAGAGTTCGCCGAAGTCCACGAAGATTAACGCGAAGGTCAACACCAGGGCCCAGTCGAAGCTGAGTAAAACGTCCCCCCCGACCAGGGAGAGAATCACCACGGTGAGGGGCAACGTCCAGAGGGCCTTTCCTTCCCGGGCGAGCACGATGTTAGCTATCAGCAGAAAGAGCGAACTCCAGAGCAGGCCTTCACGGACCTTCACCTGGTGGAGCTTTCTTTCGGGGAGGGAACCCCTGAAGGTCACAAAGGCAAAGAGGCGGAGAAGGATCAACCAGAGCAGGACGAAGGGGAGTATATAGGCTACGAAGTCTGGGAAGGGAACGCCGTAATGTCTCCAGATTATTATGTTCTGGGGGTTTCCTATCGGGGTCAGGGCGGAGCCGACGTTCGCCGCTATGGCCGAAAAGACGACCAAAGCCGTCATGTCTTTCTCAATGAGGCGCGAGAGAGCTACAATAAAGGGGATGAAAATGAGCATGGCGGTGTCGTTCATTATGATTGCCGAAGACAGCGCTATGGTCGGGAGGAGAATCATGGCGAGCCTCCTTTCCGAACCGCGGGAGAGGGCAATGATTTGGAGCGAAAGCTTCCCGAAGGCCCCCGACAGTTCGAGTCCTCGGGAGACGAGTATAAGCGAGGTTATCAGTGAAAGCCCGCCCCAGTCTATAAGAGCAGGCGTCCTTTTGAGGAGCGAGCCGTCCCTGAGAAGTAGGACTACGTTCCCGCTTTATGAATTCCGCCAGGCCCTTAGCCACTATCTCCCCTCGCCTCCGAGACACAGACGCGGATTATAAAGCTTTTCAGTGAGATGGGATACTGCGGGTAGCCAGAACTTATGGGAAGCGGCGTAAGGGTATTAAAGCCCTTGGAGAATCCTTCACGGTGGTGCTATGGAGTTCTTCGAAGTTCTTCGCAGAAGGAGGAGCGTGAGGCGCTTCCAGGACAGGCCCGTTCCAGAGGAGTTTGTGGAGAAGCTCTTAGAGTCGGCCTTCCTCTCACCGAGCTCCTTCAACAGGAGGCCCTGGCACTTCATCGTGGTTGACAACAAGGAGAAGTTGAAGGCCCTGTCTAAGGCCAAGCTTGGGGCTTCAGGTCTGGCCACAGCGCCGCTGGCGATCGTTGTAACCGCGGACGAGAGCAGGAGCGACGTATGGATTGAAGATGCAAGCATAGCGGCAGAGCACATACAGTTAGCTGCCTTTGACCTTGGCCTGAGCTCCTTCTGGGTGCAGATAAGGAACAGGATGCACAGTGAAGAGAAAACGGCCGAGGAGTACGTCAGGGAGCTCTTGAACATCCCAGAAAACTACCGCGTCCTCTGCATCATTGGGGTTGGCTATCCCGCGGAGAAGAAGCCTCCCCACGGGGAAGATGTCTTCGAATGGGAAAAGGTTAGTAAAAACGAGTTCGGAATGCCGTTTAAGGCCTAACCCCGTGCTTATTCCACGGCTTCAGAACATTTCCCCTTCGCATCAAGCCTTTCTAAAACCTTTTTACACGCTTAAGTTCACAGTTTCCCTTGAAAAGTACACCGGAGTCGAATACGTGGGAAAAATAATTGCGGATTATTTGGAAAAAAAGCTACGTTCCAATGACATTTTAATGAAAAATCCTTCAAGAAAAGTCTTTTTAACGGCGTTATTGAGCTATTCCGGGTGAACGGGGTGAGGAGAGCGCTCTTAATATTCGTGCTATCGCTCATTTTCGCGGGGTTCGTCGCTGCCGGCGAGGTCTCCTACGGGGGGCTTGGGTTCCACGACGTTTCGAGCGAGGAGGAACTTAACGCTCTCATATCCGCCCACGAGGGGGAATACTTCTTCCTCTTCTACCACTCCCAGAGCTGTCCTGCCTGTCGCTATATGAAGGAGAGCGTTTTTCCAACGCAGAAGGCCAGGGAAGTTCTGAGCGGCATCAACCTGGTGGCTATTGACGTCTACAAAGGAAGAGAGCTCACTAATCTTCGATACGTCGTAAAGGAGAAGGTCTTCGTAATCCAGCCCGAGAACTCAGGCTATTACACGCCGAAGAATCCAGGGGAGAAGATAAACGTCGGCGTCCCGGGGACGCCAACGATGGTTCTCTTCAAGGTCGAGAACGGCGAGAAGGTTCTCAAGGGAGTTGCCGTTGGCGCCCTGACTCCAGATGGTTTGGAGTTCTTTATAAAAACGGCAATTGGAGACGAGCTCCAGAACTCAACCACCAACAGTACTCAGACGGAAACCGCAAAAGAAGTAGTGACGGAGGAATCTTCGGGCACAAGGCTGAGCCTCACGGTTCTTCTCCCCATCTTCTCCGCCGGGGTGCTTAGCGTCTTCTCTCCCTGCGTGCTGCCGGTTATAGCGGGGGCGCTCTCGCTCACCTTCGCTAGGAGAAGGGTGGAAGTAATAATAGTAGGCATGGTTGCTTCCTTCGCCCTCCTCGGTGCGCTGGTTGGCAGTCTGGGGAGCTACGCTTCCCAAATACAGGGGGCGCTCTACCTCATCGGCGGAGTTGGCTTCATACTCATTGGAGCGAGCTTTGTAAGTGCTGACCTGAGGGCAAGGCTCGAGAGGCTCCTAAGCTTCTCTCCAGCTGAGGGAATAGTCTCAAAGAAGGGCATCGCCTACGACTTCGCCCTCGGTTCCGCGTTGGGGGCGACGTGGCTCGGCTGTATAGCGCCTTACGTCGGCTTCGCTGTCATTACGGCGGCCCTAACCGGGGAGACTCTCAAGGGTGTGGTCGTCATGGGCACCTACGGTCTCGGGATGGGCCTTACAGTTTACCTCATCACCATGTCCAAAGACCTGGGTGAGTGGATAAACAGGAAACTGCTCTCCCGTGGGGTCTCGCTCGGCGGAAAAAGCTCCAAGTGGGAACTGGCCCTCGGGCTCACCCTGATTGCTCTCGGCATGCTGATGCTCACCGAGGTGACCACACTCAAACTCTGGAGCAAGCTCTTTGAATCACTCTCACAGCTTTAAGGGGGTGGTAAAATGTTCAGGTACAGGAGGAAACTCGACATGGGGCTCAAGGAGGCCGAAGAGAAGTTTAAGGCGAAGGTTGAGGAGAAGGGCTACAAGGTCGTGCTTGAGTTCACGCCGAGCGACGTTGTGAAGGCCAAGCTCGGCGTTGAGATGGAACCATATAGAATCCTCTATGTCTGCAACCCGAAGAAGTTCTACGAGATGACCAAGGTGGAGTACGAGATCGGCTCCTTTGCCCCGTGCCCGGTTCTCCTCTACGAGAAGGGCGGGGAAGTCTACATAGCTATAAACACGGCTGAGGACGTTGTAGAGGTCATCAAGGAGCCGCTTGAAGACGTGAGGGCTGTTATTGAGGAGCTTTGATGATCCGTTTCTTTTTATTACTGCCCGGCTTGAAAATGCAGAGGAGGGAAAAGCTCAGGTCACCCTCTCAAGACCATTCCCTTTTATGATGTACGTGTCCTCGTGCTTTATTGCCCCTTCGCAAACATCTGCGGCCTTGGGAGCGGGACCTTCTGAAGGCTACACCCATGATGGGAAGGTGCATCAAAAGCCCTCACAAAAAAGTTAACATAAAAAGGAGACTTGCCTATCATTTTATAATCAAAACTCCCGAAGTATCTTGTAAATAGCTGAGAAGTCGAGCTCTTCAAGACCTTTTTCAAAGCCAACCCTGTAAAGCTCCCTAACAACTGCATTCAGAGGGACAGTTTTGTTTGAATCTAAGGCCAGATCATAGGCATAGGAAAGGTCTTTTACAAGGTTTTTAATCGAGAAGTGCGTTGAATAATCTTCGCTGAGCATCTTCTCCTTTTTTGCCTTCAGGACTACTGAGTTTCCAGCACCGTTTTCGAGGACTTCCACGAGTTCCTCCCTTGGTATACCCGCCTTTTCGCCAAGAGCTATTGCCTCCGCGAGGGCCGTCATAAATGCCCCGAGGACGAAGTTGTTGATGAGTTTGAGTTTTGTAGCTTTTCCTGGCTCCTCAAAGTAGAATATCTTCTTCCCGAGTTTCTCCAGATACGGCAGGACCTTTTTATAGGCCTCTTTTTCCCCACTTACGAGAATAGTCAACTGGCCGTTTCTTGCCGGTATGACGCTTCCAATTACCGGGCTCTCAAGGTAGTGTGCCCCTGCATTTTTGTAGAGCTCGTGGAACCTAAGGACTTTCCTGTGGTGGTTTGTGGTAGTATCAACGATGATCTTCCCCTCGATGTCCTTGCTTAGAATTCTCTTCGAAACCTCTTCAACTGCATTGCTGTCGTAGAGGGAAAGGAACACGATGTCGGCTTTTTCGACTACTTCTTCTGGACTTTTGGCGACGTTCCTGAATCCCTTTGCCTTTTCCAGAGTTCTATTCCACACTATAAGCTCATACTCCTCCGACAGCCTCTCCGCCATCGCTCTGCCTATGTGGCCAAGGCCTATCCATCCTATCACTGCTCCCACCTCCAAAATTTTGGATAGGTTCAAGGTCTGATAGCAGAAAATCACTATTAACGTTTCCCCTATCGACGTTCTTAATATTTTTTCGAACTAAATATTGCCAACAATTCTGTGAGCCGTTTAATGAACTTTTTTGTTTTCTACATTTCTCCTGCGAGCGGAGGACCAGGATAGCACACAACTTCAGGGGCACTGACCTGTGAGAGTGCATGTGAAAACTCTCCTACAGTTTTCATCTTTGAAGAACTGCCGTTATGAGTTTTCTGGTTAAACTCTTGTTATCCCTGGTGCTCAAAGGTGCTCTTTTGTACTGAAAAAATTTATATACCTTGAACCTACTGTATTGTACTAGGAGTACAATATGGTGGTGACCAATGCAGAAAAAAGCACTCTTCGGGATTTTGTTCGTTAGTGTTTTGATTTTGGGAGTCGCAGCGAGCGGATGCATATCCGGAGAAAAGACCTCCACTGGTACCACAGGCCAATCTGACAGCACTGCAACCGGAAAAGTAGTTGAACTTGAGTTCTGGCATGGGATAGAAGCCCCAGAAAACCAGAAGGTTCTTGAGGAACTCGTCAGGAAGTTCGAGGCTGAACATCCTAACATCAAGATAAAACTCGTCAACTATGGCGCTCAGGACAAGGCGGTTCCTAAGATCATGGCCGCCGCTCAGGCTGGCACTCCACCGGATCTCGTCTGGCTCAACCCGGCTCAGACTGGATTCTTTGCTGAGGCCGGAGTTCTCGCCCCGGTTGAGGACTTCATAAAGAACGACCCGTCCTTCAACAAGGAGGACATCTACGAGGGGCTCTGGGAGCTTGGAACATACAAGGGCAAGATATACACTGCCCCCTTTGACACCAACAACTTAGCCATCTACTACAACAAGGAACTCTTCAGAGAGGCCGGGCTCGACCCCGAGGCCTACATGGGTAAGGCCCTGAGCTGGGACGAGTTCAGGGAGCTGGCCAAGAAGCTCACGAAGGACAAAGACGGAGACGGTGAAATCGACCAGTACGGGTTCATGGTTCCCTTCGGAAGGCTCGAGTGGACGGTCTGGACATGGGAGGTCTTCCTCTGGTCGGCCGGTGGCGAGCTTCTCTCCGAGGATCAGAGCAAGCCAACCTTCGCTAGTGACGCCGGCGTAAAGGCCCTCCAGTACTGGGTTGACCTCGTCTACAAGGACAAGGTTGCGAAGCTCAGCGAGCCCAACGCGGGCTACAAGCTCGACGACTTCTTCGCCGGCAGGGTTGCCATGACCATAAACGGGCCCTGGAACTATCCCGTTCTGAAGGAACAAGGATGGCTCGACAAGACCGGAGTTATGCTGATGCCCTACGACAAGAGGATAGCCACCAACATTGGCGGTGAGAACCTCTTCATATTCAAGACAACGCCCGAGAGGGAGCAGGCTGCATGGGAGTTCGCCAAGTTCGTCATGAGCCCCGAGTTCCAGGTTACGTGGGCGCTTAAGACGGGCTACCTCCCGGTATGTAAGAGCGCCCTTGAAGACCCGGAGTACAAGAAGTTCTTGGAAGAGAACCCCTTCATAAAGATATACGTGGAGAACCTGCAGTACGGTAAGGCCAGGCCTCCAGTTCCTCAGTATCCAGATATGTCCGCAGCCATAGGAGAGGCCATTGAGGCAGCCTTGCTTCAGAAGAAGGATCCTGCCACTGCCCTCAAGGAAGCTCAAGCGAAAGTTGAACCCCTGTTTAAGTCCTGACCTCTTTCTCTTTTTTAGTTTAGGGAGGTGTAAGGAATGGTTTCACTGCCCTCTCGGAGAAAAATGAAATATACACTGGAGGCCTACGGCTTCTTGGCCCCTGCACTTGTAATTCTCATCACGTTCATCATATACCCCGTACTGAACCTCTTCTACATAAGCTTCTTTGACTGGAGGGGACTTGGTGCAAAAGAGTTCGTTTTCCTCGACAACTACAAGATGATCCTCCAGCGCGAGGAGTTCAGGCAAGTCTTGAAAAACACTATCATATATATCCTCGGCGTGGTTCCTACGACAATGGTTCTCTCTCTTATAGCAGCAGTCCTATTAAACACCAAAATAAGGCTCAAAAGCTTTTACAGAACATCCATTTTCTCCCCAACAGCGATTTCCTTCGTAGCGACTGGAATAATCTGGGTTTGGATGTTTAACTCGGACTACGGACTGGTAAACCGCGTCCTTGAAGCCCTCGGCTTTTCCCCACTCGATTGGCTCAAAAGCACATCTTACGCCATGCTCGCGGTTATAATAGCCACGGTTTGGGCCAGGGTTGGTTATTTCATGGTTATCTATCTCGCTGGCCTGCAGACAATACCCGAGGAGTACTACGAGGCTGCTGAGGTTGACGGAGCAACGTCCTTCCGGAAGTTCCTCCATATAACCCTCCCGCTCCTCAAGCCAACCCACGTGCTGGTTCTGGTTATGCTCACGATATTCTCCTTCAGGGACTTCGACCAGATCTATACGATGACCGGCGGGGGGCCTCTGATGTCAACAACGACACTGGCGTACTACATCTACGTCCTGAGCTTTGAGAGGTTTAGGTTCTCGGAGGGCGCCACGGTGGCTGTCATTTTGCTGTTCTTTGTAATAGCAGTCCAGTACCTTCAGAGAAAGGTCTTCGGTGATGAGGCGATATACTGAGGTGAGAAAGATGGATGGGACTAGGACACGTACAAAAATCTCGATAAAGAGCCTGCTAACCCATGCAGTCCTCTGGGTCTTCGTCGGGATAATCCTGGTTCCAATTCTCTGGACGTTTTTCACGTCTCTGAAGACCCCTGTGGAAATAGCACACGGAACTTTCCTCCCCGAGGTCTGGAGGTGGGAAAACTACAGGATAGCATGGGAACAGGCGGAGTTCCCGAGAAAATTCCTAAACAGCTTTATTGTGGCGATAACGGTTACCCTCGGCCAGATAGTCACCTCCGCGATGGCCGGCTACGCCCTCGCCAGGATGGAGTTCCGGGGGAGGGACCTCATATTCAACGTCGCAATAGCTTCAATGCTGATCTCCGAGCAGATAATCATCGTCCCACTTTACGTCATGCTCGCGAAGTTCGGGTGGATAGACTCTTACAAGGGCCTCGCGATCCCGTGGTTCTTCAACGGCTTTGGAGTCTTCCTTTTCAGACAGTTCTTCCTCACGATCCCTAAGGATATAGAAGAAGCGGCAATAGTTGACGGAGCATCGAGGTTCAGGATACTGTGGCAGATCATGCTCCCCCTGGCGACTCCAGCGGTACTGACGCTCTTCATGTTCACCTTCATAGCGGAGTGGAACTCCCTCTTCAAGTGGCTGATACTCGTCAAGTCTCCGGAGATGAGGAACGTCCAGCTCGGCCTGACCATATTCCAGGAGCAGTTTATCGCCCAGTACCATCTTCTCACGGCGGCAACTATACTCGTTTCCCTGCCGTCGGTGATACTGTTCCTCCTAGGCCAGAGGTACTACATCAAAGGTATTGCCACAACAGGAGTTAAGGGGTGATCGAAGATGAAGGTTGCCATGGTAACTCCCCACGGTGACCCGCTCGGGAAGCTCGGCGAGCCCGATACGGGCGGCCAGTGCGTCTACGTTAAGGAGCTGAGCAGGCACTTAGGGGCTTTGGGAGTAAAGGTTGACATATTCACGAGGCAGAGGGGTGGAAGAAAGGAGATAGAGCACATAAACGAGAACGTCAGAGTGATCAGGATAGAGTGCGGACCCGATGGCTTCATCCCCAAGGAGAAGCTCATGCCTTACCTACCAGAGTTCACGGACAAGGTTTCCGAGTACTTCGAGAAAGAGGGCTATGATATTGTTCACACCCACTACTGGGACGGCGGCTTCGTGGGGATGGAGCTCAAGGATCGCCACGGGGTTAAGATGGTTCACACCTCCCACTCGCTGGGAATACTGAAGGCAAAGGCCCTCGGCGACTTCGAGCCTTACAGGGAAAGGATAGAGCTCGAGAAGAAAATCTATGAGACGAGTGATGCCATAGTCGCCACGACGGAGATCGAGAAGGGGGACATCGCGAGCCTCTACGGGATTGACGAGGGCAAGATACACGTCATCCCCATCGGCGTGGACACGACCTTCTACAGACCCATGGGCGACAAAAGAGAGCTGAAGAGGGAGCTCGGCCTCCCAGAAGTTCCTCTGGTTTTCACCCTCGCAAGGCTCGACCCCAGGAAGGGCCTCGATCTGCTGATAAAAAGCGTCCCTTACATAAAGAAGTATTATCAAAGAAACTTTCTCGTGCTCATAAGCACCGGTACCGGGGCGAAGGAAGAAGAGAAGCAGATGAACAAGCTCCTAAGCCTCATTGAGGAGCTTGAAGTTAAGGAGTATGTCAAAATAATCCCCGCAATAGAGCCCGTCAGCATGGTTCCCAAGTACTACTCAGCTGCGGACGTCTTCGTTCTGCCTTCACCCTACGAACCCTTCGGGATAGTTATGCTAGAGGCCATGGCGTGCAAGACCCCGATCGTCGCCACGAAGTTTGGAGGTCCGGCGGAGGTTCTCCAGGACGGGTATGACGGCTTCCTCGTTGATCCGAGGGACTCAGAGGAGATGGGTAAGAAAATAGCCTTCATGCTTGAGGACGAAGGGCTCAGAAAGATCTTCGCCGAGAGAGCCTACCGAAAGGTTACCGAGAAGTACTCCTGGGACAGTGTAGCTCGGAAAATGCGGGACCTCTACGAGGGGCTGTGAGGGGAAAGACATGCTGGACGTGCTATCAATCGGGGAAGTGCTGGTGGATCTGAAGCTTATAGACGGGAAGATTAGTATGCACACCGGAGGCTCCTGCCTTAACGTTTCCTTTTATTCCCAGCAGGCGGGGGCAAAGTCCTCATTTATAGGCACGATAGGGGATGACTTCCTTGGGGACAATATAAAGAAGGAGCTCAAGGAATTAGACTTCAAGCCGACGCTCTCGGTTGTCGATCACAACACAACTTTAGTGCTAATAAAGGCCGAGAGTGAGACCCCAATTCCAATAATCTACAGAGGGGCCGACAGGTTCATAACAAAGGGGCAGCTGGAAGAGACCTGGAAGGACGCGAGGATTGTGCACACCTCGGCCTTTGCACTCTCACTCTCTCCTGCCAGGGAAACGATACTGGAGGCGCTGAAGTCCGCCAAAGAGAACGGCGCTTTAATTTCCGTTGACCCCAACTACAGAAGGCGGATATGGGAAAAGTGGGGAGCGGACGAGAAGGCCCTGCTTGAGGCCATTTCGCTGGCAGACCTAGTCAAGCCTTCTCTCGACGACGCCAAGGAGCTCCTGGGAATCAAGGATCCGATAGCCGTTCTGAGAGGATTCAAAAAACTGGGTGCCAAGAACGTCATCCTGAGCATGGGCTCGAAGGGCGTCATAGCACTTACGGAGGAGGGCGGATACATCAGGGTGCCGGCAGAGAAGGCGGAGCTGGTTGACCCGACTGGAGCGGGGGACTCACTTCTGGGAACGGTGCTGGCAAAGCTCTCACAGGGTCACGAGATGGAAGAGGCTATAAGGTCCGGGGTAGAAGTTGCCTCAAAGGTAGTCCGTGCAGAGGGAACACTGGTAAAGGTGAGGTAATGTGGAGAGCCTGCTGGAAAAGCTCAAGAAGTTTGGGTTCACCAAGTACGAGGCGCTTGCCTATATAACCCTCCTCTCATATGGTCCCCTAACCGCCAGGGGTATTTCCCAGAGGGCTCAAATTCCCTACAACCGGACCTATGACGTCCTGACCTCCCTTAAAGAAAGAGGCTTCGTTGAAGAGCTGGAGGGCAAGGCCAGGACTTTCGTGGCGGTCGAGCCCGAAGTGGCATTCCACCGCTACAGCAGGTCGTTGGAAGAACTGGTCGAGGAAATCAGGCAATTCGCGGAGAGCATGGGCGTTGAGGAACAGAAGTACGCGATATGGAGGTTCTCCTCTCCCGAGGAAGTCCTCCTGAGCCTGAAAACTATGATGAAGAAGGCAAAGTTCGAGTTCACACTGCTCGCCCCGAAGGGCTTCCTCCCGAAGGTCGAGGACGGCCTCAGGGGGCTTCTGGAGAAGGGGGTCACGGTCTCCATCTACACTGACGAGGAGCCGGGTCTGACTATGGAAGGGAACGTCTTCATAAGACTGACCGACAAGATAGGGCACATAATCGCCATGAGGGACACAACTGAGGTTCTGGTCTCTCCCAGCTTGGTCTTCAACGTTGAGGAAGAGTTGCCCTCCGGCTTCAAGTCCAACTTCCCGGAGATAATATTCTCCTACTACATCTACCTCAGGGACATCTTCGAGGAATCAAAGCCCATGAATTTCGCGTTGAATGGAAATGGAGATATGAGGTTCGCAGTGTTCTACCACGCCATTCAGGTGATTGAGAATTTCCTCACGAAGGGTTTTGAGGTGGACGCAGAGGTTCACACGATCTCTGGAGAGGTACTCAGAGGTAGGGTTACCGACTTTACGAACACCAGGATAATAAACAACTTCATTTTGGACACTGGGGATAGAAAAGTCCTCATCGGAGGACCGTTCTCCATACTTGAGGAGTACGAGGCGGTCGGCGTCGTGCTCCGTCCGAAGAAATCTCATAACAATGAAGATATTCAGGGGTGAGTGTGATGGCTGAGGTCAGGCTGGAGAATGTGTGGAAGATATTTGGGGAGTTTGAGGCTGTTAAGGACATAAACCTTGACATTAAGGATGGGGAGTTTATGATTCTCCTGGGTCCGAGTGGATGCGGTAAAACAACCACGCTTAGGATGATAGCGGGCCTGGAAGAACCCAGCAAGGGGAAAATCTACATCGGCGACAAACTAGTCGCCGACCCAGAAAAAGGAGTCTTCGTGCCACCCAAAGACAGGGACATTGCCATGGTCTTCCAGAGCTATGCTCTCTACCCGCATATGACGGTTTACGACAACATAGCCTTCCCACTAAAACTCAGGAAAGTTCCGAAGAGTGAGATTGACCAGCGCGTTAGAGAAGTTGCAGAAATGCTTGGGTTGAGTGAACTCCTGAACAGAAAACCCAGAGAGCTCAGTGGAGGTCAGAGGCAGAGGGTAGCCCTAGGCAGAGCGATAGTGAGGAGACCACAGGTCTTCCTCATGGACGAGCCGTTGAGTAACCTGGACGCTAAGTTGAGAGTTAAAATGCGTGCGGAATTGAAGAGACTTCAGAGGCAGCTTGGCGTGACAACGATTTACGTGACTCATGATCAGGTTGAAGCAATGACAATGGGCGATAGGATAGCTGTAATCAACCAGGGGCAACTTCAGCAGGTTGGAACCCCGGAAGAGGTTTATGACAGGCCGGCTAATACCTTCGTGGCCGGCTTCATTGGAAGCCCGCCAATGAACTTCATGAGCGTGAACATTACGGAGGAAGGCTTCGCGGACTTTGGGGATTTCAAACTTAAACTCCTGCCCGATCAGGTTGAAGTCCTCGAGGAGGCCGGATTGATCGGAAAAGAAGTGATTTTCGGAATCCGCCCGGAGGACGTGTACGATGCGTTCTTCGCGCAGGTCAAGATTCCCGGGGAGAACATGGCCAGGGCGCTGGTTGAGATTGTGGAAAATCTCGGTGGGGAGAAGGTTGTTCACCTGAAGGTTGGAGATGTTACTCTTGTGGGTAAGTTCCCTGCGGAGTCGAAGGTCAGTGAGGGCGAAGAAGTGGACATAGTCTTTGACATGAAGAAAATCCATATCTTCGAGAAAAGAAGTGGAAAAGCAGTATTCTGAACTTCACCGGAAGATCAAGAAGCTTTTCTTTCTTATTCTTTTCCCTGCTCTTCTCTCACTTTAGATACTGCTGACCATTCGGATATACTTCATCCTCTCCGTAGCATACGGCTGGGCCTGGCTCTGGAAGCTCTCCCATAAGGTCGCGGCCTCAGCTTCTTTTATAGGGGCAAGCAACTTTTTTGGATTGGCTAGTCTTCTCCCCCTGGACGGGCCTGGATAATACACAACTTCAGGGGCACTGGCGTGTGGGAGTACATGTGAAAACCAGGCTTTTGAAAGTTTTTTCACATAATCTCTTTTAAACCCGATTTTTCACTCCCATAGGGGTGAGGGCATGGACGAGCTGGAGATGATAAGGCGCAAGAAAATGCTCGAGCTCATGAAGAGGGCGGGAATGATAGAGGAAAGGCCAAAGGGGCCCAAAGTTTTCATAGAGGTCATAACCTCGTCCTCTACGCCGGCCACGGAGACTTCCCGAGGATAATCCTCGCCCCAGGAAGCCTCGAGGAGGCGTTCTACCTTACTGCAGAGGCCCTCAACCTGGCCGATAAGTACCAGGTGCCCGTGATAGTCCTCACCGACCAGTACTTCGTGGACACCTACTACAACCTGCCTGCGCCCGATGTGAGCAGGGTCAAGTTCGAGCGCCACATCGTTGAAGCAAAGCCCGGCTACAGGAGGTATGAGCTGACCGAGGACGGGATCTCGCCGAGGGCCGTTCCCGGTTACGGCGAGGAAGTAGTGATAGCCAACGGAAACGAGCACGACGAATGGGGAGACATAACAGAGGATGCAGAGCTGACAATAAAGATGCAGGAGAAAAGGGCTATCAGAAAACTCGAAACCATAAAAAGGAACGCCCCGCTTCCAAAGCTGATCGGCGACGAGAATGCAGAATACCTCGTGGTAAGCTGGGGTTCGACCTTCCACGTCGTCGAGGAAGCCCTTGAGAAGCTCGGGAGCGATAAAGTGGCACACTTACACTTCAGCTGGGTCTACCCGCTCAACCCTGAAGTCAGGAAGTTCTTCGAGGGCAGGAAGGTGATAGTTGTGGAGAACAACATAACGGGCCAGTTTGCCGATTTGCTCTGGAAAGAACTCGGCGTTAGGGCCGACCACAGGGTTCTCAAGTACGATGGGAGGCCCTTCCCTGTTGAAGAGGTTGTTGAGGCCCTCAAGGGGGTGGTAGAATGAACGTTCAGCTTCCCACCGGAAGAGAACTCTTTGAGCCAAAGAGGCCGGGGAGTGAAGATATAGCCTGGTGCCCCGGCTGTGGAAACTTCGGCATAAGGAACATACTCATCTCCGCCCTGGCTGAACTCGGGTTAAAACCGAACCAAGTCGCGATAATCAGCGGAATTGGCCAGGCGGCAAAGATGCCCCACTACGTCAACGCCAACGGCTACCACACGCTCCACGGAAGGGCAATACCCATAGCGACTGGCGTTAAGGCATCTAACCCGGAGCTGACGGTTATAGCTGAAGGCGGAGACGGCGACATGTACGCGGAGGGCGGAAACCACCTTATGCACGCGATAAGGAAGAACCCCGACATAACGGTACTCATTCACGACAACCAGGTTTACGGCCTCACCAAGGGGTAGGCCTCACCGACGACGATGCTCGGAATGAAGACGCCAACACAGCCCTGGGGCGTCTTTGAGGAGCCCTTCAACCCGGTCGCGCTTGCGGTGGCTTTAAACGCCTCTTTCGTGGCAAGAACGTTTATGGGCTACTTCAAGGAGAGCGTCGAGATCATCAAGAAGGCGATTCAGCATAAGGGCCTCGCGATTGTTGACATCCTGCACCCCTGCGTCAGCTTCAACAAGGTGAACACCTACGCATGGTACAGGGAGCACACCTACTGGATGGACGACCACGACCCCTACGACAGGGAAGCGGCATTTAAACGCGCCCTTGAGAGCAACCCGCTCCCGCTGGGAATCTTCTACATCAACGAGAAGCCGACCTTCGAGGAGATGGTTCCAGCTTACAGGAAGGACAAGACCCCGCTCTGGAAGCGCGAGCCAAAACTTGACCTCGTGAAGAAGTTCTTCAAGGAGAAGAGTTGATCTTTTCCTTTTATATTCAGAGCACGTCAATTTTGTGGAAGCCGTTTAG
This sequence comes from Thermococcus gorgonarius, assembly GCF_002214385.1. Lineage (NCBI taxonomy): Archaea > Methanobacteriati > Methanobacteriota > Thermococci > Thermococcales > Thermococcaceae > Thermococcus > Thermococcus gorgonarius. The sequence continues at coordinate 1,468,037 of NZ_CP014855.1, read as the reverse complement.
TTTGCGCCAATGAGAAAACAATCACTGGAATCCATGTAACTTCTGGCTTTTGTTCCTTGCTGTTTTTCTCTTTTTGGAATCCTGATAATTCTCTACCCAGATGCGCCCAGAAAAGGATTTAAAGTGCAGATTTAGGATGAGTAGGGATGAAGATGGGTGGAGTTTTCCAGATTCCGAGGGAACCTGGAGCGGGCGGAACGATAGTTCTATCAATGATAGGCGGCTTAATCCTGGCTCATGCTGACTGGCTGGGCTGGCTCATCGGGATGGCTGTTGCACTCGTCACGTTCTTCACCTTCGACTACGCCTTCGACTCCTACCGGGCATGGAAGCTTAAGGACATGGCCGTCGCCCTGGGCATTAACGGGCTGACCTACCTCATTCCAGCACTCTACTGGTGGAGGAGCATTGACGATTTAATCAGCGTACTTACAATCCCGTTTGGCGTCGTCGCGGTCCTCTTTGCGCTCCACTTCGCGTTCTCAAGAACCAAAGGCTGGAAGAGCCCGGTAACATACGCTCTTGGCAATCTCCTTCCTGCGGTGCCGGCTTTATTTGCTCCGGCAGTTTCTGGCAGGCCTTTCAGCGATGACATCTTTGTATTCTGGTTCCTCTTAGCCTACTACGAGGCGATTGGAGCGGCTTACGTTGAGACAAAGCTTGCCTTCAGGAAGTTCCCGAGGAAGTACCCGCTGATTGCGTGGCTTCCAGCTTTTCTCGTGGTTCTTTATAACCCCTACCTCGTCTTGGCGCTGATAGAGCCGACGGTGAGGCTTCTCAGAAACCTGAGGGAGGGCACCTACGTGGCGAAGATAGAGGACATAAAAAGGCTCGGCTGGAGCGTCTTTGGGAGTGTGATGCTTCTTTATGTCATAACCCTGGCGATTCTCTACCTGAAGTGAGTTCCCTTTTCGAATTTCTATTTTTTCGATGAAAACCTTTTTATCCGTTCTTTCGAACTCCCTACGGTGATGCCAATGGTCGACGTTAGGGTTGAGCAGCTCTGCACCGATCCCGAACTGTACATCATCAGGGTTGACGATGACAAGATCAAGTACTTCGAGGCCACCTGGGACATCCCGGAGGGCATAACTTACAACTCCTACCTGATGAAGCTGAAAGACGCGGTTGTGCTCTTTGACACGACCAAGGCCGAATATACCGACCTCTTCATGGATGCATTGAAAAAGCTCGTTGACCCGAAGGAGATAACGCACATAATAGTCCACCATACAGAACCGGACCACAGCGGAGCACTGCCGAAGGTTCTTGAAGAGAACGGCTACAGGGCACAGGTAATAGGCACGACCTTCGCGAGGAACCTCCTCCAGGGCTTCTACGGTGAGAAGGTAGTTGAGAACTTCAAGGTCGTCAAGGACGGCGAGGAGATGCAGATTGGAGGCAAAACCTTCCGCTTCATAGCCGTCCCCTGGCTCCACTGGCCCGACACGATGATAACCTACGTGGTTGAAGATAAGCTCATATTCAGCTGCGACGCCGGCGGCGGCTACGGAATTCCGGAGACGATAGACGACAGCGACGAGAGAGTTGTGGAGGAGTACCTGCCGCACGTCACCAAGTACATCGTTACCGTCATCGGCCACTACCACAAGTACATCGTCCAGAACATAAAGAAGCTCAAGGAGCTCGGCATCGTTGAGGGGGCAAGGATGATACTGCCCGGCCACGGACTCGTGTGGAGAAAGAACCCTAAGAGGATATTCGAGCACTACGAGGCCGTTGGCGCAGGAAAGGCCACGAAGGACAAGGTGCTGGTCATCTACGACTCAATGTACGGCTTCGTTGAGAGGAGGATGAACATCGTTATCGACGAGCTCAAGAAGCTCGGCAAGAAGCCCGTCGTTTACCGCTTCACGGACAAGGAGGCTCCAGCTGTGAGCGACATACTCGGTGAGGTTCCGGACAGCGAGGCTTTGATAATCGGCGCCTCAACCTACGAGGCTGAGATACATCCAAGAATACGCTACACCCTCTACGAGATACTCGACAAGGCCAACTACGAGAAGCCGGTCCTCATTGTCGGTGCCTTCGGCTGGGGCGGCGTTGCGGGCAAGAAGATAGAGACCCTCATCAGCAGGAGCAAGTTCGACCTCGTCGATACGGTAGAGAGCAAGGGGATGCCAACAAAGGAGGACGAGGAAAAGCTCAGAGAAGGCGTGAGGAAGCTGGTGGGCTGGATCAGCTAAACGGGCACGACGAGGGGGATTCCCCTCACCTCTTCTATTATCACATTGACACCGTAAACCTCCCTGAAGAGGGAAGGCTTCAGTATCTCCCTCCCGCCGTCAGCAACTATTCTGCCGTTTTTCATGAAAACAAACCGTCTGGCAAAGCGGAGGGCGAGGTTGACATCGTGCATCACCATGATGACAGTACCGCCCTCTGCGGAGAAATCCCTCGCGAGGCGCATGACCTCCAGCTGGCTCCTTATGTCGAGGTTGTTCGTCGGCTCGTCCATCATCAGAACTTTGGGCTCCTGGGCCAGTGCCCGGGCTATGCCCACCTTCTGCAGTTCCCCGCCGCTCAGTTTGTTGGTGGTTTTCAGGGCAAAGCCAGCTATCCCCATTCTTTCGAGTGCCCTTTTGACAGCTTCGAGGTCTTTCTTCGATGGTCTCAGTCCCATGTAAGGTCTCCTTCCGAGGAGAACGGTGTCGAAAACCGTCATAAAGCCCGGCTCGGTTCTCTGGGGCACGTAAGCAATTATTCTGGCTAATTCATTCCGAGAATACTCTCCGATAGGTTTTCCAAAAACCTCGACGCCCCTGCAGTTCAGGATTCCTGAGATGCACTTGAGGAGGGTACTCTTTCCGGCCCCGTTCGGGCCGAGAATCGCCAAGAACTCGCCTTCTTCAACCTCAAGGTTTATCCCCTTCAGAACATCGGCGCCGTTGTAGGAAAAGCTGAGGTTTCTGGCCTTTATAGCTTTCATCTCCTTCCCTCCATCTTCACGAGCAGGTATATGAACGTCGGTGCCCCAAGGAACGAGGTCACTATCCCAACCGGAAGCACCATCGGGGCCAGTACCAGCCTGGCGACGGTGTCAGCAGTCACGAGCAGGAACGCACCCGCGAGGGCTGAAAGCGGTATCAGGAAACGGTAGTCACCACCGGCGACGAGCCTTATGGCGTGCGGTGCTATCAAACCTATGAAGCCGATAACTCCGACAAAAGCAACGCTGACGGCCGTTATCAGCGCCGCGAGGAAGGTCGATATCAGCCGAACCCTCTCGACCTCAACGCCGACGCTCTTCGCCACCTCATCGCCGGCGGCCGAAGCGTTCAGGTCCCACCTCTTTATGACGAAGTATACGAAGACCGGAGTGAACACGGCCAGCATTATGGCGTCCTCTCTCCACGTGGCCCTGCCGAGGTCGCCGAAGCTCCAGTAGACCATCGCCGCCAGCTGAAGCTCGTCGGCAAAGTACTGGACGAATGTGGTGAGGGCGACGAAGAGGGAGCTCATGGCCACTCCGGCGAGGATTATAGCCTCCGGGGACAGGCCTTTAAGCCTTGCCAGGAGCAGAATCACCCCGACCGCAGTCATTGCGCCGATGAAGGCGAAGAGCACGACGGCGTAGGGGTTGTCGAGGGATATCCTTCCAGAGCTCTCGGCATAGCCGGCACCGAGGATTATGGCGAGGGAGGCACCGAACATGGCCCCGTGGGAAACGCCCATCGTGAAAGGCGTGGCAAGGGGGTTCCTCAGGAATCCCTGCATAACGGCACCGGCAACTGCAAGTGCAGAGCCGACGAGGAGGCCGGCCACTATACGGGGCATGCGGACCTTCCAGACGACAAGGTGAGCGCTCTCGCTCCCCTTTCCAAGGAGGGCGTCGAGCACCTCCCGTAGGGGAATGTAGTAGGAGCCGTGGGAGATGGAGTAGAGGCTGACCAGAATCGTAAAGAGGAGAAGGAGGACGCCAATGAAGAGCTTTCTCGCCACGTACCTCTCGTAGTCCATGGCCATCACGGTGAGGTTGGTAGTGAGTACTTAACGGTTCCGTTCTCGAGGTCTATCTTTCCAAAGCCTCCGAACTGCTCGGCCATCTCCCTGTAAACCGGCTTCCCGACGAGAAAGGTGTATATCTCGTCTGCTTTCTCCGCTGGGTCGACGTCGCTGAAGCGCTCTGGGTAGAGGACCTTTCCGATGTAGTATGCATCCGCCAGCGCAGTGCCTATGTTTGTCGTGTAGAAGTTGAACGGGAGCAGGCCGTAGACGTTGCCGTTCTTTATTGCCTTCAGCGAGCTGTAAAAGTCGGGATTCTTCCTGTAGTCGTCGAGGAGGAGCTTCAATCCACCCTCGTCGATGAAGATGTAGTCCGGCTGCCACTCGAGGAGCTTCTCCTTGTCTATCGAGTGGTGCCCTTTGCCGAGTTCGTCGGCGACGTTATCCGCGCGAACCGCCACGAACGGTGGGTACTCCCCTTCGGTGCTCTCTATGCCGTGGGCGCCTTTGTAGCCGATCCCACCGACGTAGACCTTCTTGGGCTCCACACCCTCAGTGCGCTTTGAAAGGTCATCCTGGACGGATTTGATGAAGTTTATGACCTCCTTCGCCCTTTCTTCCTTTCCGAGTATCCTGCCAGCGAGCTCAAGGGACTTGAAGAGTTCCTCGTCGTCGAAGGTCGCCAGCTCGCCGTAGCTGAGAACCACGACCGGAATTCTGGTCTTCTCTTGTATATCGTCGGCGGTCTTTTTATCGACGTAGGTCATGAATATCACGTCGGGCTTGAGGTTTATCAGGGCCTCGAAGTCAGGCAGCTTGCCAGGCCCGCCGGGCCCTATGCTGGGCAGTTCTTTGAGTTCGGGATGGGCTATGATGTAGGGCCTGCCGTAGGAGTAGCGCTTCTCAAAGTCTTCAACACCAGCCACCATGTCGCTGGCGTTGAGGTAAACTATGAGCCTCAATGCCCCTGGCCCAGCGGCGACGACCTTCGTCACCTTCGCCGGCACCTCGACCGTTCTCCCAAGGGAGTCAGTGACAGTCACGGTCTCCTTACTAGTGCCCCCCGTGTTCATGCTCCCTATGCAGCCGCTGAGGGATACAACCAGCGCGATGATGAAAAGGGAGAGTAATTTCTTCATTTCACTCCCTCCCTCCGAGTTCGATTATTCCCCTGCCGACCACGCCGAGGTACTTCTTCCCGGCGCAGCGGAGGCAGAAGGGCTTTCCATCGAGGTAGACAGCTCTCGTCTCCATGACGAGTTCACCGCACTTCGAACAACGTACGCTATCGAATATGGGTGCCTGCTCTATCGGCGGCACTTTAACGCGCTCGACCTTGAACTCCTCCCTCGGCAGGTGGAGCATTCTGTGAGCGGCTTCCTCCCAGAGCTTCCAGAGCTTTGCCCTCTCCTCTGGAGTCCCCCTTCTTTCCTTGATGACTTTGTTGAAGAGCTCCCTCGCCCCGGGTGGGTAGTACTTGGCCAGCCTCTCTGCGTCTGCGTAGACCCTCACCCCTTCCCACGTCGAGCGCTTCACGAGCGTCAAGGCAGTCTTTCCGAGGTCGAAGTAAATCAGCGAGTTGTTCCCGAGGGTGCAGCCTGTGGTGACCTGCACGCCGTCCGTGAAGCAACTGTTCACCTCGACTATCGCGAGAATGCTCTCGTCAACGCTTCCCGAGTAGTCGAGCCTTCCGACGTCGAGTTCTTCCATCGCCAGGAGGGACGCCCGTATCCCGAGCGCGAGGTAGGGGCAGACGTGCCCGTGAAACTCCCTCGCGTATTCGAGGATGCCCTCTGCATCTCCTGCCTCCACCAGCCGGTTGAGGTTGAGCATAGTATCACCATTTCATGATTTAATAGCACGCTTTTTAACCATTTCTGGAATTTGGTGTTATTAACCGGAGGTTACAAACGTCTAACCCACGAAGAACCCAAAAGGAGAAATAGATACTGCCCTGCGAACCCTAAACGAGCTCCTTTCCAGTTCCAGTCATGACGAGCTTGCCGTGCTTTACTCCCTTCAGGCTCAACAGCCTGTCCGCTATCTCCTTTATTCTGCTTGCCTTTCCTTTGACGATAACGACCTCAAGACAGTTGTGTTCGTCCATGTGGACGTGAATGCTCGAAATTATCTCCTCAAGGTAGTCGTGCTGCAAATCGAGGAGCTCCTTCACAACATCGGCCTCGTCATGGTTGTAGAGCATCGTTATAGTTCCAGCCACTTCAGCGTCGCCTTGCTCCCACTCGTGCCTGACTATGAAGTCGCGCATCATATCGCGTATGGCCTCGCTCCGGTTGACGTAGCCCTTCTCCTCGATGATCCTGTCAAACTTCTCAAGAAGCTCCTCAGGGACTGAAACGCCAAAGCGAACAACGCCCATGACCCTCACCCATTATCAGTTCAACGTATGGTTTTCAACTCAACCCTTTTTAAGGTGTTACGTTTATGCCAATTTGGTGATACCATGCACGAGTGGGCCTTAGCGGATGCCATAGTTAGAACTGTCCTCGACTACGCCCAGAGGGAGGGAGCGAAGCGCGTCAAGGCCGTCAAGGTTGTTCTCGGCGAACTGCAGGACGTCGCGGAAGACATAGTGAAGTTCGCGATGGAGCAACTCTTCACGGGCACTGTCGCAGAGGGTGCGGAGATAATCTTTGAAGAAGAGGAAGCGGTTTTTAGGTGCAGGAACTGCGGCCATGAGTGGAAGCTCAAGGAAGTTAAAGATTCCTTCGACGAGCGCATTAAGGAGGACATTCACTTCATCCCCGAGGTTGTGCACGCCTTTCTGGCCTGTCCAAAGTGCGGGAGCCACGACTTTGAGGTGGTCCAGGGTAGGGGCGTTTACGTCGCGGGAATAATGATAGAGAAGGAGGGAGAGGAATGATAGGTATAGACCCGCGCGAGATAGCTATAAGCGCGAGGCTTGAGAAGGTTAAGAGGATTATCCCGGTCGTCAGCGGAAAGGGCGGAGTAGGGAAGTCGCTGGTTTCTACAACGCTGGCTTTAGCTTTGGCCGAGAAAGGCCACAAGGTAGGCCTCCTCGACCTCGACTTCCACGGGGCGAGCGACCACGTCATCCTCGGCTTTGAGCCGAAGGAGTTCCCTGAGGAGGACAAAGGCGTCGTTCCGCATACAGTCCACGGAATTAAGTTCATGACGATAGCCTACTACACCGAGGACAGGCCGACGCCGCTCCGCGGGAAGGAGATAAGCGACGCTCTAATCGAGCTCCTCACAATAACCCGCTGGGACGAGCTGGACTACCTCGTCATTGACATGCCGCCCGGCCTCGGCGACCAGCTCCTCGATGTGCTCCGCTTCCTCAAGAGGGGTGAATTCCTGGTTGTAGCGACGCCCTCAAAGCTCGCCCTCAACGTGGTCAGAAAGCTCGTCCAGCTCCTCCTTGAAGAGAAGCACAGGGTTCTCGGAATCGTTGAAAACATGAAGCTGGACGAGGAAAAGGACGTCGAGGCCTTAGCAAAGGAGTTCGGAATTCCCTACTTAGCGGGGATACCCTTCTACCCTGACCTCGACGCCAGAATAGGAAACGTTGACGAGCTCATGAAGACTGAGTTCGCGGAGAGGATAAAGGAAGTGGCGGGGAAGCTCTGAGCGAAAGGGTTTTCTCCAGTTTTTCAAATTTGTCTAGGGGTCGGGAATGAAGGAAAAAGAACTCATCAAGGAAACAGTTGTCGAGGTCTGCAGAGAATTGGGAATAGGGTTAGAGGATATTATCCTCTTCGGCTCCCGCGCGAGGGGGGATTTTAGAAAGGACAGCGACTGGGATATCCTAATCGTCACCGGGAGAGAGCTTAGCTGGAGGGAGCGCCTCCACCTCAGTGGAGAGATTAGGAAGAGGCTCGCGAAGAGGGGAATGCCCATCGACGTCCTCATAATATCCAGAGAGAAACTTGATAAACTAAAAAACGATCCCGGCTACGTTTACAGCTACGCCCTCTCGGAGGGAATCAGGGTATGAGTTACGAGCGATGGATAAACAAAGGCGAGGACGACCTCAGGCTCGCTGAACTGGCCCTTGAGAACGGAATCTATGATTATGCCGCATTCCACGCCCAGCAAGCAGTTGAGAAGTTCCTGAAGGCTTTTCTTGTGAAGGCAGGCAAACCCGTTCCCAGAACCCACGACATCGCTTACCTGATTGAACTGTGTAAAGAGGTAGACCCATCTTTTGAAAGGCTCTACGACATGAACGCCCACTACCTCTCGGATTTTGCCGTTGAAGTTAGATATCCGGGGTACTATACTGTCCCTAAGGAGATTGCCGCTGAGGCTATAGAAACGGCAAAGAAAGTTCTGGAGTTTGTACTGGATAAAATTTGAGGTGTCCCCTATGAACGCCCTCGAAGAAATCTTTGCGGGAAAGAAAAGGATAGTGATCTGCGGCATTGGCAATGACATCCGCGGGGATGACGCCTTTGGAGTTCTCGTCGCAGAGAGGCTTAAAGAGCTCCTCGACAATCCCAATGTTCTCGTGATAAACTGCGGCGAAGTTCCCGAAAACTACACCGGGAAAATAAAGGAGTTCAATCCGGAACTCGTTGTTTTCGTCGATGCCGTGGACTTCAGAGGAGAAGTCGGTGAATACATAATAGCCGACCCGAAGGGAACGATAGGCGAGGCAGTTTCGACCCACGGCCTTCCGCTGAAGTTCGTCACCGGGTTTATGAAGACGCTCATTAAAGCTGATTTCGTCTTAATAGGCTGTCAGCCAGCTTCAACGGGACTCTTCGAGGAACCGAGCGAGCTGATAAAGGAAAAGGCCGAGAGGCTTGCCGAGTTACTAGCGGGAATCCTGCGCGGTGATGGGTATGATTGAATACGTGTGGCTTGTGGCGGGAATCCTGGGCATTGCATCCGCCATCTTAGACTTGAAAGCGGAAGAGAGCAAGGAGGAGACACTGAAAGACCTCTTCCTCGGCACCGGCTTCTTGCTGTGGTATTTCCGAAGAGACGTTCTCGGCTCTATCTTCATCCTCGCGGCGGTGCTCGTTTACCTGCCCGAGTCCAGGAAGAAATGGATCAGATGGCGGCACGGATGAGAAGAGAAGATTCAAGGCCCCCTGTATTTCCCAATTCTCCCCAAATCCTTCCTCGTGTTCACGTTGAAGAAGCTCTCTCTCCACTTCTCCGGAAGGCTCTCGATTTCGATGTAGCAGGCGTCGCTCTCCCTTATTGCCTGGTTTATCGCATACTGCCCTGCTTTGATATTCTCTTCTAAAAACTCTCTGAACTCCGAAGAATAGGCCGCATGGAGCGGCTCAAGGTAGCCGTTGCCCCATCTCGGAACGCAGGCGGGCTTTTTAGCCGTCTTAAAGCGCTCGACTATGAAGTCAATGAACTCTGGAACGAGGAGCGGCATGTCCCCTGCCACCACGAAGGCATCCCCGAGGGATAAGGCCGTGTAGACACCGCCGATAGGACCTACGAGGAGCTCGTCAACAACCACGCGGTAGCCGAGGGGCTTGAGCTTATCAGCGTTTTCAGGAGAGGCCACTACCACAACCTCATCTATTGAATCAGCTTTTTCGAGCCTCTCAATTGTATAAAGAATCAAAGGCTTTCCGGAAATTTCAAAGAGGAGCTTGTCACCCCCGAAGCGCTTGCCCCTTCCGCCCGCTAAAACGGCACCTATCATTCCTTCTCCTCCCTATCAACGGGAACGTACTCGATGGTGCTTATGTACTTCACATAATCCATCGCCTTCTCGGGGTTCAGCATGTCCCTGAGGAGGTTCTGGAAGTAGTTGTTTTTATCGTAGGCCACTTCGTAGTTGACGACGACATCTAAGTAGCCCGAGTGGAAGTTCTCAGCCTCCTCACGCGTGTAGAGCTCGAAGGAGACGTGGTAGCCGTATTTTTCCTCTATGGGGTCGCGAACCTTCTCAACGAAGTCAGCAATACGGTTGAGCTTGACAGGATCGTATGGCTTGTCTATCACAACGACGACGTCTATCTCCGGAAAGCTCGGATCCTTAAGGTGCCTGCCATAAAAGATTATGGAGAGCAAGTTGTCACCGTAAAACTCCTTTATTCTTCTCACGAGCTCTTCCTTCGCCCTTGTTAGAGTTTCAGCGTCCATCGTTTCACCCCCAGAAAAGGTTGTGAAGAAAGAATAAAAATCAATCGAAGCTCGGCTGGTAGCGGTACTCAACGTGGAGCTTGCTCTCGGAGTCGAGCTTCTCGGCAGCGGAGAGCAGTGTCTTCCTGTCTTTCTCAGGCAGTTTCTCTATCGGTATCTTGAGCACCTGGGAAGGGAGTATGTTGAAGTACCTTGCATCATCCCCTATCCCTAGGGTCTCTTTTATGAGCTTCACGGCCTCTTCGCTGAGCTCGCCCTCCTCCTCTATGATGAGCATGTCGCCGGCGTAGTGGCCTGTAATCCTCGCGGAGTACTCTGGATAGTCTTCGTATTTGAAAATGTAAAGCTTCCAGGGCACTTCAGACACCCGCAGTAACTGGGTACTTTCTCCTGAGTGCCTCACCCCACTCCCTGTATTCATCCACCAAGCGCCAGAACTCGTTCTCAAGGAAGCGCATGGCCACCTTTACCCTGGAGTCCTTTTCCTTGAGGAAGTAACCGGTTATTAGGTCGTGGAGCTTCTCCCTCGGGTTGTCGGGGGCTTCCTCGTAGGCCCTTCCCACAAGTTCAATGAAGTCGTTGAGTACAGCATCCCTGTCGTAGTAGCCGACCACTCTTCTTAGCTCCTCCCTCAGCGTGAGCCAGTAGCGGAGGGGTATTGGCCTGTCGGGTATCTTGAACTTTATCTCGTTCTCCCTGCTCGGCTCCTCTCCCGGTGGAAGGGCTATCCAGTATTCGCCCTTCATCTTCTTCTCTTTGATACCTAGGAGCTGGGCAACTCCGTAGAGTATCTCCTCAGGGCTGGGCGGACAGCCGGGGATGTACATGTCTATGGGCACTATCATCTCGGGCCCGCCGCTCCTGAGCCTGTCCCTTCCGCGCTGGGGGGAGGTGTTGTAGAGGGCGTAGCTGTTGTAGAATATTCCGCCGCTACATGCGCATGTTCCGATGGCAACTACAATCCTCGGCTTGGGTGGCATGGCCTCGTAGGCCTTCTTGAGGGCTATCCTCGTCTGCCTTGTGAGTGGGCCGGTAATGAAGAGCGCATCGGCGTGTCTCGGCGTCGGGACGACCTTGACACCGAGCCTCTCGATGTCGTAGTAAGGGCTGAGGACGTCGAGGACTTCAATGTCACAGCCGTTGCACGAGCCTGCGTCAACGTGATAGACCCAGACGGACTTGAGCTTCTGCTTCCCCATCACTCTTCACCTCCCTTCTTCTTGGGAGCCTTATCGGATTTCTCCACGAGCATGAAAGCCGGATAGACGTTGCCCTCAAGTTCCCTGAGCTTGACGACGGTTCTGCGCATCTTCTCCTCCTGGGTTAGCTTTATTCTGTCTTCCAGAGCGTACATGTCGAAGATTTCCTTCGGGAGAATGTTCCTGACGTACTCTATCTGCCTCTCAGTGAAGTCAAGGTATTCCCCGCATTCCTCACAGTAGGCCAGCTTGTGCTCCACAACTTCGACCAGGTCTTCCTTGTTGTCGGTTGCAACCTCGAAGCGCGTTGTTGGCTCCATCGCACCGGTCGGACAGACCTCTATACAGCGGGCACATCTAATACAGCGCGCTGCGTTGTAGGTGAGCCTCTTGACACCGTGCTCCTTGTCCCACTCCATTATCAGGGCATCGGGCGGGCAGGCGTTGACGCAGGCTCCACAGCCTATGCACTTTTCGGGGTTGATGTGCGGTATTCCTCTGTATTCTGGAGGCTTCTCGATGTCAATAAAAGGATAAGGGGTGGTGACCGGGGCCTTCTTGCTGAACTTCTCGGCCTCGAAGCGATCCCACTTCTTCAGCCTCTCGCTGTAGGCCGGGGCCTCGGCCATCAGAACACCCCCTTGTATTTGATTGATAGCTCGTTGAACTCGGCCTCGGTTAGGACCTTAACCTTGCCCGTCTCGACGTCCACGAACTGCACCCTCTCCGTACAGGAGTAGCACGGGTCAATGCTCGCTATGATAAGTGGTGCATCGGCGACGTGGTAACCCTTGAGCATCTCCGGAACAGCCGGCAGGTTGTTGTAGGTCGGTGCGCGAACCTTCCAGCGGTAGACCTTGTTCTTCTCGCCGGTCATGACGTAGTGAACCACCTCACCGCGATGGGCCTCTGTGAAGCCCAGGGCCTCTTCATACTCTGGCAGGTCGCCTATCGGAACCATTATGTCTCCTTCAGGCATCTGATCGATGAGCTGCTCGACGATCCAGATGCTCTCGAAGAGCTCGTCCATCCTGACGAGAACCCTTGCCAGAACGTCGCCCTCCTTGTAGACCGGAACCTTGAAGTCAACCTCGTTGTAAGCGGTGGCCGTCTTTGTCGCCTGATCGAGCCTTGCGTCAATCTTCCTTCCGCTCGCCCTTGCCGTTGGTCCGAGGACGGAATAGGCCTTGGCGACCTTGTACGGAAGTATTCCCACTCCCTCAGCGCGCTTGATGAAAGTGTTTGTGTTCAGGGCGATGTCTAGGAACTTCTTTGTCTCCTCGCGTATCTGCTTGACGACCTTCAGGACTTCCTCCTTCCTGTAATCGAGGAGGTCTCTCCTGACACCGCCGACGATGTTCATACCGTACTGCTTCCTGTTGCCGGTAAGCCTCTCGACGAGCCACATTACCGGCTCACGAATACGCCATGCGTGCATGAAGCCCGTGTCGTAGCCGACGAGGTGTGCCGCTATACCCACCCAGAGGAGGTGGTTGTGAATCCTCTCAAGCTCAAGGAGGAGGGTTCTGATGTAGCGGGCCCTGTCGGGTATCTCAACATCGGCCAACCTCTCAACGGCCATTGCATAGGAAACCGAGTGCTGGTAGCCACAGATACCGCATATTCTCTCCGCAAGGAAGAGTACCTGGTTGTATGTGAGCCTTCCCTCGCCGGTCTTCTCAATGCCACGGTGGGAGTAGAAACCGCGGTAGTCAACGTCAACTATCTCCTCGCCCTTAACGAAGAGCCTGAAGTGGGCTGGCTCCTCAACGCCCGCATGGACAGGCCCCATGGGGACGAGCGTGGTTCCTTCTGGAGTTTCCCTGTATTCCGTCTTCGGCTCGGTTATCGGCGAGTGCCTGTAGTCCATGTCCTTCCTGAGCGGGTAAACTCCCTCGGGCCAGTCCTCCGGAAGGATGAGCCTCCTCGGGTCGGGATGGCCAACGGGATTGAAGCCGAGTAAGTCCTTGACTTCTCTCTCTATCCAGAGGGCAGCGGGAAGCTTTGCCGCCACGCTCGGAAAGCTTGGGTCGTCGGCGGGCATGTATGCCTTGAGGAAGACCCAGTAGTTCTCGTCCATGTTGAAGGGCTCGACCTGGACGTTGAGGAATGGCATGTAAACGAAGCGACCGCTGAGGGGTCTCTCGTCCGTTCCCACTGCGGTTGAGAGATGGGTCTCCTTGAACTCGGGGTGGTTGTGCCACCAGAGCACCGCCTCGGGGAGAACCTCACGGTCTATTACGAACTGATACTGCCCGTAGGTCATCCTCTTGCATTCCCTTATGTGCTCCTTGAACGCCTCGTAAAATTCCCTAAGGCCCTTTCTTTCGGCCAGTATGCTTTCCACGTCAGCCTTTGAGCAGTGGCCGTTCTCACAGGCCTTGCATTCAAACTCGAAGTGAGCTTCCAAATCCCTTGTCGTTACCATCTTCACCACCCCATAAACGCCATCGCGAGTATTATCAGCCCCGCAAAGAAAGCCCTAGTGTTCATCTTAACGACATGGTCTATCCTGAGCCTTGCGTTAGTGGCTTCGAGTGCCGCTATGATCGGGTAGAACGCTACAGTTAGCAGGAACTGTAAAGCTAGGACGAGTGCCCCCTTCTCAGGCGTGCTGATCGGGCCGAGCCACGGGAGCGTCAGCAGGCTGACGAAGAACCACAGCAGGGCAAAGCGTTTGATGTAGATTGCATAGTAGAAGACACCGAGGAGCCTTCCGCTGTACTCGGTGAGCGGGCCTCCTATTACCTCCTGCTCGGCCTCGGCTATGTCAAAGGGCACGAAGCCGCTCTCGACGTAGAGTGCGTAGGCCAAGAGGATGTAGGTCAGTATGAGCGAGGGCGTCGCGTGGAGGTTCGCTATTATGTCGGCTATGTTGAGTGAACCCGCGTTGTAGGCCAGAACTCCGTAGAGTACGGCTATCAGTGGCTCGACTGTGAGGACTATCTGCATTTCCCTTGCGGAACCGAGGTGACTAAAGGCGTTCTGCACTGTAAGGCCCGCGAGCATGAGGGCAACGCTGACCATCAGGATAACGTAGAAGAACACCACCAGGTTGAAGCCGAAGTCTACTGGGACGACGTTGCCGTAGGGAAGCAGGAGTGCGGCGGATATTGCAGAGGCGAGGGCTATGTAGGGTGCCCAGGTGAAGAACGCCCTCTTGGTGGGTTTAACGGAGGGCATGCCGAAGAGCTTCTGGAGGTCGTACCAGGTCTGGCTGAGCGGTGGCCCGCGCCTGTACTGGAGTCTGGCCTTTACCCTTCTCGCGATACCGTCAAGGTATGGCGGGAGGAAGAGCATTATGATGATACCGGCGAGGCTGAAGCCGAGTTTTACGGCGTCTATCTCCATCTTCCTCACCTCACAGCACCATGAGTATTCCTATGACGGCCCCAACGACGATTAGGGCTATCACCACGAAGGTTCCGAGCCGTATCCCTGGGAGCACATCGTAGGCTATTCTGAGGAACCTGATAAGCGGTTTGAGGACCTCTTCGTCGGCGTTGAGGACCTGGCCCTTCCTGAGGTCGTCGAGAGTCTCAATCCTGGTGTAGGGGGTATCGACTACCTTGACGAAGTAGCTGGCAATCCAGAGGTAGGCCCTCGTTATGTAGTGAATTATCGCCCTTCCAACGCTGTAGAACCAGTCGCCGAAGCGGTAGAAGGAGCCAATCTTCTCCTCATATTTTATGTAGTAGCCCTCGGCATCCACTCTGTACTCGTCCTCGTTCAAAGCGGTTGCTCCGCAGTCCCAGGGCTTTGCCTCCTTACCGAACTCTGGCCTGAAGCTGAGGTAGAGGCCAAACGCAAGGACTGCAACGAGGACTATGAAGAGCACTGGGCTGAAGAGCACCGAATCAAAGCCTATCCTGTAAACGCCGTCCTCTATTGGGGCGTTGAAGACGTTGAGGATTCCGGTTACAGTTCCCGGGAAAATGCCAATCACGAGAGTTAAGCCAGCCAGTATCCACTGACCGACGAGCATCGTTCCGGGAACTTCTCTCACTTCCTCGTACCTCTTCATCTCGCCGCCGAACTGTGTTCCGTAGAACTTGACGAAGGAAGCGAGCGTTGCCGCACTGATAAAAGCAGCCAGAACCGCACCAAATGCCAGCAGGAAGTCCTTGGACTGGTAGCCAGCGACGTAGATGAGCCACTTGCTTATGAAACCGTTGAAAGGTGGAACTCCTGCTATTGCCAGCGAAGCAAAGAGCGCGGCCAGGGCGGTCCACTTCATCTGCTTTCCGAGGCCACCCAGCTCGTTGAGGTCAACCGTTCCTGTTCTGTACTCAACTGCTCCGGCCGAGAGGAAGAGGGAGCTCTTGAATATCGCGTGGTTGAGGGCGTGGAAGAGCCCCGCGAAGGCTCCGAGTGCGCCTATCGCTCCCAGAGCCCCGCCCTTTGGTATGAGGGCCATGCCTATGCCTATTCCGAGCCAGATGTAGCCCATCTGACCGACGCTGTGGTAAGCCAAGAGCCTCTTCGCGTTGGTCTCCCTCAGGGCGTATAGCGTTCCAACGGTGAGGGTTATCGCTCCGAGGAGGGCTATGGCTATTCCCAGGTAGTAACTGGTTCCAACCAGATTCCAAACGAGGGCTATCAGGCCGTAGAGAGCCAGTTTTTCCATTGCACCTGCCATGACAGCTGAGACGCTGGTTGGTGCGGCGCGGTAGGTTTCCGCAACCCAGAACTGGAAGGGCACTATTCCAGCCTTGGTCATGAATGCTATCAGAAGAAGTCCGCCGAAGACTATCTTGGTATGGGCTGGAGCGCTCGCGAGGGCGGTGGCGATGTTGTCGAAGCTGAGATTTTCAAAGCTCCCGACGAGGGAGTAGGCCGTACCGAGGGCAAGGAAGAGCGGTATCGTGTCGAGGAAGTGCATGGTGATGTAGTACTTGACGCTGGCATCCACGTCTCTGGCTTTCTCGCTGAAGAAGACCAGTATAAATGAGCTGAGCGTCATTAACTCCCAGCCCATTACGAAGTATTCCATGCTGTTCACTGTAACGACAAGAGCCATGCTCGCAAGGAAGGTGTTGTATGCTATTGCGTACACCCAGCCCTTGCCGGTCTTTTCAAAGATGTCCATGTAGCTTATGGCGTAGAGAGAAGCCGCGGTTCCAACGATGCCTATTATCAGAAGGAAGACGCTTGAGAGGTTGGTTATGTGGAGCGGGATTCCGTAGAGGTCGATCCTCTGGGGACCGTTTGTGTAGACGTTGTAAACCTCGCCTAGGAGTGCCAGGGAGCCTATCAATGCCATAAAGCTCGACGCCTTTACAGAGGCTTTGTAATCCCTAATGAAGCCGAGCAGGCCACCGATGATGAACGCTCCAAGGGCATATTCTATGAACATCCCACATCACCCCACGAAACCTATCTTCATCACTATGTCCAGGGTGACCCAGGGGGCGACTATGCCTATGAGGATGAGTGTTATCATTACTGCGCACATGAGCTTGGAGGAGTGGACTTCGGTTGATGGTGCCGGTTCTCCAAAGAATATCTCTCTGAACCACAGCAGAGTCACCACGAGGAATATCGCCGCGTCGAAGAGAACCGTTCCAGGGAAGAGCCACGAGGCTATGCCCTGGGCGTGCCTGGTGCTCATGATGGTGAAGGCCTTGCTGAAGAACAAGCCGAGCGGCAGAACTCCAGCCAGTCCAAAGAAGCTGAGGAACCAGCCAATGCTTGCCCATGGGAGGCTTTTTCTGATTCCCTTGATCATCGTGAAGTCCGTGGTTCCAAGGGAGTAGGCGAAAACGCCAACGCTCATGAACGCGAGGGCTTTGACGAAGGCGTGGTTTACGACCTGGTAAACTGCTATCTGGAGGCCCTCAACGTGCCCAAGGAGTGCGTAGGCGAGAGTTATGTACGCAACTCCGGCCTGGGCTATGGTTGAGTAGGCTATGAGCCTCTTGCCGTCCCTCTGGAGCGGGTAGTAGATCATCATCAGGACGATGAGGGCGACTGTGAGGAGACCGAGGAGCCAGAAGTCGTCCTTGCCCGGGTTCATGTACTGGATAACCCTGAAGAGCATGAAGCTCCCGAGCGGGACTATGGAAGCGGCGTGGACGTACGCTGAAGCTGGAACCGGGCCGGCCGTGGCATCTGGAAGCCAGGAGTAGAAGAACAGCTGGGAGCTCATCGTCAGCGCCGCGAATATGAGCAGTGTAAAGGCGGTGTCCTTGGTTGACTGGGCAAGTGAACCCATTTTGGCAAGTTCCTGGCCGTTTCCTAGGATCGCAGTGGCGATTACCATGAGGAGAACCGCGAGGTTGAGGACGAGGAAGCCCTTGAGGGCTTTGCCCCTTGCGTCCCCGTAGAAGTCCACGAGGTAGAGCAGCGCTATCGCCATAAGCTCCAAGGCCACTATAAACTGAACTAAGTTCGTGGAGTATATGAAGACCATAGAAGCACCCGTCAGCAGGCCGAAGAAGGCGTAGAACTTACCTTTCCCCCCTTCCAGCGGGTGGGCTCTGTTCCTTGGTCCCATGTAGTCAGCCGCGTAGAGAACCAGCAGGAACGCTATCAGCAGGGACGTGAAGCCCATGAGAACTGAGGCGACGTCAACGTTGAGGCCGAGGACCTCACCGAGGTTGCCCCCGCTGGCGTAAGCGTAATGGTAGACCTTCTCGGCCCCTCCCTGGAAGAAGTCGTAGGTTCCGTAGGCGTTGATAAGGAGAGCAATGCCGATTATAGTCGAGGCCACTGCGTCAGCGGCTCTGCCCTCAAGTTTGAAGAGTAACAGTAGCAGGAAAGGAAGCAGGGCCGATGCGAGGAAGATTTCTCCGTTCACCTTTCATCACCCGTTGGTTTTTAACCCTTGGTTTCTTTGCAAAAATAATATCAGAGGATGAGGTAGGCTTCTTCGCCCTCACCCTTCTCCGCTGAGCTCTTGAGGTTGGCGACTATCTTCCCCTCCCTGTTCCAGAGCACCTCGTTTATCTCGCCGAACTTAAGGGCCTCAGTTGGGCAGGCGGATACACAGGCCGGGAGAAGGCCCTCCTCCCTCCTGTCGGCACAGAGGTCGCACTTGTCCATGATCTTGTTCTCCTCGTCCAGCTTGGGAACTCCGAAGGGACAGGCAACGGCACACATGAGACAGCCGATACACTTGAGCGGGTCGAAGGCAACCGCCCCGTCCTCGTCCCTGAAGAGTGCTCCAGTTGGGCAGACGTTGAGACACGGTGCCTTTTCACAGTGGCGGCAGTTGAACGGAACCGTGAAGAGGTCTGGGAACTCGAAGACCTTGATCCTTGCCTCGCCGTGGGTCATTTCACAGGCCACTTCACAGGCCTTACAGCCAATGCAGCGCTTATAATCGAGGAAGATCTTCTTGTGGGCCATCTCAACCACCTCACTCCTCCACCTTCTCGACCTTAGCGGCGACGGCCTTCAGCTCGGCCATCTTGGTCTTCTCGTTTATTTCGTCCAGCGTGAGGAAATTGGCCTGCCAGTGCCATGGCATCGCTATGACCCCTTCCCTGATGTGCTCGGTGACCTCTGCCCTAACGAGAATGCTTCCGCGCCTCGTTGAGACCTTCACGAGATCGCCGCTCTTTATGCCAAGTGTCTTGGCGTCCTTCGGGTTGATCATGACGTACTCCTCGGGCCAGCGCTTCTGCAGGCTCGGGCTCTCAAAGGACATGGTTCCCGTGTGCCAGTGTCCAACGAGTCTGAAGTTGGTGAGCCAGAACGGATACTCCTCGTCAGGCATCTCCGGTGGCTCGCGCCAGTCCACCGGCTGAAGGTGGGCCTTTCCGTCGGGCGTCTTGAAGCCATTCTTGAAGAGAATCTTGGTGCCTTCGCCAGGCTCGCTGCAGGGGAAGAAGCATCCTTCGGGGTGCTCCGCGAGATACTCCGGCGTTGCCCCCTTGAAAACGGGTATAACCTTATTGATTTCCCTGAGTACCTCGTCCGGGTGTTCGTATTTGAAGTACTCACCCAGGCCTAGCTCCTTGGCAAGCTCCACGATGATGAGCCAGTCAGGCTTGGCCTCTCCCGGTGCTTCTGCTGCCTTGTAGGTTCTCTGAACTCTTCTTTCAGCGCTTATTGCAGTTCCAGTCTTCTCGAACCAGGCAGCAGCCGGAAGAACTATGTCCGCGTACATGGCCGTCTCAGTAAGGAATATGTCCTGAACAACGAGGAAGTCGAGCTTCTTGAGCTGTTCCCTCACCCACCCACTGTTGGGCATTGACTTGGCGATGTTGCCGCCAACGATGTACATCATGCGTATCTTGTTGCCTATCTCCCTGACCATCGTTGTCAGGTCGAGGCCAATCCAGTCGGGAATCGGGAAGCCCCATAGCCTCTCAAGCTCCTCCCTCGCTGCCTCATCCGTGACGAGTTTCCCGGTCGGGAGCTTGTTTGGAGCTATACCGCTCATGGCGGCACAGAAACCGCACTGCGCTCCGGGGAAGACACCGCTCCAGACGCCCTCCTTGCCGATGTTACCGGTTATCGCTATGAGGTTGGCTATGGCAATGGCAGTGTTCAGACCGTTAACGTGCTGGTTCATACCCTCATTGACGAGGAAAGCAGTTCTCTTCGTTGCGATAAGCCTCGCAACCTTCCTTATCTCCTCGGCCGGGACACCGCTTATCTTCTCGGCCCACTCAGGGGTGTAATCCTTGACCGACTCCTTGAGCCCTTCAAACCCGGTAGTTCTCTCCTGGACGAACTCTTTGTCGTAGAGCTCCTCGGTTATAACCACGTTAAGCATGGCGAGCGCTATTGCCAGGTCCGTTCCCGGATAGGGCTTGAGGTGGAGCGAGGCGTACTTGTGACCCCTAGTTGAGCGCGGGTCAATAACAACCATCTCGGCACCGTTGTCAAGGGCCTTTTCGATGTACTGCCCGAAGAGAACCGGAGCCGTCTCGGCCGGGTTGTGACCCCATATGACTATCAGCTCAGCCTTGGCTATGTCCTCGAAGGGGTTTGTGGCAGCGGCACTTCCAAACACCATGGTCCTTGCGGGGCTATTCGAGTACTGGCAGTACCGTCCAGGGAAGTCGAGGTGGTTGGTTCCTATAGCCTTGGAAAGCTTGTGGACGAGGTAGTTCTCCTCAAGGGTTATCTTTTCGCTCCCGAGGAAGGCTATCGCCTCCGGGCCGTAGGTTTCCTTTATCTCCCTAATCTTGCTGGCGATTATCTTGTAGGCCTCTTCCCAGCTTATCTCCTCGAACTTTCCTTCACCCTTCTCGCCGACGCGCCTGAGGGGCTTCTTAAGCCTCTTCGGACTGTTGATGAACTGGTAGGAAGCTACTCCCTTGGGGCAGAGCTTACCCCTGTTTGCTATCGTTGGATGGTCGTAGTCGAACTCTATTCTCCTGATGTATCCGTTGGCACTGACCGCGTAGAAACGGCAGCCCACGGAACACCATGGGCATACAACAGGTACTAACTTCTCTGCCATGGGCATCACCCTTGTAATGACTGACCAGTCATTAACATTGGTGAACAATGCCTTATATAGTTTTTTTGAACAGAGAAATCCATGCAGTTAAACAAATTCAAAGATGTTAAACAAAATTATACGCTGGCCGAGAGCTTGAGGTGGTGTATTACAGCAGAGATGACCTTCTTCAGGTAGTGTTCCCTGGAGAAGCCCAGGCAATCCCCGGCATGGAGGTAGTGCATAAGGGAAGCCAGAAACATCTGGAACGCTATGAGAGCGTCCTCAAAGCCCACTTTAACGTAAGCAGTTATTCTCCTAGCCCCCTCACGGAGAAGTTCGGAGCAGGACTGACTGTAAATCTCGTTGAGGCTCTTCATCCTTCTCCTCACAGAAAGCATGTGGAAGAATATATCAGCTCGATAGTTCTCGGAGTAAAAGTCGAGGAACTCCTTCCCGAGCTGGAGGAGGTAACTCTCAAGGGTGGGGTAGCTGAGGGTTATGTAAGGGTCATTTAAAGATGGCATGGCCATTATCGGCATAACCTCGAAGGCAAGCTCCTTGATAAGGTCGTCTTTACTCTTGAAATAGAGGTAAAAAGTGCCTTTAGCAACGCCCGCTTTGGCCACTATCTCATCCACGGTAGTCTTGTCAAAGCCTTTCTTTGCAAAAAGCTCCATTGCCGCCGAGACGAGCTTTTCCCGCGTCTTCCCAGGAGACTTGGTGGACATCTGACACACCTGACCATCTGGTCATTAACTACTGGACATCTATGGGCAAAGGAGGATTTAAGCTTTTCCATGGGATGGAGAGAAAACCAGAGAGTTGAAAAATAGGACAATTAAGGGTTCGATTAGAGAACAGCCGAGATTATCTCCTCGTCTATCTCCGCGGCCTTCCCTCAGTTCTCATGGAACCATCCTTCACCATCTGCCTCGTCATTTCCTCCATGGAAAAATTATCTGACTGACCAGTCAGAGCAAGAAATATAAATCCCTTTCTTTAACCTTCGGTTGATAGCTATGGCCCTGATGTTAGCAGGCAGGGTCGTTGAGGTCAGGGGCAACAAGGCTATAGTCGATGTCGAAGGTCAGCTCAAGGAAGCTAAGCTCGACTTTATAAGCGATGTCAAGCCAGGCGACTATGTTACAATATACTACGGCATAGTCCTTGAGAAGGTGAGCGAAGAAGAGGCCAGGGAAACGCTGGAGCACTGCTCCTACCACAAGGGAGCAAAGGTCGAGATGAAGTTCTCGCTGGTTGAAAACCTGAGGTTTTAGAAAGGCTAAATAACAACCGTTGGTATTTCTGGACGGTGAGAGAGATGTGTCTCGCAACGGTTGCGAAGGTGCTTGAGGTGAACCCCGAGAAGGGAACCGCATGGGTTGACTTCGGGGGAGTTAAGAGAGAGGCCAGGATAGACCTGATGCCCGACGTTAAAGTTGGAGAATACGTCCTGATACACACGGGCTTCATTATCGAGCGCGTTGACGAAAAGACAGCCAAAGAAATCCTGAACGCGTGGGAAGAAGTCTTCAAGGTCGAAGAGGACGCGATAGGCGGCTACTACTACCCGGGTGATTGAGATGACTGTTGAGGAAGTCGTCCAGCCCTACAGGGATAAGAGGATAGCCCAAAAGCTCGTGGAGAAAATCAAAGAAGAGGCAAAGACCTTAGACGGCGAGATAAGGATAATGCACGTCTGCGGCACTCATGAAGATACCATAACCCGCTCGGGAATACGCTCCCTTTTGCCCGAGAACGTTAAGGTCGTGAGCGGGCCCGGCTGTCCCGTCTGTATCACCCCCGTCGAGGACATAGTGGCTATGCAGCTCATCATGAAGAAAGCAAGGGAAGAGGGCGAGGAGATAATCCTGACCACCTTCGGGGACATGTACAAGATTCCGACACCTATGGGGAGCTTCGCCGACCTAAAGAGCGAGGGCTTTGACGTGAGAATAGTTTACTCCATCTTCGACACCTACAGGATAGCGAAGGAGAACCCTGACAAGACCGTCGTCCACTTCAGCCCGGGCTTCGAAACCACAACCGCGCCAACGGCAGGGATGATAAACGCCGTCATAAACGAGGGTCTTGAGAACTTCAAGATATATTCCGTCCACAGGCTCACGCCCCAGGGAATAGAGGTCCTCATAAAGCAGAAGAGCAGGATAGATGCGCTCATAGATGCCGGCCACGTTTCGACGATAATCGGCGTTAAGGGCTGGGAGTTCCTGAGCGAGAAGTATGGAATCCCGCAGGTCGTAGCGGGCTTCGAGCCGAACGACGTTCTAATAGCCATCCTCCTCTTAATCAGAATGTACAAGGAAGGCGACGCGCGAGTGGTGAACGAGTACAAGAGGGCAGTTAGGTACGAGGGAAACGTGGTCGCGCAGAGGCTTATAAACAAGTACTTCAAGGTCGTGGATGCCAAGTGGCGCGCCTTAGGTGTCTTCCCGGGGACGGGCCTTGAACTGAGAGACGAGTGGAAGGAACTCGACATCAAGAACCTCTACAAGGTTGAGGTGCCGAAGAACCTGCCCGACCTCGAAAAGGGCTGTCTCTGCGGTGCAGTGCTGAGGGGACTGGCGCTCCCAACCGACTGCCCGCACTTCGGCAAGACCTGCACGCCGAGGCATCCCGTTGGCCCGTGCATGGTGTCCTACGAGGGAACCTGCCAGATATTCTACAAGTACGGCGTCTTGTTCTAACACCAAAGGTTCAAAACTCCCCTATCGTTTTCAACTTTTGGTTTTGGAAACCTATAAAGCCTCCGATTGCAAAGGAGGGACAGGTGAGAGGATGAAGGCGTACCACCTTCACGTTCAGGGAATAGTCCAGGCCGTTGGATTCAGGCCCTTCGTTTACAGAATAGCTCACGAGCACAACCTCAAGGGCTACGTCAAGAACCTCGGAGATGCGGGAGTTGAGATAGTGGTTGAGGGCAGGGAAGAGGATATAGAGGCCTTTCTCAGGGACCTATACCGCAAGAAGCCGCCGCTCGCGAGGATCGATAATGTTGAGAAGAGGGAAATCCCGCCCCAGGGTTTCCCGGAATTCTACATCGAGAGAAGCTCGAAGGGTGGAAAGGGAGGCGACTCCATAATCCCGCCCGACATAGCTATATGCGACGACTGCCTGAGGGAGCTTTTTGACCCAACAAACAAGCGCTACATGTATCCGTTCATCGTCTGCACCAACTGCGGGCCAAGGTTCACGATAATTGAAGACCTCCCCTACGATCGCGAGAACACGACCATGAGAGAGTTCCCCATGTGCGACTTCTGCAGGAGCGAGTACGAAGACCCTCTCAACAGGCGCTATCATGCCGAGCCGACGGCCTGTCCCGTCTGCGGGCCGAGTTACCGCTTATACACGAGCGATGGAGAAGAGTTAACAGGCGACCCGCTGAGGAAGGCGGCCGAGCTTATAGACAAAGGCTACATAGTGGCCATTAAAGGCATCGGTGGGATTCATTTAGCGTGCGACGCAACCAACGAAGAGGTAGTAGCTGAACTCAGGAGGAGAACCTTCAGGCCACAGAAGCCCTTCGCGATAATGGCCGACTCCCTTGAGACTGTTAAGAGCTTCGCCTACGTGAGCAGGGAAGAGGAAGAAGAACTAACCAGCTACAGGAGGCCGATAATAACGCTCCGCAAGAAGGAACCCTTCCCCCTGCCCGAGAACCTCGCGCCGGGGCTCCACACCATCGGAGTCATGCTCCCCTACGCGGGAACACATTACATACTCTTCCACTGGAGCAAGACTAAAGTCTACGTGATGACCTCAGCGAACTACCCCGGAATGCCCATGGTCAAGGACAACGAGAGGGCCTTCGAGGAGCTTAAAGAGATGGCCGACTACCTTCTCCTGCACAACAGGAAGATACTCAACAGGGCGGACGACAGCGTTGTTCGCTTTGTGGACGGGAAGAGGGCCGTGATAAGGAGGAGCAGGGGCTTTGTGCCGTTGCCGGTAGAGATTCCCTTCGATTACCGCGGTTTGGCCGTTGGGGCAGAGCTGATGAATGCATTTGGCGTTGCAAAGAACGGAAAGGTTTACCCGAGCCAGTACATAGGCAACACCGGGAAGCTCGAAGTCCTTGAGTTCATGCGCGAGGCAATAGCGCACTTCAGGAAGATTCTCCGCGTCAAGGACTTTGACTTAATCATCTCCGACCTCCACCCGGGCTACAACACGACGAAGCTGGCTATGGAGCTGGCTAACGAGCTTGACGTTGAGCTCCTCCAGGTTCAGCACCACTACGCCCACATAGCGAGCGTTCTGGCGGAGAAGAACCTTGAATCGGCAGTTGGGATTGCCCTCGACGGAGTTGGCTACGGAACTGACGGAAACGTCTGGGGCGGTGAGGTTCTCTATCTGAGTTATGAGGACGTCGAAAGGCTGGCCCACATAGATTACTACCCGCTCCCCGGCGGGGATTTAGCGAGCTACTACCCGCTGAGGGCGTTGATGGGGATTCTGAGCAAGGTCTACTCAATCGAGGAGCTTGGGGAGATAATAGGGCACTGCTGTCCCAAAGCTGCCGAGAGCCTCAAGTACGGAAAGGTCGAGTTCAGCGTTATCCTCAACCAGCTCGCCAAGGGCGTAAACACGGCCTATGCCTCCTCGACTGGGAGGGTTCTAGATTCCTTAGCGGTTCTGCTCAACGTCGCCTACAGGAGGCACTACGAGGGCGAACCGGCGATGAAGCTTGAGAGCTTTGCGATGAAGGGCAAGAACGACCTGAAGTTCGAAGTTCCCGTCGAGGGCGAGGTGATAAAGGTGGAAGAGCTGTTCCTTCAAGCCCTTGATGCAATCGAGAAAGCGTCTCCGGCGGACATAGCGTATTCAGCCCACCTGGCTCTCGCGAGGGCCTTCGCGAACGTTGCCATAGATAAAGCCAAGGAGTTCGGCGTGAAGGACGTTGCCATAAGCGGCGGCGTAGCCTACAACGAGCTCATCGTGAAGACAATAAGAAAGGCTGTTGAAGCATCTGGACTGAGGTTTCAAGTTACGACAGAAGTTCCGCGCGGAGACAACGGGATAAACGTCGGCCAGGCCTTCCTCGGTGGCCTCTACCTTGAGGGCTACCTGAGCAGAGAGGATTTGACACTATAAAGTTTAAGTTTGGAACGCCGAAGTTTCACCGGAGGAGGAGATATGCCTGTCATTCCAAGGGACGAACTCCTCGAAATCCTGAGGGAGGTCAAGGGAAAGCTGAAGGAGATACTCGGCGATGACCTAGTCGAGGTCATACTCTTCGGTTCATACGCAAGGGGAGAGGCGAGGGATGGAAGCGACGTTGACGTTCTGCTAGTAACCAGGAGACGTTTGAGCCTTGAGGAACACGATAAACTAAACGAGATTACTGAAAAGTACGTCCTGGAGAAGGGCATCATTATTTCCCTCATCGTCTATCCGCTGAGTCCCAGAATGGAACACGACCCGCTGATCCAGACCGTCCACGTGGAGGGAATAAAGGTATGAGCAGATATGAGGACATGATAAAAAAGGCCGAGGAGAGTCTTGAAGCAGCCAAAACCTTGCTGAAAAAGGGTTTCTATGGTTTTGCACTTTCGAGGGCATACTACACCATGTTCTACTGTGCCGAGGCAATTCTACTCACAAAAGGCATAAGTGCTTCCAAGCATTTCACAGTGATAGCACTCCTCGGCAAGGAGTTCGTTAAGACTGGTGAAGTCCCTCACAAATTTTTTACTCACTTGAGAACTGCCTTTAACCTGAGACAGACCGCGGATTACTCTTTTGTTGTTGATATCACCGAGGGGGGAGGCATGTGGGAATATCAGACGCGCCGAGGAATTTCTCGGCTTTACCGTTGATTACCTTCGCGAAAAGGGCCTTTTGGAGGGTTGAAAATGGGAGAAAAGATAAAGCTCGAGCACGGAGCCGGCGGAGAGATAATGGAGGAGCTTTTGAGGGACGTGATACTCAAAACGCTGACCCTCAAGAGCGCCGGTGGAATAGGACTTGACGCCCTGGACGACGGCGCAACGATACCCTTCGGCGATAAGCACCTAGTCTTCACAATAGACGGCCACACGGTTAAGCCGCTCTTCTTCCCCGGCGGAGACATCGGCAGGCTGGCAGTCAGCGGGACGGTGAACGACCTGGCTGTTATGGGTGCCCAGCCGCTCGCTTTGGCGAATTCCATGATAATCGGCGAGGGCCTTGATATGGAGGTCCTTGAGAGGGTTCTCCGCTCGATGGATGAAACCGCTAAGGAAGTGCCCGTTCCAATAGTCACAGGCGACACTAAGGTCGTCGAAGACCCGATAGAGATGTTCGTCATCACCGCTGGAATAGGCATTGCCGAGAGGCCGATAAGCGATGCCGGGGCCAAAGTCGGAGACGCTGTTTTGGTCAGCGGGACGATAGGAGACCACGGGATAGCGCTGATGAGCCACCGCGAGGGAATAGCCTTTGAGACCGAGCTGAAGAGCGATGTTGCGCCAATATGGGACGTTGTTAAAGCCGTTGCAGATGCCATAGGCTGGGAGAACATCCACGCTATGAAGGACCCGACGAGGGCTGGTTTGAGCAACGCTCTCAACGAGATCGCTCGTAAGAGTAACGTGGGAATCCTCGTAAGGGAAGCGGATATTCCAATAAGGCCGGAGGTCAGGGCCGCCAGTGAGATGCTCGGCATAAGCCCATACGACGTTGCCAACGAGGGCAAGGTAGTGATGGTTGTGGCTAAAGACTACGCCGAGGAGGCCCTTGAGGCAATGAGGAAAACCGAGAAGGGCAAGAACGCGGCGATAATTGGCGAGGTAATCCCAGAATACCGCGGGAAGGTTATCCTTGAGACGGGAATCGGAGGAAAGCGCTTTATGGAACCTCCAGAAGGAGACCCCGTGCCAAGGATATGCTGACTTTCCCCTTTTCTTTTGACAAATTGGGAGGAAATAAAAAGGCAAAGATCCGCTAGCGCATCTCGAAGCCTTCGAGGGCTTTCTTAACCTCTTCAACACTCGCCTCGTCCTCAAGCGTCGAGAGATCGCCGAGGCTCTTCCCGCTCGCGAGGGCTTTCAAAACCCTGCGCATTATCTTTCCGCTCCTCGTCTTCGGCAGTTTGTTAACGAAGAAGACCTCGGCTGGAGCCGCTATCGGTCCGAGGGTTTCCCTGACGTAGTCTATCAGCTCCTTCTTCAGCCTCTCGGTTGGAGCGTAGTCAGCCTTGAGTATCACGAAGGCCACAGGCACTTCACCCTTTATCTCGTCGGGTTTGCCTATGACGGCTGCCTCAGCAACGGCCGGGTGAAGGACTAAAGCGTGTTCTATCTCGGCAGTGCCAATCCTGTGGCCGGAGACATTGAGAACCTCGTCTGCCCTGCCGAATATCCAGAAGTAGCCCTCATCGTCCTTCATAGCATAGTCAGCCGGGTAGTAAATCCAGACCCCCTCGTCCGGCCTGCTGAAGCGTTGCCAGTAGGTTCTTATGTAGCGCTCGTCGTTGCCCCATATTCCGAGGAGCATTCCGGGCCAGGGCTTCTTGATTACAAGGTAGCCACGCCCGTTCGGCTTTGCAGGCTTGCCCTCCGAGTCGAAGACGTCTGCATCAACCCCCAGCCCCGGGAAGGTAGCCGATCCGGGTTTGAGAGGAGGTAGCTGTATTCCAGCCGAGGGATAAATCATGTAGCCGCCGGTTTCGGTCTGCCACCATGTGTCGATGATGGGACAGCGCTTCCCTCCTACGACTTCGTAGTACCACTTCCATGCCCCAGGATTAATCGGCTCGCCGACGGAACCGAGAAGTCTCAAACTTGAGAGGTCGTGCTTCTTCACCCATTCATCTCCATAGCGCATGAGCATCCTTATCGCCGTCGGCGCGGTGTAGAATATCGTAACTCCGTGCTTCTCGATTATCTCCCAGGGCCTGTCTGGCTTTGGATAGTTGAGCGCCCCCTCGTACATCATCACGGTCAGGCCGAGAGTCAGAGGTCCGTAGACGAGATAGCTGTGCCCCGTAATCCAGCCAACATCGGCGGTGTTCCAGAAGAGGTCGTCCTCTCTTATCCCCCAGGCCCACTGCATCGTCTTTGCAACGTAAACGAGGTAGCCACCTGTGGAGTGGACTATGCCCTTCGGCGTCCCGGTCGTTCCGCTCGTGTAGAGGATGAACAGCGGGTGGTTGCTCTCGACCGGGACGGGCTCGACGTATTTCTCAGCGCCCTCAAGGAGGTTGTGCCAGTAGTAGTCCCTTCCCTCGACCATGTTGATATCATCGGAGCCCCTCTTGAGGACAACGACGCTCTCGACGCTCGGGGTCTCGAGAAGGGCCTTGTCCACTATTTCCTTGAGGTTCAGAGCTTTACCACGCCTGTAGAGGTAGTCTGCGGTGATTACCACCTTCGCCTTAGCGTCGTTTATCCTCGTCGCTAAAGCCTCCGCTGAAAATCCGGAGAAGACGACGCTGTGAATCGCCCCGATCCTCGCGCTGGCGAGCATGGCTATGACAACCTCTGGAACGAGTGGCATGTAGATTACTATTCTATCGCCCTTACCAACGCCGAGGTTCTTCAGGACTGAGGCGAAGCGATTGACCTCGCGGTAAAGCTCGTAGTAGGTTAGAGTTCTTGTTTCGCCATTCTCACTCTCCCAAATTATCGCGGCCCTGTTCCTTTTTCCCGCTTTTATGTGTCTGTCCAGGGCGTTGTAGCTCGCGTTCAGCTCCCCTCCAACGAACCAGCGGAAGAAAGGCGCCCTTGAGTCGTCCAAGACCTTGTCCCATGTCTTGAACCAGTCGAGGACCTTTGCCTGCTCTGCCCAGAACTCCTCAAGGTTCTCGATGGACTTCTTGTGCTCCTCCCGAAAGGCTTGCAGTGGAATGTAGCGCTCTTTCAAAAATCCTTCGCCTACCTGCATGGCAACCACCCGATTTTTCGAAAGAAGATGTTAGAGTTCCTTAAAATTTTTTCGTTGATTGTCAATATGATAATCGTTGGATGACGAAAATAAGTTGGGGCAACTTAATAAGCCAAAAACCGAAATGAAAATAGCCGTTTGCCCAAATCAGGTTCGGAGTGGCATTTAATCGCCGGGAAAAGTTAAGGGAAATGAGAAGTCCTAAAAAGGTTTGCCGGAATTTTGTTAAAAGAAATTGAGGAATGTGTCAGAACGTCAAGTTTTTCCAAATGTGCTCATCCGGGGATTATTTCCCAGAGTTCTTCTATTTGTTTCACTGGCCTGACTTCTTTCCCGTTTAGGCTGTCGAGTATGAAGCCCTGGTCGAAGGGTATTGTGACGTCGGGTTTAACCGGAAGCTTGTCCTCAACCCCGGGCAGAGCCTTGTTGAGAACCAAGACGTGAGTGAGGCCGAGGCTCCTGCTCAGCGTGGCTATCTTTTTCGAAAGCTCTATTGACTCAACTGAAGGCTCTGCAACGTCGATTACAACGTCAACGTATTTGTCAACGCCCCTGCCGAAGTGCTCTATTCCTGCCTCGGTGTCAACTATGATGACCTCGTTTTCCCCAAGCTTAATCCCCTCGAGGAGCTTTCTGGCCAGGAAGCCGTAGGGGCAAGCACAGCCTTCCTCGGCCTCCTCAATTTTACCTATCGTGAGAACGGCCAGGTTCCCCTTTTTGGCGAGTATCTCTTCAGGAATGTCATCAAGGGTCCAGTTGAAGAGTTCTTCGTCGAGTTCCCCCTGGCCCTCGGCCGCCATGAGTATCTTGGCCCTCGTCTTGCCCCCAAGGTGTTCCGCGAGCGTTTTGACCTTTGGAAGGCCCAGCATCCTGTAGAGGCCCGGGTTTGACTCGTCGGCGTCTATGATTAGAACGCGGTACCCCTTCTCAGCCAAATACTTTCCAAGCATCGCGCTTATGGTGCTCTTTCCGCAACCGCCTTTACCGCTCACGAGAACCTTCATTGGTATCACCAAAGTACAAAATCGTGTTACGATTTATAAGTCATTTGGTTCACCCAATGAGACGATGTTAATATGTCAATCAACCAAGAAAAGATAACAGAAAAAGAGAAAATCACTCCTCCGGCTTGGGGAGGTAGACGTCCACACCAAGAACCTTCCACATGGCCTTGATCTGCTCTCTGAGCTCGTCTATTGCTTCGGGCCTCTTGAAGAGGTGCTTGAACCTGCCCTGTAACTTAAGGTACTCCTCGATGGGCTTCTTGAACTCAATGGCGACTATCTTTCCGCCCTCGCGCTTGACCTTGGCTCCTCCTCCCGGTGCCTGTATCTTGATGTTGAAGAAGTCGCCGTTCTCGATCTCGAAGAGCGGCCAGACGCCGGTCTCGATGGCAAGGCGAGCTATCTCAACGCCCTTCTCGAGCGGGCTCTTCCAGCCGGTCGGGCAGGTGCAGTGGACCTGCACGAAGGCTGGTCCATCAACCTTTGCCGCCTTCTTCATCTTCCTGACGTAGTCGAAGGGGTTTCCTATGCTCGCGGTGGCGACGTAGGGTATCTGGTGAGCGGCAGCTATTAGGGCGACCCACTTCTTGGGTTTGTCCTCACCGATGGAGTACTTGCCCGGTGGTGAGGTGGTGGTCCAGGCACCATAGGGGGTTGAACTTGACCTCTGGATTCCGGTGTTCATGTAGGCCTCGTTGTCGTACATGAGGTAAACCACGTTGTGGCGCCTCTCGAGCATACCGCTTAAAGCCTGAAGGCCTATGTCAGCGGTACCACCGTCACCGCCTATGGCCAATATCTTGCCCTTCCTGCCGAGCTTCTTCCAAGCGGCTTCAACACCGCTGGCAGCTGCTGCTGCGTTCTCAAAGGCCACGTGAACCCACGGAACCTTCCACGCCGTGTACGGGAACACTGCTGAAACAACCTCCATACATCCGGTTGCCTGGGCTATGGCGAAGGCGTTGGGATCGCCATATTTCTCCTCCATGGCCTCGCTGAAGGCCTTGGTAGCTAATTTGAGAGCAGTGGCACAGCCACAGCCAGCACAGGCGGCGTGACCGGGTGCCCAGTACTCGCGAGTGGTAATCGGGGGCTTCCTAACGGCCATCTTCCTCACCTCACAGTATCTCCTTCCTCAGGCCGATCCAGTTGACCTCATCAAACTCCTCTCCGGCGAGGGCCTTCTTGCTTATCTCAAGGACTTCGTCGAGTTCCTTGAAGGTGACGTCCCTGCCACCGAGGCCGAGGATGAAGTCAACGAGTATCGGCTTCTCCTTCTGGTTGATCAAAGCCCTGCTGAAGTCCTGGAAGAGGGCTCCACCGACGCTGAAGGTGACGTTCTTCTCGAGCAAAGCCAGGACCTTGGCCTTCTTTGCAAGCTCCCTAACTTCTTCGGTCGGGAACGGCCTGTAAACGGTGAGCTTCGCGGCACCGGCCTTGATTCCCTTCTCGCGGAGGTGGTCAACGTACTCCTTGACGGTTCCGGCGAGTGAACCCATGGTGACGAAGATTATTTCGGCGTCGTCAGTTCTGTACTCCTCAATCTTGCTGTACTTCCTTCCGAACTTCTTCTCGAACTCGGCAAAGGCCTCGTCGATGACCTTCTTGGCGTTCTCGTTGGCCTCCCAGACGGTGTATCTAGCCTCCATGTAGTGGGCCGGGAAGGCAAGGGTGCCCTGGGTTATCGGCCTGGCCGGGTCGAGGTAGGCGTGCTTTGGCTCATACTCACCGAGGAACTCGTCAACAACTTCCTGGTCAGGAATTTCCACGGGCTCAACGGTGTGGGTCAATATGAACGCGTCGAAGCCGACCATGGCCGGTAGGAGAACCCTCTCGTCTTCAGCGACTTTGAAGGCTATGAGTATGAGGTCTAGGGCCTCCTGGTTGTTCTCGGCGTAGAACTGGAGCCAGCCGGTGTCGCGCTCGCTTATGGTGTCCTGCCAGTCGTTCCAGATGTTGATTGGAGCGCTGAGTGAGCGGTTTCCAACGGCTATGACTATCGGAAGGCGCATTCCAGCGGCGATGAAGAGAACCTCGTGCATCAAAGCCAGACCCTGGGAGGCCGTTGCCGTGAATGTTCTAACTCCAGCTGCCGAAGCTCCAACACAGGCTGAAATCGCTGAGTGCTCGCTCTCGACCTTGATGAACTCCGCATCGAGCTCTCCGTTGGCAACGAACTCGCTTATCTTCTCGGGAATGAGTGTCGAGGGCGTAATCGGGAACGCGGCTATAACTTTCGGCTTTGCGAGCTTAGCCGCCCAGGCGGCCGCCTCGTTGGCCTTCATAACGGTCCTAATCGGCATCTTTCACCACCTCACTTGGTCTCCCTAACCATAACTATTGCATCGGTTGGGCACTCGTTGGCGCAGATTCCACAACCCTTACAGTAGTCGTAGTCGAAGACCGGGTAGTTCTCTTCATCCAGGTAAATTGCAGGCTCGGGGCAGTAGATGTAGCAGAGGTAGCAGCGGACGCACTTGTCCCTGTTGAACTCCGGCATGAAAACTCTCCAGCTTCCCGTCTTGTTGACGACGCTGCTTCCCGGGATGTATGCTATCGCTCCGGGTGTCATCTTTTCGCTATACTCCTTCTGAACCCTCTCAATGTCGGCCTTAAACGGGCTCTCAGCCATATATATCACCTCTGGTGAGTTATCAACTTGAAACTTAAACTTTGCGTGGACAAAAATGAAACGAAAGGGTCAGCCGAAGACCTCGGCGAGCTTCTTCAGCTTCTCCCACTCGTGGTTGACCCACCCCTGGAGGATTTCTATGTCCTCCTTGGTCATGTACTTGAACCTGCCCTGGAGTTTGAGGAACTCCTCTATGGGCTTCGGCTCCTTCTTTGGATTTGGCATGTTTATCTTGTATTTTCCGTTCTCGTACTCAAAGAGCGGGAAGTAAGCCGTCTGGACTGCCATACGAGCTATCTCGATGCTCTTGTCGGTCGGTGAGCGCCAGCCGGTCGGGCACGGCGCGAAGAGCTGGATGAAGCTCGGGCCGGGTGTCTTCTGAGCCTTTTTGAGCTTCCTTATGAAGTCTTCTGGATAGGCAACGCTCGCAGTTGCCGCGTAAGGAATTTCGTGGGCTATGACAATGTCAATGACCTTCTTCTTGTGCCTCTTCTCAAGGAAGTGCCTCTTTCCGCCCGGGGTGTTGGTCGTCCAGGCACCGTAGGGGGTAGAACCGCTCCTCTGGATTCCGGTGTTCATGTAGGCCTCGTTGTCGTACATGATGTAGACAGCATCGTGGCCCCTTTCAAGGAAACCGCTCAAGGCCTGAAGGCCTATGTCAGCGGTACCACCGTCACCGGCCCATCCGACGACCATGACGCCGTCCTCGCCCTTGACCTTGTAGCCCTGGGCCTTGAGTCCTGCCTCAATTCCACTTATGACGGCTCCAGTTGTTGCGAAAGCCGTGTGGAAGAGCGGGGCATCAAGTGTGTTGTAGGGCCAGGCACCGGCTATGATTGTTGAACAGCAGGCTGGAATGGTAACTATCGTCTTCCTCCCGTAGGCCTTGAGGACGTACCTTAAGCCAAGGGAAGCGCCACAGCCCTGGCAGGCTGTGTGGCCTGCATAGAAGTGCTCCTCAGCGGGAAGGGTAAGTCTTTTCTTAATGCTCTCGGGAATCTCCATCTCTCTCACCTCTTAAGGTGGTACCACACTACCTCTTCCTCAACCCTGCCCTTCTCAAGGGTCTTCTTCATGTCCTTGGCTATTGCCCTGACGTCGTTTACCGTGAAGTCCCTGCCACCGAGACCAACGATGTAGTCCTTCATGAGGGGTCTCGCGTCGGTGTTGAAGAGAACGCCCTTGGACTCGTTGAAGAGTATTCCCTCCTGACCGAAGGAGAAGTTCCTGTCGACTACGGCTATGGCTGGAACCTCCTTGGCGAGTTCGTAGAGCTCTTCCTTCGGGAAGGGCCTGAACCAGCGGACCTTCGCCGCTCCGACCTTGTAGCCCTCCTTCCTGAGGAGGTCAACGGCCTCCTTGACGGTTCCCATGAGTGACCCCATTCCCATGAACACTATTTCTGCATCGTCCGTCCTGTAGGTCTCTATCATCTGGCTGTAGTCCCTTCCGAAGCGCTCGCCGAACTCCTTGCCGACTTCCTTGATCACCTTCTTGGCCCTCTCCATGGCCATTGCTTCCTTGTACCTGAACTCGTAGTAGTCGTTCGGAGTGGCTAAAGCGCCGACGGAAATCGGGTTGTCGAAGTCGGTTAGCGTGTAGAGCGGGTCCCTCGGCGGGAGGAACTCGTCGACGAGCTCCTGCGGAATCATTTCGACGACGTCGTAGGTGTGGCTCAGAATGAAGGCGCTCTCAATGACCATTGCCGGCAGTGAAACGCGCTTGTCCTCGGCTACCTTAAAGGCCATCAGAACGCCGTCGTAAACCTCCTGGTTGTTCTCGGCGTAGAACTGGAGCCATCCGGTGTCTCTCTGTGAGAGTGAATCGGTCTGCTCGTCCCAAACGCTCCACGGCGGAGCCAGAGCCCTGTTGGCGTTGACCATAACTATCGGCAGTCTCGCACCGCTCGCCCAGTGGAGCATCTCGTGCATCAAAGCCAGTCCCTGGGCGGCGGTAGCCGTGAAGACCCTCGCTCCCGTGGCGGAGGCGCCTATACAGGCTGCCATAGCGGAGTGCTCGCTCTCGACGGGAACGTACTGGATGTCTGCCTCGCCGTTGGCTATGAACTCGGCTATCTTCTCAATGATGCTCGTCTGAGGAGTTATTGGATAAGCGGCAACGACCTGAACTCTCGCGTGGAGTGCGGCGTAAGCGGCCGCGTAGTTACCGCTCACAACCTTCTTAATGGGTTTGTACTCGGCCATATCACTTCTCCTCCTTCTCCATTGTTATCGCGTTGGTCGGACATTCGTTCGCGCAGATTCCACAGCCCTTACAGTAGTCGTAGTCTATGGCCACGTAGCCGTCGGGCTTGATGTAGATTGCAGGCTCGGGACAGAACTTCCAGCAGATGTAGCACTTGACGCACTTGTCCTCGTTCACAACAGGCATAAAGGTTCTCCAGTCACCGGTGAAGTTGCTCAGGGTAGTCCCGAGGCTTATAGGGGCCTCAGGGTACTGATCAACGGAGGTGAAGACTATCTTTTTTGCCTCCGCCTTTTTCTCTCCAAACAGAGTGTTCAAGCTCCTCCCCTCCCCCAAAGTTAAGGAAAGCAGAGAAAATCAGAGCTCGTAAACAACGGTCTTGTTGAATGCCTCTTCGGCGGCCTTGGCGTTCTTCTCGCCGAGAGTTCCGGAGAAGGTCTCCTTAATGGCCTCTTGGACGTACTTGAGATCGACTATCCCAGTGGCCTTAGCAACCGCCCCGAGGATGGCCGTGTTGGTAATTGGAAGGCCAAGGATTTCGAGGGCTATGGTTGTGGCATCGACGAGGGCCAGCTTTGCCGGCTTCTTCTTGAGCTTTTCGAGAACTTCCTCCTTGCTCTTCTCGGTGTTAACGATGACGATTCCGCCGTCTTTGAGACCGGCGGTAACGTCGACGGTGTCAAGGAGCGATGGGTCGAGGACGACGACAACGTCTGGCTCGTAGATCTGGGTCTTAATTCTTATCGGCTTGTCGTCAATCCTTGTGAAAGCTGTAACCGGCGCTCCACGCCTCTCGACGCCAAAGAACGGGAACGCCTGGACGTATTTGCCACTCTTGAAGGCTGCTGAGGCTAAAATGTTTGCGGCCGTAACGGCACCCTGTCCACCCCTACCGTGAAAACGAATCTCGATCATTTTTCATGCCTCCCTGGGTTTTTTCAGTTTGGATTAGTCCAACACATTTATTTAGGTTTCGGTATTGACCTAAGGCCTTCTCGACAGGCGTCTTTGGGTAAAGGTGAACATTCTGGGGCGCTGATGATGATATCTCTGCAGGGGGAAATGGATGTATTCGCTGAGGCAAACTTTTTAATGGACTACATTACACCATATAGTCTATATAGTGGAGGGGCTGGCATGGACGCAGTGGCGGTTGCAATAATAGCGGTTGCCTTCTACATCGCATGGAACATAGGTGCAAACGATTCAGCCAATGCCATGGGTACAGCCGTCGGGGCCGGAATACTGAGCTTCAGGCAAGCCACCCTCACCATAGCTATCTTTACCCTTCTGGGGGCTTACCTCAAGGGATATAAAGTCATGAAGACCGTCGGTAAGGGAATCGTGCCTCCCGGCTACCTGACCCTTGAGCTGGCCGTTATAGCCCTCCTCTCCGCCGGGGTTTGGGTTACGATAGCGACTATAAAGGGCCTTCCGGTATCTACAACCCAGGCCATAGTCGGAGGTGTTGTTGGGGTTGGCATAAGCATAGGTGCTCCCATAAGATGGACCACCATGCTCCAGATAGCCCTTGCATGGGTTTTCTCCCCGATTCTTGCGGGTGTTCTCGCGGCAGTGCTCTACAAGTTCTATGGTAAGGTTGTCTCCAACATAAAGAGCATATCCACTATCGAGGCCCTCTACAAGGCCCTCGCCATCCTTGGTGGCTCTTACATGGCGTTTAACTTTGGAACGAACGAGGTTGCCAATGCCTCCGGACCGATAGTTGGTGCGGGTTTCCTTGAACCCAGGGTTGCGGGGAGCCTGGTTGCTCTGAGTCTAGCCATGGGTTCTTTGACGTTCAGCTACGCTGTTATGCACACAGTGGGCAAGAAGATAACTGCTCTGGGCCCGATATCTGCTTTTGCAGCCCAGTTCGGTTCGGCAATATCCGTGAGTCTCGCCAACATGTTTGGCCTTCCGGTGAGTTCGAGTCAGGCCATAGTGGGTGGAGTTGTCGGTGTTGGTCTTATAACCGGCGAGGGAGTTGATAGAAGAGTTATAAAGGACATAGTCTTTGGGTGGGTTGCAACCCCAACGATAGCGATAATAATATCACTTGCCGTTTTCCAGCTGTTCCACTTTGTCGGACTCGTTTAGATGTTCTATCCTGACGTTCATCTTTGTGAGCTCTTTTATCATTCCAGTCTGAATGAGTGCGTGGACAACGGTGCTTTCCCCGTACTGAACGTCCAAAACCTCTCCGATAGCCTCAATTGTTGAGATGACTTTCCCGGCGTCCTCGGTTGGTGGTATTACGACCCTAAATGCCCTGTACTTTGGTAGCTCTGGAATCGATTCCTCAAGTGCCCTATAGAGTTCTTCGAGACGGCCTTCCTTTGCCGAGATTTTAACTATGGCCCTGACGTTTGGAGCAACTTCTTCGAGGAGCTTTCCCAGTAGTCTCGCCTTCTCCTCGGCGTCTTCCTCCTCCACGAGGTCTATCTTGTTCAGGGCAATTATCATTGGCTTGTCGGGGGCTTTAAGCTCCCTAAGAACCCTGAGTGAAGCCAGAACTTTTCTTCTGACCTCCGCCCAGGGCTCACTCGCATCTAGAACGAGGACTATTATGTCCGCCCGGGTTATCTCCTCCAGGGTTGAGTGGAAGGCCTCGACGATGAAGGGAGGAAGGTTATCGATGAAGCCAACCGTGTCCGTTACTAGGGCCCTTTTTCGTCCGAGTTTGAATCTCCTCGTAGTTGTGGCCAGGGTTGTGAACATCTGCTGTCTGGCTTCGACTTCTTCACCCGCCAGGGCGTTAAGCAGGGTAGATTTGCCTGCGTTGGTGTAACCGACCAGGGCCACGAGAATAAACCCCATTTCTTCCCTTCTTTTTCTCTTGACTTCTCTGTCCGCCCTGACTTTTTCCAGTTCTTTCCTTATCTTCCCCATTCTGTAGCGTATGTGCTTCAGGTACTGTTGAGTTTGGTACTCACCCATTCCCTTGAATCCCGCCCTGTCACCGAGCTTTATTCTTCTTATTGCCTCCTTCACAAGGGGAACTTCGTACTGGAGCGAGGCAAGCTCAACCTGAAGCTTGGCTTCCTTGGAATGGGCCCTCTTCTCAAATATCTCAAGGACGAGCTGCCAGCGGTCGATGACGTCAACCCTGAGCT
Organism: Thermococcus gorgonarius; assembly: GCF_002214385.1. Classification (NCBI taxonomy): domain Archaea; kingdom Methanobacteriati; phylum Methanobacteriota; class Thermococci; order Thermococcales; family Thermococcaceae; genus Thermococcus; species Thermococcus gorgonarius. Next base: position 1,429,527 of record NZ_CP014855.1, on the reverse strand, counting down.
CTTTCCACAGGTTGTAAGCCTGACTGGGGGTGAGCTTGTTGGCGAAGACCACTTTGTCCGGCCTCAGATCTTCAACGAGCCTTTTGAGCTCCTCAAGCTTTCCCCGGCCTATGTTATACCTCGGATGCTCTTCCCTATTCTGCTCAAGTATCGCCAGAACCTCATACCCTGCACTCTCCAAAAGCTCCTCGAACTCCTCCCTGCTGAGCCTCTCACGCCGCGAATTTCGTATGACACCGATAACACGCATGTTACCCCCACCGCTCCAGAGCTTAAAAAGCATGCAGTTCGAAGAAATACTACAAAAAGTTTATAATTCATGCACGGGTAGAAAGTACTCGGTGATGAGGATGAAAAAAGCCACATCAATGCTTGCAGTCCTCGTGATCCTCACCGCTCTCATTGGCGGCTTTTATGCCGCGTACGCAGGCTCTTCCATTCGCCCCACGATTGCCCCCTTTGATGTAATACGGGAATATGAGATCAGCCCTGCCTTTGGATGGGAGGAGAAATATCTGAACGATACCCACGTCCAGGCTATTTATGATTGTCCCCTTGAATACGCTCCCGGAAAGAGTGTTCCAAACTTCATACTCTTCTCGTTTTCACACGTTGAAGGCCCCGGAGCCCTAAAGGATATCAGGATTTACCTCTGGTACTCGCTCCTAAATGTCTCCGACCAAGCCCCTCCCTCACGGATGTTGGCCCTTGAAGGAACTGTCCCCTACGGCAAAGCAACGGGCGAGAAAGTCTTTGAGGTCTCCTTCACTTACCGTTTCAAAAGAGGACTGCGGGGATACGAATACGCGTTAAATCCCGCCGGCGGTGCTGTCGAGTTCTCGACCAGCGGTGCAGGCAGACTGTGGACCGTTGAGGACATAAACTCCTTCCAAGACAGCCTGATCAAGGGCTCTGGAACCCCGGATTACCTACCTGACAACGTTACTGGGAAATTCCGCTACCTCGGTGTGATAACCATCAGGCCCCAAAACGGCACGATCCCGCAGACGGTTTTGGCGGTTCTTTCCACCAACGGGACTTTGATGGAAGACCTCCAGAAGAACGGAGATACAGGAGTTCTGATAGCCGCTCTGGTTGTTTTCAACTATCGTGGTAGAGAAGTTGGCTGGAAGAGCTGGCACGGAATTCCCTATGTCGGGATAAGGCATCCGGAGACGACCAAAGTGATTTCCTTCCTCCTCGGAGATAACGCCGAGACAATAGGAGACGACTGCTTCCTGTACCCCTTTCCAGTAGTGGATTTCGACTATCGTCTCAACTTTTCCGGCGGGTAACCTTTTTAACGCCTTTTTTAGAGGGTTCCACTATGATAGCTCTAGGCATAGAAGGTACAGCTCACACCCTCGGCATCGGGATCGTTACCGAAAAGAAAGTCCTCGCCAACGTATTCGATACTCTCACCACTGAAAAGGGTGGTATTCACCCGAAAGAGGCCGCTGAGCACCACGCGCGCCTTTTGAAGCCCCTTCTGAGGAAGGCACTTGAGACAGCTGGGATAACGATGGACGACGTTGATGTGATAGCCTTCTCCCAGGGGCCGGGTCTTGGCCCTGCACTTCGGGTTGTCGCTACGGCGGCAAGGGCGCTGGCAATAAAATACAACAAGCCGATAGTTGGAGTAAACCACTGCATCGCCCACGTTGAGATAACCAAGATGTTCGGCGTCAAAGACCCCGTTGGTCTCTACGTGAGCGGCGGCAACACACAGGTTCTTGCCCTTGAGGGCGGCCGCTACCGCGTCTTCGGCGAGACGCTCGATATAGGCATAGGCAACGCGATAGACACCTTTGCCCGGGAGCTGGGAATAGGCTTTCCAGGAGGCCCAAAGATAGAGAAGCTCGCCCAGAGGGGAGAGCGCTACATTGAACTTCCTTACGCGGTGAAGGGGATGGATTTGAGCTTCTCCGGTCTCCTAACCGAGGCTGTCAGGAAGTACAGAACCGGGAAGTACCGCGTCGAGGATCTGGCTTACTCATTCCAGGAGACCGCCTTTGCGGCTTTGGTGGAGGTTACCGAGAGAGCTGTAGCACACACCGGCAAGGAAGAGGTAGTCCTCGTGGGAGGCGTTGCAGCCAACAACAGGCTCAGGGAAATGCTCAAAACAATGGCCGAAGACAGGGGGATCGAGTTTTTCGTCCCACCCTACGACCTATGCCGGGACAATGGGGCCATGATAGCCTATACCGGCCTGAGGATGTACCGCGGTGGCGTAAGGTTTAAAATAGAGGATACCGTTGTGAAACAGAAGTTCCGCACCGATGAGGTTGAGGTTATATGGGAGTAACCGGTGGAATTATCATGTGTTGCTTTACTGGGGGATGCGTGGATGAGCCTTAGGGTGCCCCTGTGGAAGGTGGTGTATGATGTAATACTCCTTTTGGCGATAACGTACATATGGTGGTTTTTCTTCAAGCGTAGGCGTATCTATGTATCCGGACTGAGGTTTTTCGTTAATAGAGCCTCTCTATTCCTGTTTTTTGGTGTCTTGGGCAATATGCTTGATCTCATTGCTGATTTTTATCCAGTTCCGTATGATTATTATCTTATTGAGGCCTTCTACGGGGTCTCAATAATTGGATCCATCTACACTATGATAGCCTATGTTCTGACACTTGAGAGATCGTACATTCCAGTTGTTATCCCCTCTGATTTGGAAGGACGGAAAGATAGCTTAAAGTCAAACCCCTTGGCTGGTTCTTATATAATCCTGGGATCCAGGGGAAAAGTGTTTGACCTTCTTGAAATTCTTAAGGATCTCAGCGAGCCAACGCTGGTTTTTACCAGGAATCCAGACCTCTATAGTGATCTTGGGGACTTTGTTGTCCCCGTGTGGGTAACCCAGATATATGGAAAAGGGATTCCCCCCACTGCCCTTCATGTTATGCAGGACGAGGCGATAAGATTTATCTCGGAGAAAAATGGCTCCATAGTGGTTATAGATTGTCTGGAATATCTCCTAATCTACAACGACTTTCCGGCAGTCTTCAAGTTCCTGATCAACCTTAAGGACATTATCGTCTCAAGCAGGAAAGCCCTTATAGTTTTCGTAGACGAGAACGCCCTAGATGAGAAACAGAAAGCGCTACTCCTCAGGGAGTTTGAGCCCCTGTGAGGGTCGGCGATGGTGAGAAAGCCCTACAGAAAGGTAGTGGTTGGGGGCACTTTTGACAGGCTCCACCTTGGCCATAAAGCCCTTCTGAGGAAGGCGTTTGAAGTGGGAAAATACGTATACGTCGGACTCACCTCGGACGAGATGATAAGGAACAAGCCCTACGCAGAGAAGATCCTCCCCTATGAGCTCCGTCTCAGGGATCTGATAAAGTTCTTTGAGGTCAACGGCTACTCCAACTACCGCATTATAAAGATTAACAGTGCCATCGGTTTTGCCGACAGGATGAAAAGCCTTGAGGCCATAGTCGTTAGTGAAGAGACCTACAAGGGCGCTCTGGTAGTTAACAAGGCAAGGGAAGAGAGGGGTTTGCCACCCCTTGATATAATAACCATCGGGCTCGTGAGGAGCAGGATCGGGCCCAAAATAAGTTCTTCCCTTATACGGGCCGGTCTTATAGATCCCTTCGGAAATCCACTGAAAAAGTAAAAGCCTCAAAGTCCTGTCGGCTCGTCTATGAAGAAGACGTCAAGCTCAAACTTTTCCTTCAAAAGCCCCATCAGGGCCTTAACTCCCAGCGTCTCAGTCTTGTAGTGACCCGCAACGAGGACGCTCTGCGGAAGGTCCATCGCCGTCAGGTAATCCGCGTGACCGAACTCTCCGGTTATGAGTAAGTCAATCCCCTTCCTCCACGCCTCTTCGAGGGCAAAGGCCCCTGCACCACTTACCGCTCCAACGGTCTTTATCTCCCTCTCCCCGAATTTATATGTCTTAACAGTCGAGTCGAGCTTCTCCGCTATTACCTGCGCTACCTTCTCAATTGGCTGAGGCTCGTTGAACTCGCCCCAGAAGCCTATAGAGAGCCCCTTGTACTCCCCGAAGGGGCCCTTCGGTTCGAGGTCTAGAAGCCTCAAGAGCCCAACGTTGTTCCCGACCTCCGGATGGGCATCCAACGGAAGATGGGCGACGTAGAGGTTTATCCCGCTCTCGAAGAGTGTCTTTAAACGCCTGTAGTGCACTCCAGTGATGTAGTTCAATCCGCCCCATATCATTCCGTGGTGGACGATCAGCATGTCGGCTTTTCCCTTTGCGGCCCTCTCGATGGTTTTCAGCGTTGTGTCAACGGCAAAAGCGACCCTCTCGACTTCCTCCTTCCCCTCTACTTGGAGGCCGTTACTGGACTTGTCCGGGTAGGCCGAGATGTTTAGGTACTCATCAAGAAAGGCAACGAGTTCGTCGCGGTTCATCTTCTCACCCCTATTCACCTGGTGAATTGTTCACTAACTGAATATGCCCAGCAAACCCTTTTAAAACCGCCCCCTAAGCTGGGTTGAGAGTGAGGGACATGTACGATAAGGACTTCAAAAAGGCAGTTGAGGAGATAGCGAGGGCTGTCCTGTCTGGCGAGATAAAGAGCAGAGAAGAGCTCAACCGCTATAAGATAGTCGTCTCCCGGAAGTATCATCTCTCCAAGATTCCTGGTAACTCGGACATACTCAAGGCCATTCCAGAGGAGGAGCGCGAGCGCTTTAGGGAGCTCCTCAAGAGGAAGCCCACCAGAACCATAAGCGGTGTCGCCGTCGTCGCCATGATGACCAAACCCTTCCCCTGTCCACACGGCAGGTGTATCTACTGCCCCGGCGGGCCGGCCATTGGTTCTCCACAGAGCTACACGGGGAAAGAACCTTCAGCTTTAAGGGCAGTTCAGAGTGCCTATCATCCATACATCATCATGATGCGCAGGTTAAAGCAGCTCACCGACATCGGTCATGACGTTGACAAGGTTGAGGTGATAATCCAGGGAGGAACGTTTCCAGCCGTTGACCTTGATTATCAGGAGTGGTACATCAAATGCGCCTTCAAGGCGATGAACGACTTCCCATACTTCAAAGACATCGAGAACCTTGAGGAGAAGCTCATACGGCTGATTGTTAAGAAAGACGAGTCCGTTTTCGAGGAAGACCCAAAGTTCAGGGAAGCATGGGAGAGAACCCACAGGAAGCCCTACTACTATCTTGAAGACGAGCAAAGGAAGAACGAGAAAGCCAAAGTCAGGATGGTTGGTTTAACGATAGAGACGAGACCTGACTGGGCCTTCGAGAGGCAGATAGACAGGATGCTCCGCTTTGGAACCACAAGGGTTGAGCTGGGTGTTCAAACGATTTTCAACTTCATCCACGAGAGAACGAAGAGAGGTCACGGAGTTGAGGAGATAGTTAAGGCCACCCAGCTTTTGAGGGACGCTGGTCTTAAAATCAACTACCACATAATGCCCGGTTTGCCCGGGAGCAACTTCGAAAGGGACCTCTACACCTTCAGGACGATATTCGAAGATCCCCGCTTCAGGCCCGACATGCTCAAGATTTACCCGACGCTTGTGACTGCTGATGCACCCCTTTACGCGTGGTACAAGGCCGGAAAATACCGTCCCTATACAACGGAAGAGGCCGTTGAGCTTCTCGTCGAGGCCTACAAGTACTTCCCCAAGTGGGTTAGGGTGATGAGAATCCAGCGCGACATCCCGGCAAAGCTCATAGTTGCGGGCGTGAAGCACTCGAACCTTGGCCAGCTCGTCTTCAACGAGCTGATTAAGCGCGGCATAAGGCCGAGGGAGATTCGCTTCAGGGAAGTGGGCCACCAGATGCAGAAGTTTGGAGTTGAGCCTGAAATGGAGCACATAAAGCTCCTTCGCGAGGATTACGATGCCGCTGGCGGAAGGGAAATCTTCCTCAGCTTCGAAGACGTCAAAAACGACATCCTCATTGGCTTTCTCCGCCTGAGAATTCCGAGCGAAAAGGCCCACAGGAAGGAGATAAACTGCTGTCCCTCGGCTATAGTCAGGGAGCTCCACGTCTACGGCCCCCTCGTGCCCATAGGGGAGAAACCAAAATACGAGTGGCAGCACAGAGGCTACGGCAGGGAGCTTTTGAGCGAGGCAGAGAGGATAGCCAGAGAGGAGTTTGACGTGAAGAAGATGCTCGTCATAAGCGGTGTTGGTGTAAGGGAGTACTATCGTAAGTTCGGTTACCGTAAGAACGGCCCCTACGTTGCCAAAAGGCTCGATAAGAGCTACGCTGACTACAAAAAGAGCAAAGAGTTTGATGCCCACCTCAATACCTGAGGTGATTCCATGCGCTTCAAACCCAGACCATTCACCAAGCCCGTGCCGTTCAAATGCCTCTACTGCCTCGACTGCTGTCGTGGAAGGCACGTCTATCTAACGCTGAAGGACATTGAGAAGATTGCAGGAGAAGGCCATGACCCGCAGGACTTCGTTACGTTCTCGATTGAAGGGGGTAAACTCCGCTTCGTCCTCAGCGTGAGGGAGTGGGACCTCGGCTGCGTCTTCCACGACCCTGAAACTGGGAAGTGCAGGATTCACCCGGTGAGGCCACTCATATGCCGGATTTATCCCTTCATGGTCTCCCGGAAACCGCTCGGCGTCGAGGGGGAGAAACCCTTTGAGTATAAAGGCGAAAAGCTCTGGCTCTACTACGATGAAAGCTGTCCGGGGATAAACGCCGAAGAGCCGGAAACGATGATAAGCCCGGAGGAGATAGCCGAACTCGGCATCGAGTTCGAGAGAAAGCTCGAGAGGACGGACATGGGAGGTTTTGCGGAGCTGATAGAGCGGCTTGAAGGGGATGGCGATGAGTGAGGTTCTCCGCTACCGCCGCGCCTCTGCCTGGGAGTACGACCTAATCCTCCGCGAGGCCGAGAAGTACGGCGAGCTTAAGCACCACACATTCGCGGTGGTTGAGGGCAGGTTCAGGGACGTCTACGCGGTAAACGAGAGAGTCTGGCGGGAGATAGAGGGCCTCAAAATGAAGCCCTACGCCTACGGTACCTTCGTTGGCACGATAAAAGTTGACAACCTCGTTGAGAAGTTCTACCCCAACGTTGAGTTCTTCTACTTCGTTGATGTTCAGAAGAACTACGCAGTCCTAACTCACAAGGCGGGCTTTCTTTTCACGACCGGAAAGGACGTACCGAGAAGCGGCGTTAGGGAGTATAACTGGCAGGGCACCAAGAAGCTCGTAATTTATGACGAGAACGGAATAATCCTTGGCATAGGCAGGATAAACCCTGAGAGCAGGAAAAAGTTCATTCTCAACGTCACCGACATCGGGGAGTTCCTTAGGAGAAACCGCTGACTTTTCTCACCAGACGTAACCTTTTTAAGAACATTCGCACTATAGCTTAATGGTAACTAGAAGTTACTAAAGGGGGTGACGCTCATGATCAGAAGGGTGAAGACGGGCATCCCTGGAATGGACGAGATACTGCACGGGGGGATCCCGGAGCGAAACGTCGTCCTGCTCAGCGGTGGGCCTGGAACGGGAAAGAGCATATTCTCCCAGCAGTTCCTGTGGAACGGCCTCCAGATGGGTGAGCCCGGAATATACGTGGCCCTGGAGGAGCACCCCGTTCAAGTGAGACAGAACATGGCCCAGTTCGGCTGGGACGTTAGGAAGTACGAGGAAGAGGGACTTTTCGCTATGGTTGATGCATTCACAGCAGGAATCGGCAAGAGCAAGGAGTACGAAAAGTACATAGTCCACGACTTAACGGACCTTAGGGAGTTCATAGACGTTCTAAGGACGGCCGTGAAGGACATTGGAGCTAAGAGGTTAGTCGTCGACTCTGTAACGACCCTCTACATAAACAAGCCTGCAATGGCGAGGAGCATAGTCATGCAGTTAAAGAGGGTTCTCGCTGGACTTGGCGTCACGAGCATTTTCGTCAGCCAGATAAGCGTCGGCGAGCGTGGTTTCGGTGGGCCTGGAGTTGAGCACGGCGTCGATGGAATAATCCGCCTTGACCTCGATGAGATAGACGGCGAGCTCAAGCGCTCGCTGATAGTCTGGAAGATGCGCGGGACGAGCCACAGCATGAGGAGGCACCCCTTCGAGATAACCGACAGGGGGATAATCGTCCACCACGACAAGGTTCTGAAGAGAGGTGGTATTGTCGAAATCGAGTGAAAAACTGAAAGGAGGTGGTGAAGATGGTGGAGGTTCCACTGAACCCGATTGGAAGGGAGGAGATACACAGGCTCGAGAGCATACTCCTCTTCGCGACGCTCTTCAGGCCGGAGGTCATAGAGCTGATAAAGGACCCGGCCGAGAGGCTCACCTGGGTTGACAGCTTAGCGGTTGCCGCTGGAGCCATAGCCAGAGAAAAGGCCGGCATGACAATCAGCGAGATAGCTGAAGAGCTCGGCAGGACTGAACAGACTATTAGAAAGCACCTCAAGGGCGAGACGAAAGCGGGCCAGCTCGTCAGGGAGACCTACGAGCTCATTAAGCAGGGCAAGCTCGACGAACTGGTTAAGAACGTCGAAATTCTAGCTAAAGGTGGCCAGCTCGTTGCGATGGAGGAGTACGAGAAGCTCAAGAAGGAGAAGGAGGAACTTGAGGCCAAAGTCAGGGAACTGGAAGAAAAGGTTAAAGCTCTGGAAGAGGAAAACCGCACGCTTAAGGTTAAGATCGACAACGTTAGAAAGATTCTGGCCGACACGCTTGAGAGGGTGAAAGAAATAGAGAAGCTCCTCTGAGGGTTTCAACCCTCTCCGTTGTTCCTTTTTAGGCTCTCTTCCCAGGTCATTATCATGTGGGTAAAGGTTCCGTCGTCTTCCTCGATTCCGCGCTTTATCTCGCTTACGTGGGCGTACTTGGCCTTGAACTGCTCGAGGATATAGTCAACGGCCTTCTCAGGATTGGCCTTGGTTCCGCAGGTGTAGACGTCCAGAGCGGCGTAACCTTTCTCCGGCCAGGTGTGGACTGAGATGTGGCTTTCGGCCACGATAACAACTCCACTAACGCCGGTCGGTGAGAACTTGAAGAAATAACTCGATTTGACTTCCATATTGCCTACTTTCGCTGCCTCAAGGAATATCTGTCTTATCTTGTCAGCGTTACCGAGAACTTCGGGATCGCAACCGGCCGCTTCAACCACGTAGTGAAACCCGATCGTCTCTATCTCGCTCATGGCTCTCACCTCTATCCCAGCTATAACTAACCCTTTTTAAAGTTAAGCCTCAATCGAAGAGAAACTAACTGGCCTTTTCTGTTTTGAACAGTTCAGAACGGACTTAAAATCCAATGAACGTGAAGTTACTGACCGTTTTCGGAATTTGAGAAGGTTTACTGATAAAATCCCTCTAGGGTTGATTTTTGTTCTTTTATCTAGCTTAACTCCCCTGTTTTTGGCTTCCTTCAGACCACTAATTTTAAAACCGTTCCGTCCATTATTGCGGTAGTTGGCTATCTAAAGCCACAGGTAGTGAAACAAAATCTGGCGGGGTGTGGTTATGGCAACTAAAAAATCAAAGAGGAAAGCTCCCTCCAGTAGAGGGATTATGAATCAGAAGCAAAAAAGACTTGCATTCCTTGTCGATATTGAACCAAAGAAAATGATTCTCTATCCTCTTGTGGTGTTCGTTCTTGCGCTTCTCCTTTTGGCCGTACATCCCCCTGACAGGGGCATCGACCTCAAGGGCGGAGTTGTTGTAACGGTTTACAATGTTGATGCTTCACCCGATGAGCTCGCCTCATATCTGACGGATAAGACGGGAATTGAACTCCACGCTGAAAGGTTCCACGACCCGATAAACGGGATAACTGGAATAAGGGTATACGCTCCGGCCGATGCAAATCCAGATCTTATCTCGGATTTAATCAAGGCCAGGTATCCCAATGCTGACGTTACTCCAAGGGTGGTTGATCCGACCTTTGGCAAGATTGCACAGAGGCAGGGAATAAAGGCGGTGGCATATGCTTTTATTGGCATGGCCATCGTGGTCTTCCTGTTCTTCAGGGACCTCCTACCCTCGGGAACGATAATCTTTTCAGCGTTCTCGGATATGGTGATAGCCCTCGCCGTCATGGGCATTCTGGGTGTAAAACTGACAACCGCAACAATAGCGGCACTGCTCATGCTCATAGGGTACACCGTTGACAGCAACATTCTTCTAACGACCAGACTTCTAAGGAGAAAGGAGGACACGGTTGAAGACGCCTACCTCTCGGCTGTTTCCACCGGCTTTACGATGAGTACGACAACCCTCGGTGCCCTCATAGTGCTGTGGCTCGTCTCAACTTCGGACGTAATAGATAGCATAACGATAGTCCTCATATTCGGCCTCCTCGCGGACTTTATGAACACGTGGATATTAAACGCCGGTGTGCTGAGATGGTATATAGCGAGTCCTTACAGGTTCTCAATAAAGCTCAGGAGGGGTAGCTGATGGCTAAAAGAAGAGGCATCAAAGCCCTCCTGCTCAACTGGAGGGTTCTCCTGCTCATACTCTTCCTAATCGGTTCGATAGCGGCAATAGCCGTGAACGGCCTCACTTATGGAATAGACATTGGGGGCGGTGTTGCCCTAATTGCCAAGCCAGATAGACCTCTCAGCGGGGATGAAGTCGATGGAGTAACTTCATCTCTCCAGAACAGGCTTAACACCTTTGGTCTAAAGGACATCTCCATTGAGACCCAGCACGATCCGGAGACCGGAGAAACTCTCTTCGTTGTTAAGGTTGCCAACGTAACCCTGGACGAGGCTAAGAGTATAAAGGCCCTGATTGAAAGCCAGGGTGTCCTCTACATGGAGCTGGACGGTGTTGTTTTTGCAACAGGCGGTGATGTCACAGTTTACTCAAGCAACTACGGCCTTGACCTTAGGAGCCCTGCCCCCCGCTGGTACGTTGGCTTTACCCTCTCTGGAGACTCTCTGAAAAAGTTCAACGAGTTGAAAAAGGGAAAGGTCGGCTGGCCTGTTGATATTTTCCTGGATCCCCCTGTCAACTCTCTGATCGTTGTTTCGGACGAAGTTTATAACACGATGCAGGACTTTTTGGGTGAACCGGCATCCGGGACTCCCAAGCCCCTTATCCAGAGGATCAGTGAGGCCTTCAACATTACCGTGGTCAAATACGAGAATCAGAGTGCTGAAGAGCTCGTGAAGAACGCCACGTCCTTAGGTAAGGACAAGATAATCGTGGCGGATCTTCCAGAGGAGTTGTACACTCAGATCAAGAACGAGGTTCTTCGGTCCAACGTGAACGTTCGTGTTTCCTATTACGTACCACAGCAGGGTGAAGACCTGAAAGGCTTTGTCGCCAGAATACTGCACTTATACGGGCCTTACGTCCTGAGTGAAGAGGTAGTGATGGGTGATAGCAATAGCTTCCAGCTCACAGGAGGAGCCGCAACTAAGGAGGAAGCCCTCCAGGAAGCTAAGAGAATATACAGCGTCCTGAGGAGCGGTTCGCTTCCGACCAAGCTCAGGGTTATAAGCGAGGAGTACATCTCACCCACCCTTGGATCCAGCTTTAAGAAGCAGGCCCTCATAGCGGGACTTGGGGCTTTAATAGCGGTTCTCCTGGTGATATACTTCCACTACAGGAGATGGAAAATAGCTATTCCCGTTGCCAGCACGAGTCTCTTTGAGGTTATCATAATCCTCGGCATGGCGTCCCTTATCCACTGGAACTTGGATCTGCCAAGTATAGCGGGTATCATAGCGGCCATAGGTACCGGCGTCGATCAGCAGATAGTCATAACGGATGAACTCCTCGGCGGGTCGAGCGCTAGAGGAGTGAGCAGGAGAATGGGTCTCCTAAGGAGAATGGCCAGGGCCTTCTTTGTAATACTGGCCTCGGCGACAACCACAATAGTTGCAATGAGCTTTCTCCTGGTTTACTTCGTTGGAACTTTGAAGGGATTTGCCGTTACGACGATACTGGGTGTCCTCATAGGCGTCCTCATAACAAGGCCAGCCTACGCTGAGATGGCCAAGTACCTGCTCTCGCTCGAGTGATTTTTTTCTTTTTACAATACTCGGTAGGTGGTAGGGATGTTCGTGGTCATAATGGGTGCCGGTAGGGTTGGATACCTGGTTGCCAAGCTATTGGAGAGTGAGGGACACGATGTTACCGTGATAGAGCAGAACAGCGAGAGGGCTCAGGAGCTTTCCCTTCTTATAAACGGCCTCGTCATTGAAGGAGACGCCACCGATCCAAAAACCCTCGAAGATGCGAACATAAAGCAGGCGGATGCCTTCGCGGCCTTGACCGGGAAGGATGATGCAAACATACTGGCCTGCATTTTGGCAAAGAACCTGAACCCTGAGATATACACTGCGCTCAGGGTTAGCAACCCAAAGAACAAGAGGATATTCGAGCAGGTTCAGGATTTGAAGAAGTACTTCAACTTTATAATCTCCCCGGAGGAGATAGCGGCTGAGTACATCTCGAGGAGCATAACGAGCCCTGGCTTTGACAGGGTGCTCTTCCCGAAGGAAGGGGCTGAGATAGTCAGGTTTGAGATAACTCCCGAGAGCTGGGTTGCTGGAAAGTCCGTTAAAGAACTGAATCTTCCGAAGGACTCTCTGATAGTTGCCATCTACGACAAAAAGGGCTCCCTGATAATTCCCTCCGGTGACACCAGGCTCCCGGACAGGGGTTCGCTCATAATCTTCGCCAAGACTGGAGTCCTCGACAGCATCAAAGAGATATTCGAGAGGAAAAAATCATCGGAGTGAGAGCCATTTCAGGGCCTTTGCTGCCCTCTCTGGTGTTGGGAAGTTCTTTATTCCTTTTTCTTCCAGCAGCTTAACCCCTTCTCTAACGAGCTCTCCAGCCATGAAGTTCACAATCAAAGGCTTGTCACACTCGGCTTCAATTACTGCCCTGGCTATCTCCTCGCTCGGGATGAAGATCGGTGGCACGCAGATCACGAGAAGCGAGTCAACGTTTTCATCCCTGCAAACCGTCTCGATGGTTCTCTTGTACCTTTCGTAGTCTGCATCCGCTATGAGGTCGATGGGGTTCCTGACGGAGCACTGGGGCGGCAGGAAGGAGCGAAGCTTTTGCACGGTTTCCTCGTTAAGCTTAGCCATCTCAAGGCCGAGCTTTTCCAGTTTATCCGTTGCTAAAACGCCCGGCCCGCCGGAGTTGGTTATCACTGCCACCCTCTTCCCTGCTTTTGGATACATCTCGAAGGCTTTGGCGGCATCAAAGAGCTCCTCCATCTCATCGACCTCTATGGCACCGGCCTGTTTGAAGGCCGCGCGGTAGATTTCATAGCTTCCAGCCAGCGAACCCGTGTGGCTGGCGGCTGCCTTGGCACCGCTCGCGCTCTTTCCGGCCTTGAGTACTATGACGGGCTTTTTGCTTGCCGCGTAGCGGAGCGCTTTCATGAAGCGCCTTCCGTCCTTAACGCCCTCGATGTAGAGGGCTATGGCTTTGGTGTTCTCGTCATCGGCGAAGTACTCAAGGAAGTCGCTCTCGTTGAGGTCAGCGGCGTTTCCATAGGAAACGAAGGCCGAGAATCCTATACCCTCATCGTTGCCCATAGCTAAAGCCGCTCCTCCGAAGGCCCCGCTCTGGCTGATTAGCGCCAAACCGCCCGGCTTCACGCGGACTTCGAAGGAGCCGAAGAACTTTCCGTGGACGCCGAAGATGCCGGCGCAGTTGGGACCTATTATTCTGATGCCATGTTTTTTCGCCTTTTCAACAAGCTCGCGCTCCAGCTCAACGTTTCCAACCTCAGAAAAGCCCGCACTTATGACGACGGCACCCTTGATGAGCGGTCCTATCTCATCGATTAGAGCCGGAACTATCTTTGCCGGAATCGCTATTATTGCAACATCAACAGGCTCGTTGAGCTTTGGTTTTATCCGGAAGGTTTTTCCGTTGACTTCTACAGTTCCCCCCTTTGGATTTATCGGTAGAATCTTCCCGGTGAACTCACCCTCAACGATGTTCCTCAGGATTTCGTAGGCTATGGCCCCTCTTTTAAATGATCCAAAAACGGCAACGCTTCTCGGGTAGAAGAAGAAAGACAGCTCGGCCATACTTTCACCTCCCTTTTTGGGATGGATATCCCCCGATGGTTTGTTTGAATTTTCGTTCTAACTGCTTCCAAAAGCCTTAAAGGTGTTTGGGACAACTTCTTTTAAGGGGGTTCCATGAAGTTCGGGATAGTTGCCCGTAGGGACAAAGAAGAAGCCTTAAAACTCGCCTACAGGGTGTACGACTTCCTCCGGATTAGCGGGTACGATGTGGTAGTTGATTCAGAAACGTACCAGAACCTTCCTCAGTTTGACCCGGGAGGTGTTCTTCCGCTCGAAGAGTTCGACGTGGACGTAATAATCGTAATAGGCGGAGACGGTACGATACTTAGAGTGGAGCACAAGACAAAGAGGGATTTCCCGATACTCAGCATCAACATGGGTACTCTGGGTTTTCTTACGGAGGTTGAGCCCCACGAGACCTTTTTTGCCCTCAGCAGGTTTCTTGAGGGAGAATACTACATCGATGAGAGGATGAAGCTGAGGACGTACATAAACGGGGAAAACATTATCCCGGATGCCCTTAATGAGGACGCCATACTTACTGGAGTTCCGGGCAAGATAGTGCACCTCAAATACTATGTGGATGGTGGTCTGGCCGATGAGCTCCGGTCAGATGGAATTATAATAGCGACCCCAACTGGATCGACGGGTTATTCCCTCTCTGCAGGTGGACCGTTCGTTGATCCCCGGCTGGAGCTTTTTGTGATAACCCCTCTGAACCCGATAGCACTAGGTTCCAGGCCAATGGTTGTTCCCTCGACGAGTGAAATTGAGGTAATTTCTCTCCCGCCAGAGAGGGAGCTTATCCTCTCGGTGGACGGACAGTTCTACACGAGGCTTGAGCCGGAAGCCGAGATAAAAATAAGAAAATCCCCTAGAAAGACGAAATTCATTCGTTTTTCTCACGAGATTTATCCGAAGTATCCTCTCCGCCTAAAGAGGCGGTTTTAGGCTTTAAACCAAACTTTGCAACGAGGATAATTCCAACAATCAATGGAAGCCAGAACGAGATTATTCTATCCAAAATGCTTGCAGTTACTGCCATTTCCCTTGTTATCCCCAGGAGGACAAAGGATCCCGCGGTGACCGCTTCTATCAATCCGGCACCTCCAGGTATGATGCTTATTAGTCCGACTGCAGTCCCTATCATCTGCACTATCATCACATCGGTGAAACTCACCCAGTAGCCCAAGCTTATAAAGACGAGATAGTTCCTGAGGATTACAAAGAACCACGTGAGAAATGAATATCCTAGGGCCACTGTGAACGTTTTTTTGTCCTTTGATACAGTTCTCAGGCTGTTCGTGAAGTGAGGTATGTTTGTGTCAACGAGCTGGCTGAATTTTTCCTCATACTTTAACACCCTCGAGGGCATTATCCTTACCAGTAACCTGAAAAGCCCAAACACAATCTTTCTCATTCTCCTCTCGCTGGCTATTACGACGGTTGCGAGCCCTGTAATGGAAATAAGGATAATGTTGAGGAGAAGAAGCAGGGTGAAGAGAGAGTAGACTCCTCCCCAGTAAGCGTAGAACATTGAGAGAAGCATCATAACCATGACGGGGATTAGATCTAGGATTCTATCTGCCGTAACACTCGCGAGTATTTGTCCGTATGATGATCCTGTTCTCTTTGCAAGGTAGTAGGTTCTGAGGGCTTCCCCCCCGCCCCTGGCACCAGGGGTTATGTTGTTGAAGAGTATTCCTACAAACAGTGCTGCAAAAGTGTCCCTAAATCTGGCTTTAACATCGACCCCCTCGAGCAGAACATGCCATCTCAGGGCCCAGGTTATTATACCTCCCAGATAGGCAAGCAGAGCTACTCCCAGCCATGTTAGGCTGGCTCTACTGAGTATTGTGAGCACGTCCTCGGTTCCGGCCCACCAGATGAGGGCCAGTATTACCGCAAAGCCAGCGAGGAAGGGCAGCGCTTTTTTCCACTCCATCCTTCACACCTTCCTCAGCCGCGCTATGAAGAAGCCCTGCGTCATGTGCCTGTTGGGGTAGAACCTCTGGACTTCTTCGATTCCAATCCCCTGTGAAGCAATGAATATCGGCTGCTCCTCGAGCTTTAATCCTTTTTCAAGCATGAACTTCACGTTTGCTTCGTTCTCCTCGTAGCTGATCGTGCACGTTGAGTAAACCAGAACTCCGTCCTTCCTCAGGGATTTTATGGCTGCCCAGATGAAGGCTCTTTGATACCTGGCCGTGGCCTCTATGTCCTTCGGCGTTCTGCTCTCCCAGAGCTTGGGCCTTATGCCCAGTGCCGTGCACGGTGCATCGAGGAGGATCTTATCTGCCTTTATTCCCAGCTCGGGAAGCTTCCTGGAATCCATGTGGAGCAACTTAACGTTTTTAACCCCAAGTCTCTTTAACTCTTCCTCCATCTTTCTCAGTCTGTTCCTCGATTTGTCGATTGCTATTATCTCTCCCCTGTTCTGCATGAGCTGGGCTATGTGGCTGGTCTTTCCGCCGGGAGCGGCGGCCATATCTATAACCAAGTCTTCCTCGTTCGGCTCAAGAACTCTCGCGGTTACCATCGAAGGCAGACTTTGAGCGTAAAATAGGCCCTCCCTGAAGGACTCCAGCTCGCTAAGGCTGGGTAGCTTGAACTTGGGGAGTGTGACCTCGACAGCTAAGCCCCTCGTTGAGGCCACCATCTCCTTGGCGCTCATCCTGGCGATTCCAATTCCAACTAAAAGGCCCCTTGGATCCCTTATCTCCACCTCGTCACCGGGTTTTATGTCCTTGTCTGCCTTCAGAACCCCAGGTGCGTAGAGCATCGCCCCCTGGTAAACGCTCTCCGCCGCAAACTTATTGGCAACGACTTTTTTGAGACCAGGATCGTAGTCGTCATCGAAATTGGGCCCCTCCCTCTCGAAGTAGATGCCCTCCTTGAGGTAGGGGCTCCTCTTTGGCCTGAGGCCTTCTTTTTTCAGGATGCTAATTAGTTTGGAGCGACTCGTTTTGAGTGTGTTCACCCTTATGTAGTACTTTTCCACTGGAGTTCTGAGGGAGGCCATTATCTCCTCGGCTTCACTCCCGAAGAGCTTCTTATAGTATTCTCTCAGCTCCTGGGGAAAGGCTTCCTCGTAGCTCACGTGGGAACACCTCAGAGATCGAAGATTTCAAAGCGCTTTCCAAGCTCTATGAGCCTCTTTACCCCTTGCTTCAGGGCCTTCGCGGAGCCGAAGTTGGCCTCGAACTGGAAGACCTTCTCGTCGCTCCGGGAGATCTTCTCAAGAACCTCAGTGGGGGAGACCCTTCCGTCGCGCCTCCAGTTGTAGACGTCGTTCAGAAAGTCCTCTGCACCATAGATGAAGCTCCGAGGAAAGATTTCGATGAACAGCCCGACGAAGTTCTCGCTCACCTTCTCCTTCGGAACAGCAACGACGAAGTAGTAACTTTCCGGTGTGGCGCCGACTTCAATCTGAGGCTTTATCTCGAATGCCGGGTGAGGGTATTTCATGAGCCTCCACTCGCCGTCCAGGAAGACGTAAGCACCGAAGACCTCCTCAACATCCTCGACCTTGAAGCCTTCACCCGGGAGCTCGGCCTTAAGTTCTTCGTTGAGCGTGAAAATGCTTTCCCACATCTCGTTCAGAAAGTCGTGAATCTCACGAACGTTTGGCTTTGCCATGTGTCTCACCAAGAAGAAAAAAAGAGGTGTACTTTTTAAGTGTTGAGCCCGGAAAGCTTGGAGTTTATTTGATCCATGATGTTGGTTTTGACGGTCTTTTCAATGGTGGTTAGTTCCACCTCTTTGGTTATCTTCCCTGTCAGAGGCAGATTTATCTGGATTCTGAAGTAGAGTTTGGCCCTTACGGTGCTTTCTTCGCCATTTTTGACGTGCAGGGCCCATACCTTTGGTAGTGAAGACAGGTTTACGTATGTCTTGACCGGCAGTTCAACGGTTCCTCCCGCTGGAATAACAACGTTTCTCTCG
This sequence comes from Thermococcus gorgonarius, assembly GCF_002214385.1. NCBI lineage: Archaea > Methanobacteriati > Methanobacteriota > Thermococci > Thermococcales > Thermococcaceae > Thermococcus > Thermococcus gorgonarius. The sequence goes on along the minus strand of NZ_CP014855.1, from coordinate 1,411,592 downwards.
CTTTCACCGTAGGCGGCTTCTATCCCGTTGATCCACACCCTGTAAGAGGTTTTCACCAGTGGGAGCGGGTAAGAGTTTGGGTTGTACAGTACCAGAACCGTGGTGAAGACTGCTTTGTCTCCTTCCCTACCGTCGTACCTCACCAGGGTATCCCTTAGCTCTGGCGTCTTGACGCCCGGAATTCCAGCCACCTCGTGGCTCTCTGCAGTCAGATGGATGCTCTCCAGTATCTTCTCCCTAAAGGGAATTGAAGTCTCAATTTCGGTTGAGAGTGCTCCAAAAAGAGCGGGAACTATCTTTACCACTATCTCCCCACTTTCGTTGTTTTCCAGGTATTTGAGAATCGCGTCCACCACTTCCCTGTTGAATATCACTATTTCGCTCTTGAAATCGGTTGAGGTGGGTGAGTACTCCATTCTGCTTAGCTTAGCCACACTTTCGTTCATGAAAATAACTTCTGCGTCTTTCAGCGATATTGGGGCGTAGAGCGGTCTTTTAAAAGAGCCGGTTATTTCTATCGAAGTTCTCTCCTCGCTGACTGGTCCCCACTGAGCATGTAAGCCCGAGATACCCTGACTAATAGAATAGCCCACATATCCCAGCCAGAGAACGAATATCAAAAACACCATTCCAAAGAGCTTGGCGATTGCCCCCATACGTAGTCCCTCTAAAAATATCGGTTAAAAGGAGTTAAAAAAATTAACTGATGTTTTCAATTTTCTCCTTCCAGTTCCCTGGCATTCTGAAGTCCTTCTCGGTGTATAGGCCCTCCTTCTTGAGTATTCCCCTCGCTGCCAAGAGGCCGGTTGCGGCGGCGTTAACGATGTCCCTACTAAGCCCAGCGCCATCTCCCGCTGCAAAAATGCCCTCTATGCTCGTCTCAAGGTTCTCATCAACCTCAACCTTCATCGCGTAGTACTTGATTTCCGGGGCGTAGAGAAGTGTGTGGTCGCTCGCAACTCCCGGAAGAACGCGGTCGAGCTTCTCAAGACCCTCTATGATGTTGGTGACGACGCGGTGTGGCAGGGACATGGCTATATCGCCAGGTGTGACGTGCTTTAAAGTGGGTTCGACGTCACTCCTCTTTATCCTCGCCCACGTGCTCCTCCTTCCCCTCCTCAGGTCGCCGAGGCGCTGAATGAGGGGCTTTCCGCCGCCTATGGTCGTTGCCAGTTGCGCTATGCTTCTGCCGTATGCGGTTGTATCCTCAACGGGCTCCGTCAGCTCTATCCTGCTCAGGAAGGCGAAGTTGGTGTTGTTGCTCTTCTTCCCGTGCATCGAGTGGCCGTTCACCCCAACGTAGCCGTCGTAGCGCTCCTCAACGACGAAGCCGTTCGGGTTGGTGCAGAAGGTTCTCACGAAGTCGTCGTAGGTGTCGGTGTAGATGTGGAACTTGGGGTCGTGGTTTATGCTCGTTATCGGCTCCATCACTATGGCCGGAACCTCAACCCTAACTCCGACGTCAATGGGCCCGTGTCTGGCTTTCAGGCCTATCTTTTTGGCAACGTCGTGGAACCACTCCGCTCCACCCCTTCCGGGCGCGACGATTATGTAGCGGGCCTTAATCTTGAAGACGTCCTTTCCGTGCTTAACTTTAACCCATCCCTGACCGAACTCCAAAGCTTTAGTCCAGAAGAGGAATTTCACGCCTTTGCCCTCAAGGTGCCTCTTGATGTCGCCTATGACTTCAGGCGTCCTGTCGGAACCGATGTGGCGCTGAATTATTGGGATGAACTTCACTCCCGCCTGTGCCGCCCTCTGCTCCCAGTAGCGGACCTGCTCAGGGTCGCCCTTGAAGAGGTTCCTTGGCGCTTTGTGCCTCAGAAAAATCTGGTCAACTTCCCAGACGAGCTGCCAGGCGTAGTTCTCGTCGTTAGTGAGTTCCCTCAGGTCGCCGCCGATGTCGGGGCGGAGGTTTATCGTCCCGTCGCTCAGCCCACCTGCTCCTCCAACACCACTCATTATGTGGCAGGGCTGACAGCCTATGCAGTGGCCGAGCTCGTACATCGGACACTTCCTCTGGTCAACGTCTCCGCCCTCGTCGATAACTAAAATTCTAAAATCGCTCCTTTCCGCGAGCTCGTAGGCCGCAAAAAGACCTGCCGGGCCGGCTCCAATAATAACAACGTCATAGGCTTTTCCGCTTTCGTTGTTAGAAACCATATTTCCCTTGCCAACTTTTATGGAAGGCCCCTTAAAAATCTTTTGGCAATTTTGTGGTTAAAGTATTGGGTAAATTCCAGAATTTTTGAGTATTGAGTGTCAAAAAATTCCCGAAAGCTTTAAACACCTCTGCGCATTAGTGTTTGTCAGTGGGGGGTATGGAAGATAAAAGTTCAGACAAAGCCAAGAACTCGAAAGCTAAAAAGATACACATAATCCACAGCAAGAGACGGCTTATTCAGATGAAGAGAAAGGAGGAGCTCAGCCACAACATCCGCTACATTTCAAAGGTGCCCGTGAAGCTGGTGATGGACACGGAATTTTTGACCCTCCACCCCAGCGACTCGCTTTCAAAGCTTGTACAGGACCTCAGAGGGGAGGAGAGCTCAGCCGTTGTCGTTGACGAGGAGGGAAGGCTCCTCGGCTTTATAACCATGAAAGACCTCCTAAACTTCTTTGAGCCTCCGAGGAGGTACTCCATAGTCGGGGTTAACCTGTTGAAAAAGTACTCTCTAAACCGGGCTTCGCGCGTTGAGGACATAATGGTCAAGAAACCAATAACGATCAACGTTAAGGACGACCTCGGGAGGGCCATAAAGCTGATGCTTGAAACCGGGAAGCACCACCTTCCTGTTGTTGACGATGAGAACCGCGTTCACGGCCTCCTGGAGGTTAAAGACATAATTCGTCTCATACGCATAGTCTCAATGTAACCCTTTAGGCAATCCTTAGTGTGGTCAGAATAAGTGCACAGGGATGATAATCATGGACGTGTTCCTTGAGCTCGCGCTGATACTGATAGTGGCAAAGCTGTTTGGCTACCTGACCGTTCGCCTCGGCTTTCCAGCGGCCCTCGGCCAGCTCATCGGTGGAATCCTCATAGGACCGTCAGTCCTTGGGCTGGTTGGCTATGACGAGGGGGTAAAACTCCTGGCGGAGCTGGGAGTCGTCATGCTCCTATTCTTGGCCGGTCTTGAAACCGACGTCGAGGAGTTCAAGCACGTCGGCGTTCCCGCGTTTATAATAGCCGCTCTCGGTGTCCTCGTGCCCTTTATCTTAGGTTACCTCGGTGCCATGGCTTGGGGATATTCAAGTATTCAGGCGCTCTTTCTGGGCGGCATTCTCACAGCCACCAGCGTCGGTCTTACCACCAGTATACTCATGGAGATGAAGAAGCTCCGCACGAGGGTGGGGACGACGATTTTGGCAGCAGCGGTCGTCGACGACGTGCTCGGTATAATAGTGCTGACGATACTGGTCGGTATAAACACCCGCGGGAGCGTCTATGCGAAGGACCTGCTGATTATCCTTGGTGAGGTCGCGGTCTACTTTGCCCTGGGCCTCCTGGTGGGGCATCCTGCCGTTAAAGAGGCCCTCAAAGCCTCGGAAAAAATAACTCTCCCCGAAACTCTAACTGCTATGGCAATAGCAATAATGCTCATATTCGCCTATCTCGCGGAGCAGTTCCAGATAGCGGGCATAACCGGTGCGTACCTTGCCGGAATCCTGGTCGCCAGTACGGAGGAGGCGAGGGAGATAAGCAACAAGACAATGACAATAGGCTACTCCCTCTTCATCCCGATATTCCTCGTCAGCATTGGAATAGAGAGCGACGTCCGCGTTCTGACCCACGCCGGAGTCTTTGCTCTCGTCTACTCGCTCCTGGGAATCCTCGGGAAGATATTCGGCTGTGGCCTGGGAGCATTCGTCTCCCGCTTCAAACCCAGAGAGGCCCTCCAGGTCGGTGTCGGCATGATACCCCGCATGGAGGTGGCTTTGATAATGGCCAACGTCGCCCTGAGGGAGGGCGTCTTTGACAGGGGCACTTTCGCCATACCCGTGACCATGGTGGTGATAACGACAATAGTAACGCCCTTCCTGCTGAAGTGGGCGTTCTCAAAGGATTAGGGGCGATAGGATGGAGATACTCCTCCTGATAGCCATAATGCTTGCAACGGCGAAGGTCATGGGATACCTCTTCGAGAAAATAGGCCAGCCTGTGGTTCTCGGCCAGATATTCGGTGGCCTTTTGATTGGGATATTCTTTGAGACCAACCCCGTAATCGGCGAGTTTGCAAACCTCGGTGTTTTGCTTCTTCTCTTTATAGCAGGCCTTGAGAGTGAGCTTGAAGAGTTCAAGCGCGTGGGGAAGCAGAGCGTTATCGTTGCAGGCCTCGGCGTGGTTGTTGCGTTTCTTCTTGGCTTTTCCGTTGCCTACTTTTTCGTGCCTTTTCACGAGGCGATACTTTACGGTGCACTTATGACGCCCACAAGTGTAAGCATAACCGTCAAGGTTCTCATGGAGCTCAGAAGGCTGAACACAAAAGAGGGAACGACGATTTTGGCAGCAGCGGTCGTCGACGACGTCCTTGGAATTCTTGTTCTGACCATAGCAATTTCGATAGTAAGGGGTGGCCGGGTCAACTACGCGAATCTCGCGGAGGTTGTAATATCGGTCTCCCTCCTGCTGTTCTTTTTCCTCTACTTCGGCCCGGAGCTGGCGGAGAGGATCTTCAGGTACATTTCAAGGGTGGACCTTCCCGAAGTGGAGACGTCCTTTGCGCTGGTATTTCTCATCGTCTTTGCTTTCTTAGCCGAACACCTCAACCTCGCCTCAATCCTCGGCGCTTACCTAACGGGCCTCGCCCTCGGTCAGAGCTCGAAGAAAAAGGCGATAATGGAGCACATGAACGTCCTCGGCTACTCCCTCTTCATCCCTCTCTTCTTCGTTGAAATCGGAATGAGGATAGAGCTCTCATACATACTCCACGCGGGCCTCTTCGCGGTTCTCTACACGATAGCGGCCGTTCTCAGCAAGGTCATCGGCTGTGGAATCGGTGCAAAGATAGCGGGCTTTGACTGGTTCCCCTCCCTGAGAATTGGGGTGGGCATGATACCGAGGATGGGTGTAGAACTCGCAATGCTCTCGGTTGCAATGGCGAGCGGTATCGTTGGCGGCGACGCGCTCACGGTGGCCATACTAATGGTCTTCACGACGACCATCATAACGCCGCCGCTTTTGAAGTGGATATACTCCAAATAGCTCCGCCAACCGAGTGCTCATCACGATTCAGCCAGTGCCGGTTTCGTCATCGCCTTCGAAGGTTGGCATAGCTTTTTAAATGGGTTTCTGAAGCTTTAGATATGAGCGAGCTCTCCACGATACTCAGTTCGGCACTGCTCATGCTCATCATGATTGACCCGAGCGACAAGATACTCCTCGTTACCTTCCTGCGCGAGGACTTTCACATAGAGGACATAAAGGCCCTTATAATCCGGGCGAACCTCATAGGCTTTCTTCTCCTTGCGAGCTTCGCGATAGCAGGTCAGATAATCCTGCAGGAGATATTCCACATCGACATAAACGCACTCAAGGTAGCTGGCGGCTTCGTCCTGTTTAAGATAGGCCTTGAGGCACTTGAAGGCGGTGGAATGTTCACCCTCAAGAGGGAGAAGGATATACTGGCCCTAGCGGCCGTTCCAGTCGCGATGCCCCTCATAGCTGGTCCAGCCGCGATAACAGCTGTCATAACCCTAACGGCCGAATACGGCTATGTGGTTTCCCTCTCGGCAACAGCCATAGCGATAGCAATCGTGGCCCTCTCGATGTTTGTAGCCCTCTACATGATGAAATCGGTGAACAAAACGTTCCTCAGCGTGACGATAAGGATAATAGGTCTCTTCATAATGGCCATTGGGGCCCAGATGATGGTTGAGGGTGTCGTTGGAATATACCTCTTAATGACCTCGGCTGGAGGATAACCTTTTAACTTTCCTATCCTTTCTCTAGGGAGGTGGAAGGGATGAAAATTGAGCGCGTTAAGGGGACGAGGGACTTTCTCCCTGGGGAGATGGCGAAGAGACGGTGGGTCTTCGAGAGAATCCGCGAGGTCTTTGAGCGCTACAACTTTCACGAGGTCCTCACGCCGACTTTCGAATACACAGAGCTTTTCAAGCTGAGAAGCGGTGAGGAGGTCGTTAAACAGCTCTACGCCTTCCTCGACAAGGGCGGGCGAGACATCTCGCTTAGACCGGACATGACATCGAGCGTGGCAAGGCTCTACGTTAACCAGTTCCAGACCGCTCCAAAGCCGATAAAATGGTACTACATGGCCAACATGTTCCGCTATGAGGAACCCCAGAGCGGCAGGTATAGGGAGTTCTGGCAGGCCGGCGTTGAGCTCATCGGGAGCGATAAGGTTGAGGCCGATGCAGAGGTCATAGCGCTCTTCGTCGAGAGCTACCTCGCGACGGGTTTAGAGGACTTCACAGTCAATATTGGCGACAGGATTCTGCTCGACGAGTTCGCCAAGATGCTCGGCGTTAAGGATGATATCGGTCTAATGAGGCTCATAGACAAGAAGGACAAGCTCTCAAGGGAGGAGTTCATTAAGGCCCTTGAGGACTTCGGGCTAAGCGACGACGGTGTTGAGAAGGTTCTATCGCTGATTGAAATCAAAGGCGAGCCGGATGAGGTTCTTCCCAAGGCTGAGGAGCTCTTTACGAGCGATGAAGCAAAAGCGGAGATTAAACGCCTTTATCAACTAGTGGATCTTCTCGATGCTTACGGCGTCTCCAAGTGGATAAGGATAGACCTCGGAATAGCGCGGGGTTTTGACTACTACACGAGCGTCGTCTTCGAGGCGATAGCACCGAACGACCTTGGAATCGGCTCGATCGGAGGCGGTGGCAGGTATGACAACCTCATAGAGGTCTTCGGCGGAAAACCAACTCCAGCAACGGGCTTCGCCATAGGAATCGAACGCCTGATTCCCATCCTGGAGTGGAAGGGCCTTATACCAGAGCCAAAGCTCAGGCCGGACGTCTACGTCATTCCCATAGGAGAAGACCTCGAAGTCAAAAAAGCCGCTATTGAGATCGTTTCAGCGATGAGGATGGCAGGAGTTAAAGCGGACGTTGAGCTCACCGGCAGAAAGATAGGCAAGGCCCTCGACTACGCAGGAAGGCTTGGCGTTCCCTACGTCGTCCTCATCGGAAAGAGGGATCTGGCCGAGGGCAAGGTAACTATAAGGGACATGGGCAGCGGTGAACAGAAGGCGGTTGAGAAGGAAAAGGTTGTAGAGGAAATCCTCGGATTACTTGGACTTTAGCTTAGCCTTTTTTTCACTTTGAACTCCTTCGCCTTTCTCTTCATCCTCCACTCCTCAAAGCGCCTCACGAACGGACATTTGGAGCGCCACTTATGGAATACCTTCCGGAGGAATCCAGCCATCAACAATCCCCAGCCTTTATAAGTGGCAACCGTTAAAACCCTTTGTGTCGTAGGGATGATGAATCTGGAGCCCCCTGAGCGGTGAGGAGGTTTCGCGGGGCTGACCGAAATGATAAAGAAGCGCCTCTGCAGGGAGTATATCGAGGAGATAAAGAGGCTTGAGCTCTCGGTCAGGGAGCTTGAGGAGGAGATAATAGAGCTCAGGATGCAGCTCAGGAAGAAGACCGAAGAGGTAACGAGCCTGAGCATAGAGAACACCAGCCTGAGGCACAAGGTGGATCTCCTAGAGCGCAGGGAGAGACAGATTCTGGAGTTTCTCAAAAAGCTGAAGGTGCCCCTAGTGTTGGTAAATGAGGAAGAGTTTGAGGACATCGACTTTTCTGAGGAATAGTCCGAAAACACCTGTCACCATGATGTCATGTATCCAGATGAAACATCGAACTGTACGTAATATATCCAACCAGAGAAATAGTGTTCTAGAGAATTCTTATGAAACATAGATCCTTATTAAAGATACATAACGCCAGGCAGATAATATTTGGATGTTATGCCGTTACGTACTCACAATTTTGAAATTATTGTATGTTAAGTAATAGCGTGTATATGTTAGTGAAAATTTTAGTAACAAGACTTCGAAAGATTTAAATACATGAAGTTCGAAAGAAATGGGAGGAATAACACTGTTATATCGATGGGACTTGAATCCGGGGTATAAAATCCGCCACGGAAAAACCCGGAGGCTCGGCGGATGAGAAGGTCGAAAGTTGAGATTATAGCTGACATAATCAGGTCCACGAACGGTGTCGGGGCCACCAAAACCCAGATAGTTTACAGGGCAAACCTGAACTTTAAGTTAGCCACCAAGTATCTGGAACACCTCCTGGAAAGTGGTTATATCCAGGAAGCAGAACGGAATGGGAGGAAAGTTTTTGTCTCAACTGAAAAGGGACAAGCCTTCCTGAGGAAGTTCTTCGAAATAGCAAGGGATCTGGACGCTTTCCTTTGATCTTCAAGTTGAGCGGTCTGAAAAGAAAGAGATAGAAAGAGCTGGTTTTTTTCTAAATACGCTTATGGTGGAGTCCAGCTGTTACCAGTAACTCTGTTCCGGAACTAAGTTTCTGATTTTGCCACCTTAATTCACTTTAGTAACTCACCTTAGTAATCTCTTTTCTTTTTGCTTAAATACCCAATTGAACCACAGTATCCATCGGGGGATACCCCCGTACAAGGAGGTATGAAAGATGAAAGCCGTGTTTGTTGCTATGTTGTTGGTCGGCCTTGTGGCCGTAGGAGTAGGAGCAGGAACTTGGGCCTACTTCAGCGACACCGAGACGAGCAGCGGGAACTACATCCAGGCTGGAACCCTTGATCTGGAAGTTAGTGGAGTCGGGCAGTTCCACACATCTCAAGTTGTTGGAGGAGTTGGAGGAGACGGCATTGCCCCTGGCGACTCGGACAGCTGGGACATAACCATACACAATGCAGGAAGCGTTGACGGAACCCTAACCGCGACATTTAAGAACTATGTTTATACTACTGAAGGCTCCTCTACAGACCCTGACATTACTGGAACGAGCGACCTTAGGGATGTTACCTACATCACGATGACCCTGGGCGGAAACCCTGTCGATCTGAGCAGCTATGACACCAACGGAGACACCCATGTATCCCTGAGTGAGCTTGAGAACCAGCAGATTGACCTTGGAGCTCTCGCCCACGGGACTAGCGAGACCCTTACCATTACGTGGACGATTGACCCGAACGCCGACAACGGAATACAGGGTGACAAGATACAGTTTGACATCGAGTTCTACCTCGAGCAGAGCTGACCCCATTTTAATTCTTTACAGGGGTGACCAGAGATGAAAAGCATTGCAGTGGCTCTCCTCCTCATCGGCCTTGTCTTTGCAGGGGCCGGCTACGGCACGTGGGCAATTTACCAGGACACCGAGACCAGTGAAGGAAACTCCATAGAGCTGGGAACGCTTGACCTCGTGCTGACCGATGGTGTTCCTGTAGCAAATGGGCAGTGGTTTATTCCCAACGCCGTTCCGGGGTCATTGTATAATGGGGATATCAAAATAATAAACAACGGCACGGTTGATGCCGACCACGTGGAGATAGCAATTGAGCTTGTGTGCTGGGAAGACGACGATGGCAACATCGATAACGGCCGGGCATGGGGCCCAGAACCGGATGAAGTAAACGGTGTAGGAGACCTTCCGCAGGAAATTAAAGTGAACATGCAGTACAGAGAAGAGTGGATTGGCCCTTCGGCGACACTTCAGCTAGAGAATGGCGCTGCGCTGGGAGATGTAGTATACAACGTGTACAACCTCCCCGCGCCGCCCAGGGTAAACGGAGATGTGAATGACGCACTATGGAATAAAAAATATGGGCAGTTTGACATGTATCTCTGGATAGAGGACACCGGACAGCCTCAGAACTACTGGCAGGGCGATGTGTGCGAGATAATCGTCCACGTTGCACTAGCGCAGGATTCAAGCCAGCAGATACTGAGCCCCTATGGGTTCACAGAATATCCAGTTCCAGTGCTGCCTGAGTGAGGCCGATGAGGGCCCGTCTGATCTTTCTTTTATTGTTCCTGATGACTGCTGCTGCCATATGGCTGCTCCTCCCCGGAATGCCGAAAAGTGGCTCGCCGGCGGATCCCCAGACGGGGCTCTTAACAACCCTTGTGCAAGTAGTTGATCTCGCGGCTAAAATAGCACTGGAAGTGTCTGCCGTTGGACTGCTCATAGTGGCCATTACCGGCCTGGTGGTGAAATGATGAAGAGACTGTTAACATTGATAGTCATTATATCATCAGTTCTCTCCCTCTACTCCTACTATGGCACCTTTTCCTACTTCTCTGACATCGAAACAATAGAGAACGTAACCATAAAGGCCGGGACTTGGACGCCTGAAGTTGAGGTTCTATACCCCAATCCCATTCTGGTTCTGCACTGCGGGGGAAGTCGGGGTGATTTGAGCTTTAACGTGACTCCTCGGGGCTGGAAGGACACAGCAGGCGAAGTGATAGGGCCCCCTCGCGGCGGAACGGAGTGCTGGGGATCCTCGTGCAAGGGGGTTCTCACCAACGTATGGATCCGCTCCGTCGGAGGCAACGCCACCCTGAGGAAAGTCTCAATCAGCTGGAGCGGTGGAGGAGAGCTGGAGAGGTTCTGGATAGGGTGCTGCAGGATCGGGAGAATAGGCCAGACCTCCCCCGCGGTCTTCACGGTGAATAAGATGCTCAAGGAAGGGATATGGTACCCGATAGCCTTCGAATTCAAGGGGATGGAGCTCAGGGAGAGCTACTCCTTCACGATAACGTTCTTTTTTGACGGGAACTACACCAGAACCATCAGCTTCAGACTCGGGGGGTGAGGGTGTGAAGATCCGTTCGATTATTCTCCTGGTTATCATCCTACTCCTCCTTCCGGTCATTCCCTACCTCACGAGGCTCACTCCCATGGTTGTTCTGAGCGGCTCAATGATTCCCTACTTCAACCCCGGCGATATAGTTCTGCTCGAGAAAACAGACCCGGCGCAGGTTGAGGTTGGGGACGTCGTGGCCTTTCACCCGCCCAACTCGAAAGACGAGACGACCTTCGTGACCCACCGCGTGGTTGATATCGTTGAGGAGAACGGGACGCGCTATTTCAAGACCAAGGGTGACAACAACGGCGATGAAGATCCCTTTCTGGTTCCGCAAGAGAACGTTTACGGAAAGGCGGTTTTCTCGATACCCAAGCTCGGCTTCCTGACCCGGCACAACCCCGACAAGAGGGCAAGGTTTCTTTTCTACCTCTTCACGATTCTGGTTCCTGGAATGGCCGTTGTCCTTACCGAGCTCCCCAAGATCCTCCACTACTCCCCCAAACTGGACCGGCAGCTGATCAGGCTCTCCCTCGTGAGGGCGAGATCAAGGGAGGTCGTGCTGTTTCCAAGGCTTGGAGGAGTGTTTCTGGTGTCCCTGATATTCTTCACTCTCTTGCTGTCCCCTTCCATTGAGGACGGTAGAAACACCGGAAGGCTCCCAGTCCTTGTTCTCAGGAGAGGAGTTCCGGATTACGAACTGATTCGGCCTGGGGAGGAACTCGTGGGGGATTATGACTACGCGGTTAACTCGGTTCTCCCGGTAATGTGGGTAGTGCGCCTCTACGAGGTCAACCCTTTTATACTAAGAGGGCTCAACCTTATACTATCCCTAGCCATAACTATATTGGCGTTCCCCCTCTGGTTAAAGGAGGAACCAAACTTTAGAATCGTTCGGAGGAGGAATAAGTATGTCACCCGGAGGGCATAGCTCGGGTTTCTTTTTCAGGAAATACGGAGTGCCCCTCGCGGTGTTCCTGTTTCTGATTGCTCTCTACTCGGCCCACGCATATCTGACGACCCCTACCAGCCTCCACAAAACGAGAACCGTTACCCAGGACCTCTACTCCTGGATGGGACAGGTCAATGGAAAGGGCATTGTCGGTGAGAGCAATCCCCTCTGGCCGGAGGGCTCTCTGGTCTCCCTTCCAATATACCCTGTGGATGTGTTTCCTGAGAGCAGGCTGGAGTTCTCTTTCAACGTTTCTGGCAGGAACGTTCACCTTCAGTTCAACAGAACGCTGAAGGTGGTGTACTACATCGCATACGACAAAGACCGAATATTTGAGGCCACGTACGCGACTCTCTCCAAAAGCGGGAGTGGGAGTGGCTTCAGCGACTCCATAACGCTAAACGTAACGGATCTCTACAGACAGCTTGAAGCGGCAAGCTCCTACCTGAGGCTCCCGAAGGAAAGTGCGGGAGTTGATGTAATCGGGGAAGTCAGTTACTCCGGCACTGTGGACGGCATCCCGGTGAAGGGCAACCAAAAGTTAAGGGGTGAGATAACCTTTCCCTACCAGGGGTTCTACTCGATAAAGGGCGACTCCCAAAACTCCACCATGACGACGTCAAAAAAAGTTCCCTACACCGTTCGAGTCAACCAGAAAAAGCGCACAGCATACAAGACTCTTGCTCTGGTCTCTGCCGTGGGCGGGGTGCTTTCACTAGGACTTTGGTTCGGGAATAGAAAGATGGAAATCCCTGAAGAGTTCCTGGAACACATCGAACAGGAGAGGAAGTACAGGAAGTGGATAAGCAGGGGGCGCCTTGAGAACTTTGTCCCGTACATCAAAATACGGGCCGATACGCTCGAAGACCTCGTAAACGCGGCGATAGACATGAACGAAAGGGTCATATACGATGAAAGTTCTGGCGTGTACTTTTTCGTAAAAGAGGGCATAATGTATTACTACCCCGAACCAGAGGGTCTCAGGAAGAACCAAAACCTTAATTAGCATTTCCCTTTTTTAGACCTTTAGTTTCAGAGGAGAGGTGGTTCTCATGAGCATGGACATGACCACGAGGATGTTTAAAGAAGAGGGATGGATAAGAAAGAAGTGCCCAAAGTGCGGCAAATACTTCTGGACGCTCGACCCCGATAGGGAGACCTGCGGCGACCCGCCGTGTGACGAGTACCAGTTCATCGGAAAGCCAGGCATTCCAAAGAAGTACACCCTCGACGAGATGCGCGAGAAGTTCCTGAGCTTCTTCGAGAAGAAGGGCCACGGAAGAGTTAAGCGCTATCCCGTCCTTCCGCGCTGGCGTGATGACGTTCTCCTTGTCGGCGCTTCAATCATGGACTTCCAGCCCTGGGTCATAAGCGGCGAAGCTGACCCTCCGGCGAACCCGCTCACAATAAGCCAGCCGTCGATAAGGTTCACGGACATAGACAACGTCGGAATAACCGGCAGGCACTTCACGATATTCGAGATGATGGCCCACCACGCCTTCAACTACCCGGGCAAGCCTATCTACTGGATGGACGAGACCGTTGAGTTAGCTTTCGAGTTCTTCACCAAGGAGCTCAAAATGAAGCCCGAGGACATAACCTTCAAGGAGAACCCCTGGGCAGGTGGTGGAAACGCCGGTCCGGCTTTCGAGGTGCTCTACCGCGGTCTTGAGGTGGCTACGCTCGTCTTCATGCAGTACAAGAAGGCTCCCGAAAACGCCGACCTGAGCCAGGTCGTCGAGATAAAGGGCGAGTTCTACGTTCCAATGGAGACAAAGGTCGTTGACACCGGCTACGGTCTCGAGAGGCTTGTCTGGATGAGCCACGGAACGCCGACGGCTTACGACGCGGTCTTAGGCTACGTTATCGAACCCCTTAAGAAGATGGCCGGAGTTGAGAAGATAGACGAGAAAATCCTGATGGAGAACTCCCGCCTCGCTGGAATGTTCGACATCGAGGACATGGGCGACCTTCGCTATCTGAGGGAGCAGGTTGCCAAAAGGGTTGGGATAAGCGTCGAAGAGCTTGAGAAAGCTGTAAGGCCCTACGAGCTCATCTACGCCATAGCCGACCACACCAAGGCCTTAACATTCATGCTAGCCGATGGAGTGATTCCGTCCAACGTCAAAGCGGGCTACCTCGCGAGGCTCCTCATAAGGAAGAGCATAAGGCACCTCCGCGAGCTCGGCCTTGAGATACCGCTCGCTGAAATCGTCGCTATGCACATAAAGGAGCTTTCTCCAACGTTCCCAGAGTTCAAGGAGATGGAAGAGGTTATCCTCGACATAATCAACGTCGAGGAGAAGCGCTACCAGGAAACGCTGAAGAGGGGAAGCGACCTCGTGAAGCGCGAAATAGCGAAGCTCAAGAAGAAGGGCATCAACGAGATCCCGCTGGAGAAACTCATTCTGTTCTACGAGAGCCACGGTCTGACACCAGAGATAGTCAAAGAGGTAGCGAAGAAGGAAGGTGTCAAGGTCGAGATACCCGACAACTTCTACACTCTCGTCGCCAAGCAGGCCGAGAAGACCGAGAAAAAGACGGCTGGGGAATACGTCGTTGACTTCGAGCTGGTGAAGGATTTACCGGACACGAGGACGCTCTACTACGAGGACCCGTTTATGAAAGAGTTCGATGCTGAGGTGTTCAGGGTCATAGACGACTGGGTAGTCCTCAACCAGACGGCATTCTATCCGGAAGGCGGAGGCCAGCCCTACGACACGGGCGTTCTGGTGGTTGATGGCGAGGAAGTCAAGGTTACAAACGTCCAGAAGGTCGGAAAGGTCATCCTGCACAAGGTCGAGAAGCCGGAGCTCTTTAAGGTGGGAGCCAAAGTCCACGGAAGGCTCGACTGGGACAGGAGAATCCAGCACATGCGCCACCACACCGGAACGCACGTCCTCATGGGTGCACTTGTTCGCGTTTTAGGAAAGCACGTCTGGCAGGCTGGTTCGCAGCTCCACACCGACTGGGCCCGCCTGGATATATCCCACTACAAGCGCATAACCGAGGAGGAGCTGAGGGAGATAGAGCGCCTCGCCAACAGGGTTGTGATGGAGAACAGGAAGGTCACCTGGGAGTGGCTCCCGAGGACGGAGGCAGAGCAAAAGTACGGCTTCCGCTTATATCAGGGTGGAGTCGTTCCGGGAAGAGTTATCAGGGTTCTGAAGATAGAGGACTGGGACGTCCAGGCCTGCGGTGGAACGCACCTGCCTAACACTGGCCTTATCGGCCCGATAAAGATTCTAAGGACCGAGAGAATACAGGACGGCGTGGAGAGGATAATCTTCGCGGCTGGAGAGGCCGCGGTAAACTGGATGCAGGAGACAGAGAGGATACTCAAGAAGACCGCCGAGATATTCCGCGTGCCGCCGGAGAAAGTGCCTGAGACGGCCGAGAGGTTCTTCAACGAGTGGAAGCAGGCCAAGAAAGAAGTCGAGAAGCTGAGGAAAGAACTGGCGAAGCTCCTCGTCTACGAGCTTGAAAGCGAGGTCGAGAAGGTTGGCGAGATAGAGTTCATCGGCAGGGTAGTCGAGGGGACGATAGACGACCTCCGCGAGGCTGCCAACAAGCTCAGGAAGGACAAGCGTGTTATCGTCCTCATTACTAGAGAGGGGCACTTCGTCGTTGCGGTCGGAGACGGCCTTGATATCAAGGCCGGCGAGCTGGCGAAGGTAATAACGAGCGTCGCCGGAGGTGGCGGCGGCGGAAGGAAAGAATTAGCGCAGGGAAGAATCAAGAACCCGCTCAAGGCCGAGGAGGCCATTGAAGAGGTGAAGAAGAGGCTCGGCTGAGCTTTCTTTTACTCTCTTTTCTGAGGTGTCCAAAATCAAGGTCAAAACCCTAACGCGGGAAATCGTCTCTCTGGCGGAAGGGCTGGGCCTGAAGGCCGTTCCCGAGTACAGAACGTCTGACGGCACGAGGATAGACATAGCCGTTCTCAACGGAGAGAAAAAGCTCCTCGCGATAGAGCTTGAAGCGTCCTTCAAGTGGTTTCCGCAGAGGCTCCTCTACGACGTGGTTAAGGCCCACAGGGCTGGCTTTCCCGAGCTCTGGGTTGTAACCCCGTTCAGAAACGCCAAACCCGGTTGGGTTTTGAACTACGCTCAAGAGATAGGGCTCAATTTGGAGATTATAGAGGCAGGAGAATTTCTGGAGAAACTCGAGGAGAAATTGGAAGGTAGGGGCGGAGCCCAATCAATCGGACTTCCTCGGGGCTAGGGTCAGTGTGTAATCGTCCCTCCAGAAGGGGGCCTTTTCAAGGTGTATTTTGACTTGGGCAGTGCCCTTCTCATAGTAGAGTGACTTAACGAGATCGTCGGGGACCTTGAAGTGGACGTACATGGTACCCTCGTTGCTTACGGTCGTCTTGAACTCGTCGCTTCCCCTTTTCTGCTCTCCGTTGTGCTCGATCAGATACTCCGTTCCCTCGGGGAAGGTGATCTGCATCTCAAATCCTTTGACCTTCGGGTTTATGTCCATGTCAAAGAGGCCCCAGCCGTCCTTTTCAACGAAGACGACGCTCTGGTTGTCGAGATAAAAGACCTCGTGGTAGCCAACGCTGGCCGGAGGCAGGTGGGCCGTTTTCACTGCGTAACCGAACAGCGCCAGTGTTATGATAGCCATTATGAGCAGAGGTTTGTTCATGTCTCATCCCCCTATTCATAACGGTCGGCTGATACTTAACTCTTTTGTGTAGGTGATTACACGGTCTCTTCCGAAAATAACAGAAGCCAGTTCAAAGAGCCCTCGCTACAATAACCAAAAGAGGTTTAAGGGAGGAAAGCATAACACCTCCGGTGATACCTATGGAGAAGCTAAAGGAGCCGATTATAGCGATAAACTTCAAGACCTACATCGAGGCCACCGGAAAGAGGGCGCTGGCGATAGCGAAGGCAGCTGAAAAGGTCTGGAAGGAGACGGGGATAACCATAGTAGTGGCGCCCCAGCTGGCAGACCTCAGGATGATAGCGGAGAGCGTCGAGATTCCCGTCTTTGCACAGCACATCGACCCGATAAAGCCAGGAAGCCACACCGGGCACGTTCTTCCAGAGGCCGTGAAGGAAGCCGGCGCGGTTGGGACGCTCCTCAACCACTCGGAGAACAGGATGATCTTGGCGGACCTTGAGGCCAGCATCAGGAGGGCAGAGGAAGTCGGCCTCATGACGATGGTCTGCTCCAACAACCCGGCGGTTTCAGCTGCTGTAGCAGCTCTTGGCCCGGATTACGTGGCAGTTGAGCCGCCTGAACTCATAGGAACCGGAATTCCCGTCAGCAAGGCCAAGCCGGAAGTGATAACCAACACCGTGGAACTCGTTAAGAAGGTTAACCCCGAGGTTAAGGTTCTCACGGGAGCGGGCATCTCAACGGGCGAGGACGTCAAGAAGGCCCTCGAACTCGGTAGCGTTGGTGTTCTCCTCGCGAGCGGCGTTACGAAGGCTAAAGACCCCGAGAAGGCTATAAGGGACCTCGTCTCCCTGATAGTCTGATTCTTCCCTCTTTTGATTTTCTGGAGAGCTTTTTTAAGGCCTTTCTCCAAGCCAGTTCCGGTGGTTGAGATGGTGCTCTACTTCATAGGCCTTGGCCTTTACGATGAGAAGGACATCACCCTCAAGGGGCTGGAAATAGCTAGAAAATGCGACGAGGTCTTTGCCGAGTTCTACACTTCCCTCCTTGCCGGGACGACGATAGAGAAGATAGAGGAGCTCATAGGAAAGCCAATAAGAAGGCTCAGCAGGGAAGACGTTGAGCTGAACTTCGAGAGGATAGTTCTGCCTGCGGCGAAGGAGAAGGATGTGGCCTTCCTAACAGCTGGGGACCCGATGGTGGCAACGACGCACTCCGATCTTAGAATACGGGCGAAGAAAGCTGGAGTAGAGAGCTACGTTATCCACGCGCCCAGCATATACTCAGCAGTGGCAATAACCGGGCTACACATTTACAAGTTCGGGAAGAGCGCCACCGTTGCCTATCCCGAGAAGAACTGGTTTCCTACGAGTCACTACGATGTGATACGGGAAAACAAGGAGAGAAACCTCCACACGCTTCTGTTCCTAGATATAAAAGCTGACCAGGGCCGCTACATGACTGCCAACGAGGCGATGGAGATCCTTCTTAAGGTGGAGGAGATGAAGGGGCAGGGAGTTTTTACGCCTGACACTCTTGTCGTAGTCCTCGCAAGGGCTGGCTCGTTGAACCCAACGCTCAGGGCAGGCTACGTTAAGGATCTCATCAACGAGGACTTTGGCAGACAGCCGCACGTCCTGATAGTCCCCGGAAGGCTTCACATAGTGGAGGCGGAGTATCTGGTCGAGTTCGCGGGGGCTCCAGAGGAAATCCTCAGGGACGTCTAGCGAAAGCTTTATATTCGCTTTTCGGTTTTTCAATTCGGGCGGGCCCGTGGTCTAGACTGGTTATGACGCCACCCTTACAAGGTGGAGGTCCGGGGTTCGAATCCCCGCGGGCCCACCATTACAGCCCTTTCTGACGAAAGCGCTGGCGGAAGATGAGATGCTTCTTCTAAAGATTCAAATTCTGGAAGGGTTTTTACTCGCTTGCTCTTTTTGAGAGTGTTTCACTCCCTAAAGTGCCCTTCGGGCGCTGATAATGAAGTTGAAACTGTTTGAAAAAGGTTAGTTTGAGTTTAAACCCCTAAAACGTGCTCCTTGGACAGGACACAACTGATCTTCTGCTTTTTCACAAGAAAAACTCTTTTGGTCAAGCTTTTCCAAAAGCTTCCTGTTTTCAAAGGCAAATTATCTTCATGAATTCTGCTGGCGGGCCCGGCGGGATTCGAACCCGCGACTACCGGCTCCGAAGGCCGGCGCCATATCCCCTAGGCCACGGGCCCTCGGAAGTGTTTTAAGAGTTTGCAAAATAAAGCTTGCGGTGGTTTTCATGATGCTCCCCGACTGGAAAATCAGAAAGGAAATACTGATTGAGCCTTTCTCGGAGGATTCGCTACAGCCTGCGGGTTATGACCTGAGGGTAGGAAAAGAAGCCTATATAAACGGCAAGCTTATCGACGTCGAGCAGGAGGGCAGAATAGTAATCCCTCCAAAAACCCATGCCCTCGTTCTAACTCTGGAGAGAGTTAAGCTCCCGGACGATATCATGGGGGACATGAAGATCAGGAGCAGCTTGGCGAGGGAAGGCATCTTGGGTTCTTTTGCCTGGGTCGACCCGGGATGGGATGGAAACCTGACCCTCATGCTGTTCAATGCCTCTGACGAACCGGTTGAGCTCAAATATGGGGAAAGATTCGTTCAGATAGCCTTTATCAGACTTGAAGGGCCTGCAAAGAACCCATATCGCGGAAATTATCAGGGGAGCAGGAGAATAGCGCTTTCCAAAAGAAGACAAAAGTAAAAGGAGTTCAGCCGAAGAGGGCGCCGAGACCGGCGAGGGCCTCCTCTTCGCTGACCTCTTCTTCTTCCTCTTCTTCCTCTTCCTTGGCGGCCTCAGCGGCGCCGCCTTCACCGGCAGCCGGAGCGGCGGCAACAGCAACCGGGGCGGCAACCGGCATGGCGGCCTTCTCGATGACCTCGTCGATGTTAACACCCTCGAGGGCTGCCACGAGGGCCTTTATCCTAGCCTCGTCCGGGCTAACACCTGCGGCCTCAAGGACTGCCTTAAGGTTCTCCTCGTTTATCTCCTTACCAGCGGCGTGGAGCAGCAGAGCGGCATACACGTACTCCATTCTTCACACCTCCAATCATCTTCATTTTCTTTTTATATCATGTGGTTAGGGATACGGGGAAAGGAAATCAGCCGAAGAGCGCGCCCAGTCCAGCGAGCGCGTCCTCCTCAGAGGCTTCCTCTTCTTCCTCCTCTTCCTCGGCCTCCTCAACCTTTTCCTCTGCCGGCTGAGGAGCCGCAACGGCCACTTGGGCCTGAGCGTTTAAAAGCTCTTTGGTCTTTTCATCAAGTAACTCCTCGGGCAGGTTCTGAGCTATGAGCAGGACTGCACGAAGGGCCCTGCCAAAGATGTCCTCCACAGTCTCCTTGGTAATGTAGCCAGCCTCGACTGCAACGTTCTTCGCTCCGAGGAATGCCTTCTGGATGATTGCCTCGATTGTCTGCTTGGTTGGATAAGCCGTGTTGACGGACAGGTTGAAGGCATGCATGTAAGCCCGCTGGAGCATGTTGATGTACTCGCTCTCGTCTATTGCAAGGACCTCTGGGGTGTAGATTATGCCATCTTCGTAGGCTGCAAGGAGGTTAAGACCAACCTCAAGCGGCTCGATGCCGAGGGCGTTAAGGATCCTTGCGAGCTGTTCAGTTATGACCTCACCCGCCTTAAGGACAGTGTAGTCCTTCTGAATGCTCACCTTACCCTTTTCGATCCTCGCCGGAATACCGAGGGCCTGCATCTCACCAACGAGAGGACCCGGTGCGATTGAAGTTGGTCCTGCGGGAATAACTACATCCTTTGGAACAACGGCTCCCGGCTTGGCAGGTGCAGGAGTCTTGCTCTCCTCAAGGAGCTTGTAGAGCTTGAAGGGGTTCATCTCGGTGGCGAGTATAGCTGCTCCGCCCTGTATATAGTCGATGAGCTTCTCAAGTTCGGGCTTTCCGAGCTCCTGGGCGGCCCTCTTTATGGCCAGCTCGATGAGGGTGTTCCTGCTCACGCGGAGAAGTGCCTTTCCGCGGAGCTTGTCACGCATCTTGCTGAGCGGGTAAGCTGGGACGCCGGCCACGTCAACGAGCGCTATCACTGGGTAGCTCTTGATTATCTTGGTGAGCTCTTCAACTTCCTTCTTCTTCCACTCGGCTACGTGGGCCATTTCCCTCACCTCTCAACTTTCACGGCCGGGCCCATTGTCGTCTTGACGTACACTGACTTTATCTGGTTCTCTCCGCGTTCCAGCTTGTTGATGATAGCCTGGAGAACGGCCTCGGCGTTTTCGGCGAGCTTTTCGTCGTCCATGTTCTCCGTCCCTATTCTGGCGTGAACAACGGGGTTGTTCTTGAGCTGTATCCTGACGGTCTTTTTGAGCTTCTCAACTATCGGCTCGAGGTTTGTCATCGTTGGCGGAACGACCACCGGCATCTTGTTCCTTGGACCGAGGTACCTACCGAGGTACCTACCGATCTTCGGCATCAATGGAGCTGCCGCTATGAAAAAGTCGTACTTCTTCGCCAGCTTTCTGGCCTGCCTTGGGCTCTTAGCGAGCTCCTCAAGCTCTTCTCCACTAATCACATCAAGCCCGAGCTTTTTAGCCGCCTCGGCAACGGCACCATCAGCGATGACCGCGATCTTTGGTTCCTTCCCACGACCGTGGGGCAGTACAACCTCAAGCTTGAACCTGTTCTCCGGCTTGCGGAGGTCTATATCCTTGAGGTTGACTGCTATCTCGACGGTCTGTGTGAAGTTGCGCGGCTTAGCCCGGGCCTTCGCCTCCTTCACCGCTTCCACGAGTTTCTGCCTGTCGAAGGCCACTTTACAGCCCTCCCTTTTCTTTTCGTTCTCGATTTAAGCAGTTAAACGAAGAACCAAAAATGGCTTGAGGCATGTATTTTTAAAGTTTTCCCCGAAATTATGTTGAAAAAGAGGCCTCACTCGGCCTCCTCAGCCTTGGCAAAGAGCTCGTCGTAAACCCCCTCGTCGATCTCTCTCTGAACTTCCCTTGGGTCCTTGCCTTCGACGGTAACGCCCATGCTGAGTGCCGTACCGATAACTTCTTTGGCTGCTGCCTTGAGAGTTGGTGAGAGCATCTGGTCGATCTTCATCTTGGCTATCTTGATAACCTGCTCCATGGTCAGGTTTCCAACAGGGCTGTGAACGGGCTCGCTTGAACCCTTTGGAATCCCCAGTTCCTTCTTTATGAGCTGGCTGGTCGGTGGAATACCTACTTCAATTCTGAAGGTCTTCTTCTTTGGATCTTCAACGATGATCTTTACGGGAACTTGCATCCCCTCGAATTCCTTGGTGGCCTTGTTGATCTCATCAACAACCTGCTTAACGTTAAGTCCGAGCGGACCGATAGCGGGACCGAGCGGGGGTCCGGGAGATGCTTTTCCACCCTCAACGAGCACTTCAACGACCTGTGGCATTTCTCTCACCTCTTACCGTTAAATTGGTTATCATGTCCTTCAATCCTTTTGGTGTTTGCTTATAAGTCTAACGTATTCGCCCCTAACCGTGACCGGTATCGGGACTATGGCACCTATGAGCTCAACTACAATCTCGTCTTTGGCTTCGTCAACCCTGACAACCTTGGCCTTCTCGCCTTTGAAGGGCCCCGCTATAAGCTCAACGATATCTCCAGGCTCGAAGCCGCTAACAGCTGGCTTCTCCTCGAGAAAGTGCTCTATCTCTTCGAACTTTATCTCGCCCGGCAGGGTTCCTTTGGCGTGTCTTATCCCCTTTATGGCCTCGTCAACGGCACTCTTGCTCGGCGCCTCTATGAATATGTACCCCTTAACTTTTGATGGGGCCAGGATAGCGTAGATGGGTAGGTTGTACGTTTTTACCTTACTGTATATGAGTTTCGCAGTTGTTTCCTCTTGGCCTACAGTGACACGCACTGTGTAGATCTTTCCCTCGCTCATCCCTACCACCGATCAGAGACCTTGTCCGCCAAGGATGAGGTAGCCGATTATGGTTATTATTAAGCCGATGGTTCCTATAAGGATCATTCCGACTCCGGTTATCTTTGCTGCCATCTTGTACTCCTTCCAGCTTGGTTTTCTCGTGACCAGGAGGACTCTCCTTGATTCGGCCAGGAAGTTCTTAATTTTCTCAGCGTACCCTTCAGCCATAATGAACACCCCACGTATGATCAAACGGCGGTTTTTACTGACTTAGCTTAAGCTTCCAAAAGCAAATAAAAAGGTAACGGTGGTCAGAACTCATCAACGCTTAGCTTCACAATTCTTCTCTCTTCGCCCTCATAGGTGGATGGCTCTTCTTCTGAAACTGCGTAAGGTGAGCTAACACCAGTGACAACGAGTAAAATCCTTATCATCTTGCCCAGCTCTTCATCCAGCTGGATTCCCCAGATGACCTGAGCCTCCGGGTCGAGCTTGCTGGTAACGAGTTCAATTATCTGCTGCGCCTCCTCGAGCTTGACGTCGCTTCCACTGATGCTTATCAAAGCGCCCTTCGCACCGCTGATGTCAACGTCAAGGAGCGGGCTGTTCAAAGCCTGCTGGGCAGCTTCAAGGGCGCGCTTCTCGCTGTCGCTCTCTCCGATACCGATCATGGCTACGCCGCCGTCTTTCATGACGGCCCTAACGTCGTTGAAGTCGAGGTTAACGAGGCCCGGCTTGGTTATAAGTTCGGTGATGCCCTTGACTGCCTGGACAAGTATCTCGTCCGCCACTTTAAATGCCATGTGTATCGGCAGGTTCGGGGCAACTTCCATGAGCTTGTCGTTCGGGATGACTATGACGGTGTCGCTGGCTTTCCTGAGCCTTTCGAGACCGTACTCAGCGTTCTTGATGCGCCTTATTCCCTCAACCGTAAACGGTAGCGTTACAACCGAAACCGTGAGGGCGCCCATCTTCTTGGCCATCTCCGCTATAACCGGAGCGGCACCGGTACCGGTTCCACCACCGAGACCGCAGGTAACAAAGACCATGTCTGCCCCTTCCAGGGCTTCTCTTATTTCCCTCTCGCTTTCTTTGGCAGCTTCTTCACCTATCTTCGGGTTGTTTCCTGCTCCAAGGCCCCTGGTAAGTTCCTTTCCTATGAGGATTTTCTTGTGGGCCCTTATCTTCAGAAGGTCCTGAGCGTCGGTGTTAACGGCTATTATCTTTGCTCCCTGAATGCCAACCTGCATCATCCTGTTTATTGTGTTGCAGCCAGCACCGCCGACACCAACAACGTATATCTTTGCCTGAATCTGCTCGAGAAGCTTTTTGAGTTCCTCGTCTATATCACTCTGCTCTGAAAACGAAGCCTCTGGAACTTTGGATCCTACCTGACCTGAAGCGGCTTTATCCATGGCGTCTTCAATCAGTTTCAACATCCTCCGACCCTCCGGGGCAATTTAACACCTTTCTCAAACTCGAGTTGGAAGTATATAAATGTTCGGATATTCGAAGCTGGAGTATATTGATGTGGAACTCTTTAAACCTTTCGTCATGGCCATCAATCTTTGATGAATTCGAGTCCCAGCTCTTGGGCAAGTTCCTTTGCCATCTGTCTAGTGGCTCCGCGACTTCCTTTCCAGTCCACGTAGATGGCCTCAATCTTTCCGTAGTTTCGTTCTATTCCCTTCATCAAAACTTCCCTGCTTACAGGCTGAGCGTACTTTGGCAGTATGTGGCCGAAGGCCAGATCACTTTCAAGGGCTCTCTTTGTTTGTTTGGGCGCGTAATGGCCCCCTCCTATTCCCAAAGCCAGTTTGAACTTCTTTTCTGTCTTTTCCACGTTGTTAATGACGTAGATTATCGTTTCGGCGAGTATCTCGCCTGCTCTGTCATTCACCCATTCCTCTTCGCTTGAGCCTATCTCTATGAACAGGCTTGGAACCTCTAGCTCGCTTGGCCCGTGATGGGTCGCCTCGTAGCACACCGTCCAGTCAAGGTCGTTCAGTTCGTGGAGCTTGAGAAGGGCAAGCTTCATGGCAACTGGGTGGGCAATGGCGAGGCTTTCGTCCTTTCCTCCATACATGGCCTTTCCCCAGTTTCCGGTAACGTGGGTAGTAAGCGCTGGAAGCTTCTGCTTGCTGGAATGTCTGGACGCAAAGACAATGATCTCTGGCTTTATCCCGATCTGTTTTTCTATCTCGGAATCAAGGCCATCGTAGTATATCATCTCTTCGTTCGTGGTTAATATCACGGTGTCCTTTAGCTTGAACACAGTGTTCCCGTCAAAGGTGGTCTCTGTCTTCTTGAATCCGAAATTCTGGATCAGCTTCTCTTTTATGTTCATAGATGCGAGATCGACCCTGGTTGTCATTATTACCTTTGCTGGCTCCATTTTCATCACCGGAAAAAAGAATGAACGGTTTATAACCTTTCACTGGCCTATTGCCATGTTGATTATCGTCTCCCCTATGTTCTCGAGGTATTCCAGGATTCTCCGGTAGCTCTCCTTTGCGGTTGATTCCTTTGAGTCTATTCCTCTTATCTCTCTTTTCAGCTCTAGCATTAATCTGTCAATCTTTTTGAGGTCCCTATCTTCGATTCTGTCTAAAACCTCTACGAAAAGTCTCCCCAGTTTTTCGAAGTCCAGCTTTTCAGGATTCTCGGCGATCCTTGTTATGTGGTCCCCTATCCTTTCAATGTTCCTAACTATGAACAGTATCCCGATCATGTCAAAGCTTCTCCTGATTATCCCGCTCTCTTCGGTTACCGTCCTCTGGGTCAAGAGCCTGCTGACGGTCCTTATCACGAGAAAGTAGAATCTGTCGAGTTCGTTCTCCAGATCGTAGATATCCCTCAGGACTTCCTCGTTCTTTGGATCCTGGATCAAAAGCTGGAGGTCTCCTATCATTGACATCAAAATTGACCGTATTCTCGTGAGAATATCCGAGAGGTTAACTTCGCTCTCGTTAAGGAGGCTCTTTGCTATTATCCTCTGGGGCTCGTCCAGTATTATCTCAACTCCCGGAAGGCTCTGGAGTGTCTTCCTCAGCTTGACCTTGTAGAACGGCATCTCCTCCTGGAACTTTATCTCAAGGGTATCGTAGCCCTGGATGTATGCTGAAATAGCCAGACGAACCGCCATGTCGGGGGAGAATTCCTTTGATATACTGATCGCCATTTTTTCACCGCTTCCCCTGGGTTTTCTGGGAAGTATGGTTATGCTCCCGTCTGGGTTAATGATCAGAGGAACTGTATCGCCCTGTTTAAGCTCGTTCTCGAGCACCCACTTTTTGGGCAGTGATATTATGTACGAACTCCTGCCCGTAAACTGTATCTTTCTGAACTCCATTAAGAAACACCGTCTATATAGTCAATGCACGCTTTAAATAGATTCCGGTGAGAAAAAGGGGAAGAAATTAAAATCTAAGTTTCGGCCTTTGCCTGGCAGGTGAGAGGACTGTACGTGGCCCCGAAGGCCTCGGGATGGAGGAACTCCGCCATCTCCATGATTGCGTTGACTATTCTGGGACTGGGCCTCTGGTAAACGTTTGCGTCCTTTGCGGTGTACACTCTTCCCTCCTTAACTGCGGCGGTCTGGGCAAAGAATGTGTCGCAGAGCTGGGTGGCATTTATTCCGGAGGTTGGCAGTAGTACTATAACCTCGGGATCCCTGGCCAGTATCTCCTCCTTACTGGGCTTCCCCCATCCGCTGATGTCATCAAAGATGTTCTTTCCACCGGCAAGCCTTATGATGTCGTCCATGAAAGTGTTTTTGCCTGCGGTCCAGTATTCCCCGTTGTAAGCACTTAGAAGGAAGAAAACCCTTGGCCTTGGAAGGTTTTTCACCTTCTCGGTAACGCGTGATATGTTGGCCTTCATTTCGTCTATTACCCTCTCAGCCTGCCCCTGCCTGTTGGTTATCTTTCCAAGAAGCTCAATCTGGTGGTAGATGCCGTTTACGTCTTTCGGGTTCACTACTACCACCGGCGCTATCTTCTCAAGCTCGCTCAGTATGTCGAGTGAATAGGCATCTGCTATTATGAGGTCAGGTGAGAGATTTGCAATGATCTCAATGTTGGCGTACTTTCCGTATCCCCCAACCCGGGTGATGTTCTTTACAGCCGGGGGCCAGTCTGCCCACTGGGTCACTCCAACGAGTTTGTCGCCGGCTCCTATGTAGAAAAGGGTCTCGGTTATGCTCGGTGCAAGCGACACTATTCTCTGCGGTTCTTTCGTGATCGTGACGATCCTGTTCATATCGTCCTTAATTGTGAGCGGGTAGGTCGTCTGGATTGTTGTCTTGGTCGTAGTAGTGGTATTTGTCTTGCTCAGGCTAGAGGTTGTGGTCTTGCCTGAGTTTGAGGTGGTTCCTCCTATGCAACCTGCTGTAAAGACTGCTATAGCTAGGATAAACACTATCAAAACACGAAACGTCTTTTTCATTTTGATCACCTGGTGGATTATTTGTCCAGCTCAAGAGTGTGTAGAAGGTATATAAGGCTTTTGGACAAAATCTCCAGCCATAGAAACAGCTCCCTGAATTGCTTTTGATCAAAAGGAGAACAAGCTGGTGGGGCCGCCGAGATTTGAACTCGGGTCTCCGGCTCCCGAAGCCGGAAGGATAGACCAAGCTACCCCACGGCCCCAAGCCCGTATAGCCATCACGGGGGCGGGCTTATAAATTTTGTGGTGGGCTCTGAACGATGTGAGAGTTAGAACGAGGCAACTATCGATTTAAAACCGTAGAAATCGGATGGTGGACCGGGCGGGATTTGAACCCGCGGCCTCCGCCTTGCGAGGGCGGCGCTCATACCAGGCTGAGCTACCGGCCCACTTCCGGTAATATTGAAATCTACCTGGCTTTAAAAAGTTTTGGTTGCCTCAAACAAAAGAAATAAGAGATAGTATCATGGTTCAACCTTAACGGGCTCAACCGTTATGGTTCCATTGTCTGCCATGTACATTCTGACATAGTGATAGAAGCCACCCCGGTCTGGCGGTGCGTAGAGCGGTGCTCCCCCGCCGCCCGTTATGAGCATCTGGACGCCGTCCTCCTCTCCGTACCAGTAGATGTGGATGTGGCTGAAGATTCCAAAGGCATTGTACTTCTTCATAAGCTGGAGGAGTTTCTCCCCGTCACTTGGGTTCATGGCATGGTCTCCATTGGGCCGTGGGTCAATCGGCGGAGCGTGGAGAACTAAGACCGGCCTCTGCCCATTTGAAACGGCTGCTTTCATTTGCTCCTCTATCCATGCAAACGTCTCATCGCTCAGGCCGTAGTTCTCCTCAACGTCGTTAACGATTATGTAGCGGTACTTTCCGAAGGAGAAGGCGTAGTTGTCCGGGCCGAAGAGCATGTGGAAGACGTTTATTCCCTCGCCGCGGTACTCGTGGTTGCCTGGAGCGACGAAGATCGGTTTGTTCCACTTCCACTCCTTGAGCAGGGCTGCCCATTCGTCAACCCTTCCCGTGTATACCAGGTCGCCTCCGTCGATTATGAAAACTCCCTCGTCCTTGTTGATCTCATCGCGTATCTTCAGGAACACCTCAGGCGGCTTCGTTCCTCCATCGGGCCTGTGGTCGCCAAAGGCGATGATCCTGTAGTCGGCGACATCCTTCGGGACTATACTAACTTCATCGGAGGAGCTTACGACCTTTACCTCAGTTCCACCCATGTCCACTGACTTGGTCTCTCCGGATACCTCAACGTAGCGGGGGTTGATGTTTTCGATAATGTAGGTAAGCTCTTTGTTCTTCGGGTTCTTCACTCTTATGCTTACGTTGAACCCGAGGGCGTGGATGTAGACGGTTGAGCCGTTTACGAGCCTTATGAAGCCCCCGCTAACGGTAACGTTCTCCCCTTCCACAATCCTCCAGTAGTAGATGAAGGGTTCAATGGCCTTGAAAGAGGTGAGGTACCAGCTCTCGCCCTCGTCCGGGATTCCGTCCCAGTCGTTGTCTCCTATGACCTTCAGGACAACTCCCTCGAAGTCGCCGCTCCTTACGATGTCGTCCACATTGACTTTTGCACCCTCTCTCAGCCTCATCGCGTACTCAAGGGCCGCCCCAGCCCCTGCCTTGCTTGTCCCGGTGAAGACAAAGTGGGCCTTGCCGTTATCGTTGAAAGCTGCCATAACGCCCTTGTCCGGCCCGACGAACTTGAGTCCGGACTTGTAAACGATGTAGCCGAAGTAGTCGTTCACCGTTATCAGAATCGGCTTTCCCCTTAGGACTGTCCTGGCGTCCTTCGGGGAGAGGAGGGCTATTCCTCCTTTGTAATCCTCAGCCGGGAGTATCTTGGCGTTTGGGAAGTAATGTCTAGCTAAATCTTCGTAGCCTATGCTAACGTAGACCTCCGAGGTGTCGGCGATTTTAAACCAGTTGGCGAGTACTTCACCTTTTCCGTAGGATTTGAAGTCGACTGGCATAACCTTACTGGTAGTCGGCGATGTCCCCGTTGTACTCGTTGATCCATTTTGGGCTCCAATGCACCCTGAGGTTATTACTATCACCGCAATAATAAGCGGAAGAACTTTCTTCATAGAACTCACCTTTTGACTTTTGGTCACTTGTTTTTAAGTAGTTTTCTGGTTGGAAGAAATAGAGAGCAGAGAGAAGAATGATCAACCCTTCAGAATCTCGACTATCTGCTCGGCAACCTGAACGCCAGCCCTCATCTGGGCCTCGACGGTAGAGGCTCCAATGTGAGGCGTTAAAACCACGTTGTCGAACTCGGTGAGCGGGTGGTCAGCTGGGAGCGGCTCTTCCTCGAAGACGTCGAGGCCAGCTCCGGCAATCCAGCCCTCCTGCAGGGCCTTGACGAGGGCGTTTGTATCTACTACCGCTCCCCTTGCTGCGTTGATAAGTATGGCGGTCGGCTTCATCAGCTTAAGCCTCTCCTCGTTTATGAGGTGGTAGGTTGCATCCACAAGGGGCACGTGGAGCGTAACGACGTCGCTCTCCTTCAGGAGCGTCTCAAGGTCAACGAACTTCCCGCCAACTTCCTTGGCCCTCTCTTCGTTCGGATACGGGTCGTAGAGGAGGACATTCATTCCGAAGGCGTTGGCTATCTTGGCAACCTGGTAGCCTATCCTGCCGAAGCCGACAACACCGATGGTCTTGCCTTCGAGCTCGATGCCCATGGCCTGCTTCTTGGCCCAGACGCCTTCCCTCATCTTCCTGTCGGCGAAGGCTATCTTCCTGGCAACGGCAAACAGCAGGCCAAAGACAAGCTCCGCAACGCTCCTGCTCGATGCTCCCGGGCTGTTGACGACCTTAATGCCCCTCTCCTTCGCCGCTTCAAGGTCTATGTTGTCGAGGCCAACTCCAGCCCTTCCGATTACTTTAAGCTTTGGCGCGCTCTCGATGACCCTTCTGGTGACTTTGGGCTTGCTCCTTACTATTATCGCGTCGACGTCTTTCACTAGCTCAATCAGCCTTTCCTCATCTGGGTATTCCTCATAAACTACCTCAAAGCCAGCGTTCTTCAAAACCTCTATCGCCTTCTCGTGGAGTGGCGCGGCAACAAGCACCTTCATATTCATCCCCTCCTCTTAACTGACATTAACAAAACCTGATCCGAGGCATCCTCAGCGCGATCGGCTATATCGCCGATCTTCGTTAGTATCTGGTTCCAGATAAGCTTTGCGTAAGTTGTTATCGTGTCGCTTTCAAATATAGCTTTTTTCAGCCTGTATTCAATTTCGTCGGCTTTTTCCTCGGCGTCCTCAACGGCTTTTGCCAGTTCCATGGCTTTATCGACGTCGGTATTGAGGGCTTTCACGGCCTCTTTGAGTTTGCTGTACGTCTCCACGCTTGACTCAATGAGCTCGATGAAAGTGTCCTTAAGCTCCCCAGGAAACTTCGGCTGTGCCAGGATTATGGTGTGAGCTGCGCTCTCAGCGGCATCGGCTACTTGGTCTATCAGCTCGCTCAGCCTGGCGTAGTCCCCTCTGTTAGCTGGCAGAAACGCACCCTCGTAGAGCATCATCTCTATTTCTCTTCTGAGCTTATCTGCCTTCGTCTCAAGCTCGCTTACTTCCTTTTCGAAGGCCTCCGCTTGAGAATGGTTTCCCGCCATATAAGCCTCAACCAGAGCCCTGAAAGCCTTTAAGGTCTCTTCAACGGCCGTCATGTGGTTCTCTATGGCCTTGAAGACGTCGTTTTCTTTTCCTCCAAATATCGCCATACTCATCCCCTGGAGATACTCGGTTTTTCTCTTTATCTACTTTGCTCTTCCTTTGCCTTTATAAGTGCCCACAGGAGTTCGTTTCTTGGTGCGCCGAGGCCAACTGATTTTGCATACTCCACTATCTTGCCGTTTATGTAGTCAACTTCGGTCTTCCTGCCCCTCCTTATGTCTTGGAGCATTGAGTTGTAGTTCTCTTTTGTTTTCTCTATCGTGTCCCAGAGCAGCTCGAGGGGGTGAACTTCAAACTCTATTCCAAGCTGTCTTGCAACTTCACAGCCCTCTCTGGCTATTTCTACGGATATGCCTTCCAGGTAGGGGTTGTCTCTCAGATAGCCATTTTTTACCTCCAAAATGGTCCCTAATGCGTTTATAACTGAATTGACAATGGTCTTGGCCCACTTCCAGCCCAGGATGTTCTCGCTGACTTCGGTTTCAATTCCCGCATCTGTGAACAGCCCGGCTACCTTTTTGATAAAGGATGAGCTTCCAGTTGGGTACCTGCCGATTACTGTAATTCCCCTTCCCGTCCATTTAACGTGGCCCCATTCAACGAGCATTGCTCCGTTGGTTGTTATTCCCCCAATCACGTTGGGGGTGTACTTCAGGGCAAGATCCTCGTTTCCGAGACCGTTTTGAACGCTTAAGATCCATGTCTCTTCCCCTATGCAATACCTTGCACATTCCAGTGCGGTTTTTGTGGAGTACGATTTTGTGGTGAGCAGGAGCAGCTCTGGTGGCTCCTCTGGTGCCCGGGTGGTTGCCTCGGGATAAACGGTAAAGCTTTCGACGCCCGATATTCTCAGTCCTTCTTTGTTGATCGCCCTCACGTGCTCTTCTCTGCCTATCAAAGTCACCTCGTGGCCCGCCTTAGTAAGAAGGGCACCAAAGAGAGAGCCTATTGATCCCGCACCGAGAACATAGATCTTCACGTTATCACCTCAGCAGTTTCCTGAGATGGTGGAGAGAGTACACCAGGAGGATAATTGAGGCTCCAATAAAGAACATAGGCTCCATATCGCTCAAATTTCCCAGGGGGATTGCCATGAAGATGGAGGAACCAACCAAAATGCCTCCGCTTGAAATTCCCCTGTTCCCAGAGAGCATGGCTATGGCCGCGAATATTCCTGCAACTTTGATTCCGATGTCTTGGCCTACCACCGATACGTACGCAACCGTTCCGGCTACTGCTGTGTTTATGACCCTCTCCCACATTCTCACCTGTTGCTTCTCGACTCTTACAGGCATTGCGAGAATTGCTACGGCAATTCCGGCCAGAGCGAGGTAATCTCTAGTTAGAACCCATTCAATGAACGAACCGCTGAAAAGGGCAGCCGTGGCATAGGGGAATGCACGTCTCTTTATTCCTGCTAGAGTTAGCAGTCCGTAGGGTAGAACGTACAGAACTTTATCGGAAGGGATTTTTTCCACTAGATAAGTCATGATGAGCACTCCAATGATGAGCGGAATCAGTTCTTTTCTTTTTTCCATCATCTCACCAGAAATCATTTAACCCCCCATTCATTTAATACTTTCGTCATGGGGGTTACTGTGGTCTTAGTGGAACCGGAGGGGCCGGTTAACATCGGGATGGTAGCCAGGACAATGAAGAACTTCGGTTTTTCCAGGCTAGTCCTTGTAAATCCAAACCTAGCAGAGGAAAGCTACAGCTATGCAGTCCATGCCAAGGACGTGCTTGAAAACGCCATAATACTGGAATCCTTTGAAGAGGCCGTCTCTCTTTTTGATCTCACTGTTGGCACGACAGGAAAACCCGGGCGGAGATTTATTCCGTACAGGGCACCCTTAATGCCCTGGGAGCTATCGAAGGTGCTAAAGGGTTATCCCGGGGAAGTGGGAATCTTCTTTGGGCGTGAGAGCAGGGGGCTGACCAACGAAGAGCTTAACGCCATGGACATAACTGTGACGATACCCACGAGCGAGGCTTATCCAGTTATGAACCTGGCCCAGGCAGTTGCGGTGATACTCTACGAGCTGTCTAAAGAAAGGCCTGAACCACCGGATGAGTCGTTAAAGCCTGCAACCCCCGAGGAAAAGGAAGTACTTGTGAAAACATGGGCCGATCTTCTAAACGTTCTCGACTATCCGAAGGACCGGAAAAGAAGGGAGATTTTCATCAAACTCTTCCGGAAGTCCCTTGGAAAGGCTTTTCTGTACGGGAGGGAGGTTCACACCCTCATAGGTCCCCTAAGAAGGGCTGTTAAAAAGCTGGAGGAATGCGAATGCTGAGCGTTGAGAAGTTCCGGGTTAATGACCGGGAAGTTTGGATCGGGGTTCTCTTTTCCGGAAGGATTTACGGGACAGCGTTTGCCTTCGACAGGAAAACACTGATTGAGCGGATAAACTCGTTGGCAAACTATCTGATCAAAAGGGGGATTAACGTTTCCCTTGACATTCGGCCAAGTGATTACCCCGAGAAAATCTTTAAGGTAATAGTGGGGGAACTCGACAACGAGCATCTCTTGTCTGAGCTCTCCTTTGAGGGGGTCACGGCGTTTGAGAGAAGGGTTTACGAGTGGCTTACAAAAAACGTTAAAAGAGGCTCCGTTATAACGTACGGTAGTCTGGCAAAAGTACTCGGAACGTCCCCCAGAGCCATCGGGGGGGCCATGAGGAGAAACCCCTATCCGATAGTGGTTCCCTGCCATCGAGTCGTTGCAAAAAACGGAATAGGTTATTACAGCTCCGGGATTGAGGAAAAGAAGTTCCTGCTGGAAATTGAGGGGGTGAAAGAATGGACAAGCTGAAGGCTTACCTCACAGGTTTTCTGATAGCTGTAATAGCCATAGCGGTGGGTATAGTCTGGTATGGCGGCTGGAAGCTACTGCTCCAGGTGATACTCACACTCGGGTTTCTCGGCGTCACGCTGATGCTGCTGTTTTTCACGGCCCTAACGCTCTACGCCGAGAGCTGGAAGTATGGAGCGATACTCGCCATCTTCACGGCTATAAGTGGCTATGGCCTTTATCTGAGCGCCACCTGGCAGAAGCTCAACGTCGTGGCTGGAATTATCGTGTTCTTCATCGCGGTGATTGCCTTCGGAATCTGGTACATCAGCGAGCCAGACCTCGGACTGGTTGACCGCTTTAAGAGCGCCGAGAGCCTTGAAAAAGCCGGCAAGTATAAGCAGGCCGCCAGAAAGTACGAGAAGGCCGGAAACTACCTGAAGGCCGCTGAAATGTACCTCAAGCTTGGCTGGCTTGAGAGCGCCGCCTGGGCCTATGAAAAGGCCGGGAAGTATGAAAAAGCCGCTGAAATCTACGAGCAGCTTTACGAGAAGGAGAAGGACACCTACTACCTCAAGGAGGCCCATGAGTACTGGAAGAAGGCTGGAAATATGGAGAGAGCGGCTAAGGCTTTGGAGCGCTACGCAGAAGAGGAGCCCTGGTTCTGGGAGGACGTGGCAAAGCTCTACGAGGAGCTCGGAAACGAGGAGAAGGCCAGAGAGGCCTGGGAGAAGGCCCTTGAGTACTACAAGAAGGAGGCGGAAGAGGAGGGCGTCTTCTGGGAAGATGTCGGCAACATAGCGCGCAAACTTGGAATGGAGGAGCTCGCTAGAGAGGCCTATCAGAAGTTCCTCGAATACTGTCTGAAAGAGGCCGAAGAAGACCCGATGTGGTGGAAGCACGTGGCTGAAGCCTATGAATATCTAGGCGAGAAGGAGAAGGCGGAAGAAGCTAGAAGGAAGTACGAGGAGTACCGGCAGAAAATTATGAAGGCCAACGAGGAGACATCAAATTTCCCTGAGGAGAAGGGTGAGTAAGCTAAAAGACCCTCTTTATTTTCTTAATTTTGTCGAAATCGCGGTTGTTCTGACGGTTCTCTAGAATGTTCTGAAGGTTGGCATAATCTCACTCTTCCTGGCTCCCCTAAAAAGTTTTAAACTTTGGGCTCCAATCCAAGCTAATCGGAGGTGTTAGCGATGGCCAGTGAGAACGAGGAAAAGCCGAAGCTCAACATCGTCAAGCTCTCCAAGATGCCCCTGAAGCTCGTTATGGACGAGAAATTCCTCAGGCTTTCGCCTGATGACAGGATTGAAGACCTTATCAAGGGGCTCGAACACAGAACCTGCGCCGTCGTCACCGACGAGGCCGGAAAGCTTCTCGGCTTCATCTCAGTCGATGAGATAATCAACCTCATAGTCCCGCCGATGGATTACGTTCTCGTGGGTATGGACGCCCTCAAAGAGGCCCACTTTGACTGGGACAGGCCGGTGAAGGAAATAATGAATCCAAGGCCGATAACTTTGTCACCCAGGGACACCCTCGGCTACGCTTTAGGAATGATACTTGAAACGGGTGTTAGGCAGTTCCCTGTGGTCGAGAATAAGAAGGTCGTTGGAACATTCTCGGCTCAGAGCGTCATAAGGCTCCTTAGGGTATTCGCGCGGTGATGACCGTGGAGCCCGAGTTGATACTCTACATAGCTGCCATGCTCGCAACGGCTGAGATCTTCGGCTGGATCTTTGCCAGAATAAACCAGCCCGTGGTTCTCGGCCAGATAGTCGGGGGAATACTTCTTGGAATAACCATGCCTCCCACGGAGGAAGTTAAGGACATCTCAATGATAGGCGTCCTCATGCTCCTCTTTCTGGCCGGTTTGGAAAGCAGTATCGATGAACTCAAGGAGGCAGGGAAAGCTGGCATCTCCGTTGCTGGAATAGGTGTCCTTGTGGCTTTTCTGATGGGTTTTGGCATAGCGTATCCCTTCAAGGGCTTTCAACAGGCCCTCCTGTACGGCGCTTTAACAACTCCAACGAGTGTGAGCCTGACCGTTAGAGTCCTTATGGAGCTGGACAAGCTGAAGACGGTTGAAGGTAACACGATACTCACCGCCGCGATAGTGGACGACATACTCGGCATCATCGTCCTGACCATCGTCATATCTGCCCTCGGGGAGGGTGGTGTGAATGCCGTAGGAATAGCCGAGATACTCCTGATGGTTCTCCTCTTTCTTGTCTTAATGGTCTACGCCGTTCCAGGAATTATGGACTATCTCCTGAGAAAGGTCGTCAGGATAGGCTTCGCGGACTCGACGGTTACCCTCTCGATGGCCTCGCTCTTTGCCTTCGCATACCTTGCAGAGCACATGAACCTAGCATCTATCCTCGGGGCTTATCTCTTTGGCCTTGCACTCAGCGAGACGGAGTTTAGAAAGCCGATATTCGAGCACACGAGGGTGATTGCGCACTCCCTTTTCGTCCCGCTCTTCTTCGTCGACGTCGGCATGAACATCCCGCTTAAGAACCTCTCCTCAGTTGGCCTCTTCGCCCTGCTCTTCAGCGTCGTCGCAATACTCAGCAAGATCATAGGTTGCGGTCTTGGAGCGTTGGTGGCAGGTTTAAATTCAAAGTCTGCCCTGAGAATAGGCGTCGGTATGATACCGAGGATGGGTGTAGAGCTTGCCATGCTCGCCATAGCGCTGAAGGAGGGCATAGTGGGACCAGATGCCTACGTTGTGATAATCCTAATGATATTCCTGAGCACGCTGATAACCCCGAGTCTTCTGAAGGCTACCTTTGGAGGGGAGCAATCGTAGTTTCCCAACCTTTTTAAAATCCTCCCTCAATTCTCTTCAGGTGGTCATGATGATGGGAATGAACCCCAGGCAGATGAAGAAGCTCATGCGCCAGCTTGGCATAAAGATGGAGGAGCTTGAGGGCGTTAAGGAAGTTGTTTTAAGGTTTGAAGGGAAGGAAATAGTTCTCAAAGAGCCAGCAGTTACCGTCATGGTCGTCCAAGGTGAGAAGACCTACCAGATTGTCCCGGGAAGCGAGGAAGTGAGGGAAGTCCTTGAGATTCCTGAGGAAGACGTTCAGCTCGTTATGGAGCAGGCCGGTGTTGACAGAGAAACCGCGCTCAAGGCCTTGAAAGAAACGAAAGGGGACATAGCGGAGGCTATCCTCAAGCTGACGGGGGAGTGATCACTCCTTCTTAAACTTCTCTATGGCCTTCATGAGCGGTATGAGGTGCATCAGTGCCGGACCGCCGGCCATCAGGACGGCGACGAGACCAGCTTCTATCAGCTCCTCGGACTTTGCTCCGGCTTCGAGGGCCTTCTGGGTGTGGAGGTAGATGCACCACTCACAGCCCGCCGCTATTCCAAGGGCAACTGCTATGAGCTCCTTTTCCCTCGTCGTCAGGGCCTTGTTGTCCAGGGTCTCGCGGAGGAACCGTGAGAAGGCCGATATCTCCTTGGGGTGTTCCTTCCCAAGCCTTTCGAGGAGTTCCTCAATCTCTTTAAGTTTAACCTCAACGTCTCCGCTCTCCATTACCGTCACCGTTTAAGGTTGGAGAGACAGCTTAAAGGGATTTCCAGAACAAAAGGTTGAGAACAATGGGTTTAACTGCTCTGAGATTTGAGCTTTAGTAGGTCATCAACAACGTCTATTATTGCCCCTACCAGGTTGTCGTATTTTCCTCCTTCGTCCCCATATACTTCTTTGAAGGCTTTCTTTAGAGTAGTGAGGGCTTCGTAGTCCATGTTGATGAGCTCCTGGGCCTCTCTGGCTATGAACTTGAGGGCGACGCCTCTCGTTTCTTTCCTTTTTATCAAATCCACGAGAACGCGTATCGTCGCCTTGCTGAACTCGGGATCGAGTAACTTTTTCTGGAGGGCATAGATCAGTTCAAGTGCCCCTTCCGTGTCAGTTGGCTTGCCCGAGCTCAGGAGGACGTTAAGCAGAGACGTGAAGAACTGGGCGGTTCCGGGATAGAGAACGTAGATTTCGGCCATGGTTTCAGCCGCGGTTTTTCTGATCCAGGGGTTTCTACTTTTGAGGAACTCCCCGAGAACAGGGAGTATTGAATAGGCGTCCGTTGGTGTCAGCACTGAAACTATCTTTGAGATGACCCATAGGGCATCTGCTCTTCGTGTTGGATCCTCCGATTCCAGGAGCTCTATCACTTTTGACACTACTATCGGATCCATTTTTGCCAGTTCTGCAACTACGTCAGCTTTACCGGAGTCGAGAAGCTTTTCAACGTCTTCTGGCCCATATTCGGCTATTTCCAGTTTCTTTCTGACGTCTTCGATTGTTAATATTTCCTCCTCCCCTGTGAGCTTCTCCAGCTTCTCCATAATCAGGTTTGCCTTTGAGGCCGTGCGGACGTTTCCACTGATTTCTTTAATTTTCTGAAGGGCTTTTATCTTGTTCCTCTTTGTCAGTAATTCCGCCCTTCCCGTGAGCCTGTCTATGGACGAGAGAGCCCTCTCCTGGATATAGGGATCAAGATGGCCGAGAAGGTCAGTCATCTTGTCAAATATTTCGTTAAAAACGGTTTTATCCTCAGTTCTGTATGCTATCTCAGTGAGTGCCGCTATGGCAGCACTCTGAACCTGCCTGTCTTCTGAGGATCTTATGAGGTTGAAAAGCCATCCTATTAATTTCCTGACAGCCTTGAGGGCTTTAGCTCCTATCTCACCCAGCCCTTCGGCAGCGTACTCGCTTAGAATTGGCATTCCCTTCTTCACGATTTCCATTAGGGCATCCGTTACCTTTTCGTAGTCCTTCTCATTTAGTTCGCCCTTTTCGAGAATCAAGTTCAGAGTTTCAATTGCTTTCAGGGAGACCCTCTCGTTGTAGTCTTTTAGCAGGTCTATTATGTCATCCAAAACGGCCTCTATCTTTTTTGATCAAGGTTACCTTTTTTTACCATATCCTTCAAAGTTTGGAGGGCGTTGGCCCTGATGAGTGGATTTTTATCGTGGAGCAGCTCTTTCACTATTTTGAACATTTTGTCATATTTTGCAGCCAATTCTGCAACTTCCTTTATATGCCAGTTAAGAAGATCTTCCCTGATGCCCTCTTTATCCACTATCAGTTCTTCCCTTACCATAATCCACCACTCAGATTCTTAATTTGTTGCTTGAACGATTTAAGTCTTCCTGAAAACGTCTTCTAGCACCTCTGCTCTGAACACAGGACCGTCTCTGCACACCAGATACTTTCCGAGATTGCAGCTGCCGCAGACTCCGATTCCGCATTTCATGTACCTCTCCATTGAAACCTGAGTTTTGTGATAGTTCATAACTTCAAGAACTGCTAGCAGCATCCCTTCAGGTCCGCAGGCATAAACCTGGTCGAATTCTTCCTTCTTTCTCTTTAGAACGTCTGTGGGGAATCCTTTTATTCCGGCTGAACCATCGTCTGTCGTTACAATTAGCTCGTCTACGTGGTTCTCAATATCTAAGAGGGCAAGTTCTTCCCTGCTCCTTGCCCCGTAGATCAGCGTGATTTTTTCGAACTTCTCCCGCCAGGTCTTGGAGAGCGCGTATATCGGGGGTATTCCAATTCCCCCGGCTATAAGCCCCACGTTTTTGCCCACCGGCTTGAAGCCTTTCCCGTACGGCCCCCTTATCCAGAGTCTTTCCCCCTCTTCCCTCTTGAAAAGCTCCGATGTGAAGGGGCCCACCTTCTTGACCACTATAAGATCCCTGTCTGCCAGACTGAAGGGTTTTTCTCCGATTCCGGGTAGCCAGACCATTACGAACTGGCCTGGTGTAAATTCAAACGCCTCCTTGAATCTGAAGGCCTTAACGTTCTTAGCTACTTCCCACGCTTCCACTATCTCCGTTACGGTGTACATTAAGCCGCACCCCCATGGGCTTTTCAACAATGGTGTCTTCTTCCATAACGACTTCCCCTCTAAGAATAGTCGTTGTTACCTTTCCTCTAAGCCTCTTTCCCTCCCAGGGAGTCCATCCAGCTTTGGTGTATAGATCGTCGGCCCTGACCGTCCACTCCCTTTTCATGTCAACAATGATAAAATCTGCGTCTGCTCCCAATTTGAAGCCCTTTCCCTTTATTCCAAATATCCTTATTGGATTCTCGTTCATCTTTTCCACAATGTCCTGGAGGGTAAGAAACCCTTTGTTGACTGCATCTAGGAGAAGCGGAACCTCCGTTTCGAGGCCCGGGATACCGGCTGCTCCATTGGTCTTGTCCTCCAGGGTGTGTGGTGCGTGGTCGCTGGCTATTATCGGTATCTTTGAGAAGTTTTCCCAGAGATACCGCCGGTGCTCTTCATCCCTTAGAGGGGGGTACACCTTGAGGAGAGGGTTTTTTCTGTAGTCTTTTTCAGTCAAAAAGAGATGGTGTGGGGTAACCTCAAAGCTTACCCGGGGGAGTTTCTTTGATAGTATTGCCTCCATTGCCCCATTTGTTGAGACGTGGCATATGTTCACAGGTTTTTTTAGGCTTTCCGCTAGTCTGATAAGCTTCTTAACGGCCACAATCTCGGCTGAGGGAGGCCTTTCCGGGTGTTTTCTTATCTCTTCCGGATCTTCCGCGTGAACGCTTAGCATACCCGGTGAACATGAGTAGTCCCTTGAGAAGTCTTCTGAGTATATCCCCCCGGTTGAGGCTCCCAGGAAGGCTTTATAGAAGTCTGCTTTTGCCTTTTTTGCCTCGTTGCAGTTTCCAGATATGAGGAATCCAACGGCAAAATCTGAATACGCCTTTTTTTCAAGAAGTTTGAGCCTTCTTCTGAAGGTCTTCACATTAATAACCGGAGGTTTTGTGTTTGGCATGTCAAAAACGGCCGTTATTCCCCCGTGCAGTGCTGCCATTGTTCCGCTCTCGATGGTCTCTTTGTTGCTCTGCTCGAAGTCCCTAAGATGAACGTGAACGTCTATCAATCCGGGCAAGAGTATCTGGTCACTTTTAAGAACAATGGTCTTTTCACCCTTTAGCCCCGTTTTTTTGATGGCACTTATCCGTCCGTTCCTTATTCCTACCTGTCCTCTGGTAATCTTCCCCTCGAATAGAAATCTACCATCTATAACGAGCTCTTCCATGAAAGCCCGCACGTGGTTAGTGGCCATTCTCTTTAAAATTTTGCTCTTTTCGACTTAATGTGTTTCTTTTTTCGTTGATTAACGCTCAAATATATATCCCAAAGAGTGATAGCGGGCTGTGGAGCGTAATACTTAAAAGGGTTCGGATGTATAATCTAATGCTGCCATAGCCTATAAAAGGCAGACGTGCCAAAAACAGAAGGAGGCAGTTGAATATGAATAGGAAAGTTCTAGGCCTGTTTGTCATGGGCCTAATGTTGTTGAGTACTTTCTACATAGCAAAGCCAGTGAGTGCAACCACACCCAACAATGAGCTCAAAATAGCACAGCTGGCCTCAACAGGTGCCCTCTTTATGGGCGTCTTCAACCCGGCTCCAGGTGGAGGTCTCACCGACGTTTACACCCTCAGGGTCTGGCAGTTCCTCAACGATCCAGCACTCATTTGGGGTGCGGATGGAGTCCCGCACAACTACAGGTGCCAGGTTGTTAAGGTTGACAGGAACGTTCAGGTTCCCAACGATGCCATCATATACAACTCCACCAAAAAGCAGTGGGTTGCCGCTTACGCCGGCGACACCGCCAAGACTGCCGTCACCTACAAGTGCGGCCTCGGTGAGTGGCATGACGGCCATAAGATGACCCTCGCTGACATAATGTTCGGCATCGCGATGGACTTTGAGTGGGTCACGCAGGATAGTGAGAACGACATGTACTACGACGACACCTGGGACAGCTGGGCGGGCGACACCATCAGGCAGGTTATGGGTGTCAAGGTCAGCGAGCTCACCGACGACTACGTCACCATCACCCTTTACCAGGACTACGACTTCCCGATCAACGACATGTACACCGCAGACAACTACGTCCCGTACGCTGCAATACCCTGGCAGCTCTACTACACCATGAGTGAGATGGTCGCCAACGGCGTTAACGGTAAGTCCTTCTCATGGAGCACCCAGCCGCAGAACGGCTACCAAATAGACATGATCGCCCCGGACCAGATGCCGTACTTCAAGGCCGAGGCTCAGAAGCTTGAGGGCCAGGGCCTCCCAGTTTACCTCAGCACCCTCAAGGACTGGTTCCAGCAGTGGGGCATTGACTCAGCTAAGGCAGGTCTCACTGACGACGCCGCCAAGGCCGGGTTCACCGCCATGATCCAGTGGATTGACAAGCACAACAACGCGATAATCAGCAACGGTCCGTACTACCTCGACACATACAAACCGAGTAGCATGTACCTCAAGCTCGTTAAGTTCACCGGGAAGAGGGTCAACTTCATGGACAAGACCATTACACTCCCAGACGGCACCAAGAAGCCCATCCCGTTCGATGCCAACTTTGATCTGATCGAGGTTTACGGTGTAACCAACGAGGACACCGCGATCCTTGAGGTTGCAAAGGGCAACTACGACTTGTACTGGTACGAGGAGCCCGGCTACAAGTTTACTGGAATCCTCGCTCAGGGTTACGGCGACAAGGTTCAGCTCATCAAGACCATCGGTACCTTCTGGAGCGTGGTCTTCAACCCAGTTCATGACGACAACAACCCATACCTCATCACCGTCGGTGACAAGGTCTACTTCAACCCGTTCGCCATCAGGGAAGTCAGGTATGCCATGAACTGGCTCATCAGCAGGAACTTCATAGTTCAAAACATACTGAAGGGCAGCGGCGGTCCGATGTACGGCACCCCGACCAGCGGTTCAGTCG
This sequence comes from Thermococcus gorgonarius, assembly GCF_002214385.1. Lineage (NCBI taxonomy): Archaea > Methanobacteriati > Methanobacteriota > Thermococci > Thermococcales > Thermococcaceae > Thermococcus > Thermococcus gorgonarius. The sequence continues at coordinate 1,369,607 of NZ_CP014855.1, read as the reverse complement.
TCCCGTACCAGAACGTCGAGGTTGTTGCTCAGGCCCTCGGCATGACTGCCCAGGGCGATGAGGCATACGCCCTCAAGCTCATCGACGATGCCCTCAACAAGGCCGCCAACAGCCCGTACCTCCAGGGCCACACCCTTGAGAAGAAGGACGGCAAGTGGCTCTTCGACGGCCAGCCGATACAGATTAACATCATAGCGAGGATTGAGGACGACAGGCTGCAGGAGGGCCAGTACCTTGGCACCATCGTTGAGAAGGCCGGATTCAAGGCCAACGTTCTCCAGTGGGACAGGAAGAAGGCAGTTCACACCGTTTACATCACCGACCCGAAGAGCTACGAGTGGAACATGTACACTGAGGGTTGGGTCGCGAGCGCCTACGCCCTCTACCCAACCTCCAGTGTCATCCAGTACGACGTGTGGTATGCTCCGGGTGTCGTTGGCTGGAGCTACACTCCGGAGACCACCGTTGAGGATCTACTCAAGCAGGTCGGCAACGGCGACGTGAACGCAGGCGCCAAGAAGCTCGGGCTCAAGTACTACACCGGCGACAAGCTCCAGGAGATACTCAATTGGACCAACACCCAGGTGGGCCCGCTCATATACAACAACAAGCTCGAGTACAACAACAAGATCTACACGGTAACCAGTGAGGACCAGTTCTGGGACCTCTACAAGCTTGGTGAGGGCATGCTCATGATGGATGCCCTCCGTGTCTTCACCGTCGAGCAGTGGAACTTCTTTGAAGTTAGCAAGTCAGTTAACGTCGGAATAGCCGACCCGCTGACCGGTCTGGCCTCAACAATGGCCATTAGGTCCCTCAGCAAGGCCCAGCCCACTCCGTCCAGCAGCTCAAGCTCAACCAGTAGCACTGCCTCAAGTAGCAGCTCAACCAGCAGTAGCAAGAAGGGAACCAGCATCTGCGGTCCGGCGGCTATTATAGGCCTCGCCATCGTACCACTCCTCCTAAGAAAGAGGAAGTGAACTTCTTTTCTCTTTTTTCTATTTGTTTTTCTCGTGTCTTTGCAAGAATCTTCTGAAACTTTCCCTAACCCAACGTGGCATTCTGGCGAATGTGTACATCTGTGCATATTTAAGGGAAAATTATATAAAACTTTTACACGATTGGAAACCTTAGCAGATACTGAATAAGCGGATGGAGGTATGACTATGGGATTTGGAAGGTACCTCGCGTACAGACTGTTCAATGCGGCGTTAATTTTGTTTTTTGTCGTGTTGCTAACGTCCATACTCTTTGTCAAATTGGCAGACGTTACACTGCAGTCTCAGATCCAAGAAACCGTTCAAGCTGAATGGAATGCGTACGCCCAGCACCACCCCGGTTCAAATGTTAATCAGAGCGAGTTTATAAAAAAGAGGATGGAGTACTGGATCAACTACTATGGCCTCAACAAACCCTACAGAACTAGGGTCTGGCAAACCACAATTAAAACGTTAAAGTTTGACTTTGGCCAGACCAGACAGACGATTTTTGGTACCAGGGATGCCAGTGAAATCATCAAGATAGCCCTTCCGAGAACAATCCTCCTATTCACCACAGCACAGATAATCGTTATCCTAATAGGTATCCTCCTGGGTGTTAAGAGCGCTCAGAAACCGGGAAGCACTGTGGACAGGACGATCTCTGTCTTGGCAATGATCACCGCAAGCCTTCCGATGTGGTGGTTTGGAATGGTCATGATCCTCATCTTTGCCTTCAAGTTAAGCTGGTTCCCCGTTAACTCCTTCCCAGACCCCACCCTCACGGGATTGGCGCACATTAAGGACGTCATGTGGAGGATGGTGTTGCCCGTTATTACCATAGTTACCGTTCTCTTTGGAGGATGGGCTTGGACAACCAGGAACATCATGATAGGAACAATGCAGGAAGACTTCATCATGGCAGCAAGGGCCAAGGGCGTCCCAGAGAGGAAGGTTATTTACGGGCACGCACTCCGTGCCGCAGCGCCACCCATAGTCACGATGACCATCTTCGGCCTCCTCGGTTCCCTCGGCGGAGCCATCATCACCGAGGCCGTTTTCAACTGGCCGGGAATGGGTAGGTTGTACTGGATTGCCCTCCAGCAGAACGAGACTACACTCATAGTTGGCCTCACCTATATATTCACCCTGCTGTACCTGACGGCAATGATACTGGCCGACCTCGCATACGCTTTCCTCGACCCGCGTGTTAAGGTCGGTGCATCAGCCAGCATGTGAGGTGACGCGAAATGAGATGGGTTGATCTGAAGGATAGCATGAAGAGCTTTTGGAACGATTTCAGGAGGGAGAAGTCCGGAATGTTCGGGCTACTCCTCCTCATCCTCCTCCTGTTTACTGCACTTTCTGCTCCGTTCATTACGAGTCCGGACATACCCCATAAATGGAAAACGTACTGGCTGGAGAATCCACAGAATGCGCCGCCGGCGTGGATCAACTACTTCTCCTCAACTAAAAAGGCTCCTCATGTCATCTATACCTACCACGACCTTCATATAACAGAGAGCAAGGACCAGTTCGGAAACACCGTTTACAGCTTTGAGATTCCTTACAAATACCAGTACGACGAGCCTGTGGACGATATAGTCATCTTCAAACTTTTGTCCAATGCATCATCCCCCATGGACGCCCCGCACATCTCTATAGCCCTCAAGAGACCAGTCCAAAACGGATACAGCAGGGTAGTTCCGTTGCTGATCGATGAACCTGTTTCCTCAAACGCCACCATTCAGCTGTCGACCAACACACAGGTTAGGAAGAACGTTATTAACTGGCTCAAGCAGAACAAAGTTAATATTGAGCCCACCCTGGAGTTCCAGCTCCTTGCCACAATGGACACCATGAGGTACCTATTCTCCCAGATACAGCCTAATATACAGGACATGATGAACAAACCCAAGCCCCTTCACGGCACGTACATCCTCATGGTTAACGTAACCTCAAAGCCAGGCATCTCTGTGAACTTCAACAACATTGAGATAGTGTTCAAGGGTAGGACTTACGGCATCATGGGAACAGATGACCGCGGCAGGGACATCTGGATCGGGCTTATATGGGGGAGCAGGGTCTCATTGGCCATAGGTATTGCGGTTGCACTGCTCAGCGTTCTCATAGGAATCTTCTATGGAGTTACTAGTGCGTACCTCGGAGGCTGGAAGGACGAGTTCCTGCAGAGGATTAACGAGTTCGTCGCATCAATCCCAACACTGCCGATCCTTATCCTCCTTGGTGTTTACTTCGGCGGGCACATCATGCTCTGGCAGCTTGTGCTACTGTTGGTAGCCTTCGGATGGGTTGGCATCTCAAAAGTTGCAAGGAGTATGGCACTCCAGATTAAGGAGCAGACGTACATTGAAGCCGCGAGGGCACTTGGTGCCGGAACCGGCAGAATAGTGTTCAAGCATATGGTACCCCAGCTCCTGCCTTATGCCTTTGCCCAGATTGCTCTGGGTGTTCCGGGGGCCATCCTGTCAGAAGCTTCACTCAGCTTCCTGGGCCTCGGTGATCCCAGTCAGATCACGTGGGGCCAGATGCTCAATGAAGCGCAACGTGCTGGAGCCGCAGTCAACGGATACTGGTGGGAGGTCATTCCGCCCGGACTGGCGATTACTCTCGTTGGTCTAACGTTCGTCCTTATCGGTGTGGCGCTTGACAAGGTACTCAACCCGAGGCTTAGGAGGATTTGAGGTGGTAGAAATGGCTAGAAACGTGCTCGAAGTTAAAGACCTCAAGATGTATTACTTCACCAACAAGGGAGCTGTTAAGGCCGTCGACAACATCACGTTTAACCTCAAGAAGGGCGAAGTCCTCGGACTTGCCGGTGAGAGCGGTTGCGGCAAGTCCTCCCTTGGCTTTACCCTTTTGGGCATGCCGACTCCCCCAGGAAAGATCGTTGATGGCAGCATAAAAATTGAGGGAAGGGAGATAGTAGGTCTCCCGGAAGACGTTCTTAGAAGGGAAATCCGCTGGCAGAAGATATCGATGATATTCCAGGGTGCAATGAACGTCCTCAACCCGGTTTATACCGTCGGCTATCAGATGATAGAGCCTCTTCTGTACCACACGGATATGAGCAAGGAGGAGGCCCTCGACAGGGCTCAGAAGTACCTCGAGCTCGTTGGTCTTGACCCCGAGATAGTTTACCGATATCCCCATGAACTGAGCGGTGGAATGAAGCAGCGTGTCGTTATAGCAATGGCTCTGCTTATGGAACCCAGCGTCGTCATAGCTGACGAGCCTACCACTGCCCTTGATGTCGTCGTCCAGGCTCAGATCATTAACCTGATGAAGCGCCTTAAAAAGAAGCTTAACCTCTCGATGATCTTCATCACCCACGACCTCAGCATCCTCGCTGAGATAAGTGACAGAGTGGCTATCATGTATGCAGGTAAGATCGTTGAGATAGGAGACAGTGAGAAGGTCTACTATGAGCCGGCTCATCCGTACACCCAGAAGCTCCTAGCAGCCATACCCAGGCTTCATGAGGACGTTGAGAAGCTGGAGTTCATCCCTGGACAGCCACCCAACCTCATTAACCCGCCGAAGGGATGCCGCTTCCACCCGAGGTGTTCATATGCTATGGACATTTGCCGCCAGCAGGAACCCGAGCTGAAGGAAATTGATAAAGACCACTACGCTGCATGTTGGCTGCTGTGAGGTGTGAGAGATGGCCGAGCCGATACTTAAAGTTGAGAACCTTAAGAAGTACTTTCCGCTTAAGAGAGGTCTCCTATCTGCTCTTAGAGGAGAACCTCAGAGATTCGTCCATGCAGTCGACGGTGTGAGCTTTGAGGTCTACAAGCAGCAGGTCTTTGCCCTAGTGGGTGAAAGCGGTTGCGGTAAGTCCACAACTGGAAGACTAATAGTCAAGTTGCTTGAACCGACCGATGGAAAGATATACCTTGAGGGTCAGGATGTTACCCAGATAACAACCAAGGAGGAGATACTGGCCTACAGAAGGAAAGTTCAGATGATATTCCAGGATCCCTTCGCCTCACTTAATCCACGCTTCAGAGTGTTTGACATACTTGAGGAGCCGCTTCTCATTCACGGCATCGGTGAGACAAGGGCAGAGCGTGAGGAGCTCATCTACAAGGCCCTTGAGATGGTCAAGATAACTCCGCCTGAAGACTACGTCAGCAGATTCCCGCACATGCTCTCCGGTGGTCAGAGACAGCGTGTCGCTATAGCAAGAGCCCTTATCCTCAACCCAACCTTCATCGTCGCAGACGAGCCGGTTTCGATGCTTGACGTGTCAATCCGCGCTGAGATTCTCGAGCTCATGAAAGAGCTGAAGGAGAAGATGGGCGTTACGTACCTCTACATCACCCACGACATGTCCACCGCGAGGTACTTCGCCGACTGGATGGCGGTCATGTACCTAGGAAGAATAGTCGAGATGGGCCCAGCGAAGCGCGTTATCGACAACCCGCTTCACCCCTACACCAGAGCTCTCCTGGCGGCCGTTCCAGAGCCGAAGCCTGAGAGGAGGAACGTTATCAAAGAACTTCCGATCAAAGGTGAGGTTCCGAGTGCTGTCAACATCCCATCAGGATGTCGCTTCCACCCGAGATGCATCTATGCTCAGAAGGGACTCTGTGACGTGGAACAGCCCAGACTGATAGAGTACGAGCACAACCACTTCGCTGAATGCCACCTTGTTGGCAAATTCTGACCTTTTTCTCATTTATTCTTGGTGGTTGCCATGAAGAGTGCCAAAAAGATACTCTTTTACAAGCCGGTAATAATTGGCCTAGTTTTTCTTTTCGTGGCGTTGATAATGTCACTTATTGGCCTTCATAGTTCTGTTGTTGAGTACACCCACTCCGATTCTCTCGGGCCAGGAAACTATACGCTTGGAGATTCTTCCTTTGAGAACAGTTATCTTGGCTACAACCGTACCCTCATTCTGTCATCTAACAACGCATCGGTGGTTGTTATCGAGAACGACGTGCCGACTCAGGATATAAACGTAACATCCACCGTCACGCTGAACCTCAGGGGACGTCCTTCCATTGAGGTCTTTTACGGGGAGCTGAACTACACCTATAAGGCCAAGGCAATTAGTTACCCCTATTCGAATCTTGCTATTCCGGGGTTTATCTTTATGATTGCTGGGACATCCTTAATAATCGCAGGGTACGTAAGCCTTAACTCGAGGAGGGATTGATTTGAGGAGTCTCGACTACAACTCGGTGCTTCAGACCCTCATTAACTTTATTGAAAAAAGAGTGAGTGAGGCCAATGCTTCAGGGGTTGTACTCGGTATCAGCGGCGGCATAGACAGTGCAACAACGGCCTATCTGGCAGTAAAAGCCTTGGGGAAGGAGCGGGTTCTTGGCCTGATAATGCCCTACTACCACAACAGGGATGTTGAGGATGCAAGGCTTGTGTGCTCTTCCCTTGGAATCGAGTGCAGAGAAATAAACATAAAACCCATCGTTGACTCCTTTGTTTCTCACCTCGATTTCCAGCCCGACAAGCGCTCCCTCGGCAACATAATGTCGAGAACGAGAATGGTTCTGCTGTATGCCCACGCCAACCAGCTAAACCGCCTCGTCCTCGGAACGAGCAACAGGAGTGAGTTCTTAACAGGTTACTTCACCAAATGGGGCGACGGTGCCAGCGACTACGCTCCACTGATAAACCTCTACAAGACTGAGGTATGGGGGATTGCAAAGCTCTTAGGCGTCCCTCAGAGGATAATCGAGAAGAAGCCAACTGCCGGTCTCTGGGAGGGCCAGACAGACGAGGACGAGCTGGGAATAAGCTACCGCCTGCTGGACGAGATACTTTGGAGACTCGTTGACTTAAAGATGCCCAAGGAGGAAATCGCCAGGGAACTTGGGGTTCCACTTGAGAGGGTCGAGTACGTTGAAAGCCTGGTAAAGAAAAGCGAGCACAAACGCCACCTGCCCCTCGGGCCGACCTTCTGAGGTGATCTGATGAGACGCGGCTACCTTTTTGTTTTTCTGGCCGCAAGCATGTGGGGAACCCTCGGAATATTCGCCAAGTATCTCGATGGCTTTGGCCTGAGCACCTTCACTATGGTCTTCTACAGGGTCCTCTTTGCTGTCTCCATTCTGGCGGTGTACCTCCGGCTCAGAGGCATCGGTTTCTCCATCGAGCGCTCCAGGCTGAGGTTCTATGCTCTCTACGGCTTCTTCAGCATATTCTTATTCTACACCCTCTACTTCTACACGGTCACAATATCTTCCGTCTCGTTTGCCGTCCTCTTGCTCTACACGGCGCCGATCTACTCGATAGTCCTGGGGAAGTTGATCTTCGGAGAAAAACTGACTGGAGAAAAGGTTCTCGCGCTGTTCCTTGTGATGACGGGCGTCGTTCTCGTCAATGGAGTGAACGGCGGCTTCTCGACTAAGGCCCTCCTCTTCGGCCTCCTGACCGGTTTCACTTATGCCCTTTACGGCGTCCTCGCCAAATTTGCGGTGAGGAACGAGGAGCCTGAGAAGGCCCTCTTCTACACGCTCCTCTTCGGCCTCTTTTTCCTGCTCCCCTTCACGGACTTCAACGTTCCCGCGGGGGCGGTTCCCTACCTCTTCGCACTGGCCTTCTTCCCGACGTTCCTCGGCTACATCCTCTACAACCATGCCCTGAAAGAGGTCGAGATCAGCAGGGCGAGCATAATAGCAACCGTTGAGCCTGTCGTGGCGATAACACTCGCGTTCCTCCTCTTTAGGGAGACGCTGAGTCCCAGGCAGATACTCGGTGCGGCCCTCATAATCGGTGGTTCCATAATAGTCCATGCCAGGGAGAAAGAGGGGCCGGAAGAAGCGGCCCTTGAAGAGACCCATTAGACGTAGAAATACCTCTCAAGCTCCCACTCGGTCACATTTTTCGTATCTTCCGGCAGACCCTTGGATTCAAGGTACTCCGTGTAGGCCTCCCACTCGGCCTCCTTGTACTTCATGAAGTTCTGGTAGGCGTCTCCGAGGGCTGTCTTAACGACTTTGTCCTTTTTCAGCTCTTCAAGTGCTTCTCCAAGGCTTCCTGGAAGGGTCTCGATGCCGAGCTTTTCCCTATCTTCCTCACTCATTTCGTAGACGTTGGTTTCTACGTATGCTTCCGGCTCTAGTTTTCTCTTTATTCCGTCGAGTCCCGCCATCAGTATGGCCGAGAAAGCGAGGTATGGGTTGGCACTCGGGTCCGGACAGCGATACTCTATTCTCGCTCCATTGCCACGGAAAGCCGGGATGCGAATCAGTGCACTCCTGTTCCTGTAGCCCCAGCTTATGTAGACCGGTGCCTCGTAACCTGGAACGAGGCGCTTGTAGCTGTTCACAGTCGGGTTTGTGAGCGCTGTTAAAGCCTTCGCATGTTTCAGGATTCCCGCCATGAAGTGCAACGCCGTCTCGCTAAGCCCTTCTTCCCCGATGAACGCGTTCTCCCCGCCCTTCCAGAGGCTTATGTGGAGGTGCATTCCGTTGCCCGGAAATCCGTAGAGGGGTTTTGGCATAAAGGTGGCGTGAAACCCACGCATCTCCGCTATGGACTTGACGATGTACTTGAAGCTCACTACATTATCAGCTGTCCTAAGGGCCTCGTCATAGCGGAAGTCGATCTCGTGCTGGGCCCTGCCTACCTCGTGGTGGAGCACTTCTGGAACGAGGCCAAAGGATGGCATGTAAAGTGCTATCTCCCGCCTCAATTCCCTGGCCTTGTCGAGCGTAACTATGTCGAAGTAGCCACCGCTGTCCGGGAGGTGGAGCTCCCAGGTTCCGTTTTTCTTGAAAAGGTAGAATTCCGGCTCGGGCCCTATGTAAGCTTTGAAGCCCTCCTTCTCAAGTTTTTCAAGGGTTTTCTTTAAAATCCCCCTGGGGTCAGCCCAGTAGGGTTTTTCGTCCTTGTAGATGTAGCCGTAGACCCTTGCTATCCCTTCCCAGGGGACCTCTGCGTACGTGCTGGGATCGGCTTTGAAAATGAGATCGCTGTCCTCTATCCCCTGGAAACCGGGTATGGAGGAACCGTCAAAGGGAATACCGTCTTCAACGGCTTCTTCATACCTTCCTATTGGAACCTCCATCCCCTTTGGAACGCCGTTTATATCCACGAATATGAGCTGGAGGAACCGGAGGCCCTTCGTGCCAACCCCGACGAGTTTTGCACTTTCGTTCATTTTTTCATCACCTATTTTGTATATCCATTGAATATTAACGGTGTTTAGTGCATGGATTTTCAAATTTAACTCTTTCTCTTAATTTTTTGTCAAAATGACTAAACAGGCCACGGGTTGAGAGAGATTTAGTCAAAAATGTAAAATGGCCTGGTATTTTTTATTAGACTTAACACCAACTTGCCTACCAACGTTTTTCAGGTGGGGCGTGTAGGTTTAAACATGCCAACCGCAGAAGACTTGTTGAAGAAAGAAATAGTGAGGATAAACCTCCACCTTCCAAGGCGCAGGGTGAGTCTCTACGACCTCTTGGAAAGGGGCATCGACCACGTTGTGCTGAGGGATGGGAGTAAACACTACTTTAGAGAATCCGAGCTGGAGTACCTCTCCGGTATACTGGATGAGAAGGAGAAAATGTCCCTACGGCTCCCGATAATCCTCGAGATCAACACCGTGGACAGAGGCTATTTCCGGGTCAGAGGGAAGGTTGAAGTAAAGGTCATTGAGGTTGTTTTGGGTCAGTTTGATCCCATGGATGAGAAAACTGAAGGGAGGTACCCCCGCTACCTTCTTCCGAAAATAAGAAAAGTTCTTCCCACCACAACAACCTACGCCTTTATAGCGGAGCCGTGATAGGTATGGTGGACGAGAAAAAAGTGCTCAGGGACTACTACGTGTTCACGATACCTCAGGTTTCAGTGTTCGCCGGTGCAATTCTAGGAATACTTTTCATCCTCGGGCTGAAGGTGGAGTTGGTCCTCGGACTCTTCTCCGTGATCTACGGGATTATGCTCACCGTAATTCATCTGGTTGTCTATCCTCACTTCAAGTCCAACCCCCTGTACCGTTTTGGCTTGGCCTTTTCAGTTGTTCTTTTGATAACCGGGATTTACTTGGTTGCCCTCAGTATTAACCTGTTTTCTTCGGGCTGAGGGGGAACCAAAGGTTTTTATCGGGCCTTTAACTTAATTCCACTGGGCGAGGGGGTCGGGGGCTCTCGGGGTGCTCCCGAGGAAGTTCCGCCCACCGCACCGGGGCCGCGGTGCCGCAAGGCACCGGCCGAGAGGCCGGGCAACGGCGCAGAAACGACACGGCCTCCGGGGGATGTGGATGACGCGTGCGAAGGGCCCGGCGACGGTGCCCGAGCTAACCCGCGGACTATCCCGGAGGATGCGGTGAAACGGCCGTCCCGCGGGGTGCAAGGCCGAGAGAGGGGCGATGAGTTCCCGGTGTGAGCCCCGTGGTAGGCCGCTCAGTCGAATGCCCCCTTGATACAGAAGGCGGGCTACGGCCCCCTCGCCTCACCTTCTACTCAAAATGTCCAAAGCAGAGGCGAGGAGTATGAGGGCGCCCCCTATTGCCGTTGTTACCCCGGGAACCTCACCGAAGATAATGAAGGCGTAAATGACTGCACTCAGAGGGTCAAGGTAGCTGAGCAGTGCTGCTTCTCCGGCCTCGACTTCTTTCAGCCCTTCCATGTAGAGGAGGAGAGCTAGAAACGTGTGCACCAGTGCGATTATACTCACAACTCCGAGTGCGCGGGGGGTTAGCGAGAGGCCCCTCAATGCAACAAGCGGGGCCAGCACTAGAGTGGCGAAGAAGAGCTGGAAGAAAGTAAGGGCATCGCTTTCCACGTCCCTCAGGTGCCTGCCCAGGAGGGTGACCAGGGCGTAGAAGAAGGCCCCCGCAAGGGCGAAGAGTATTCCGAAGAAGTCCCCACTGGAGAGCGAAGGCTTCTCTTGGAGACCTATCATGAGGGCCCCGAGGAAGGCCATCCCCACGTAGGGGAGCCTTCCCTTAATGTCCTCCCCGAGGAAAATGCCTGCAAAAAGGACGACGATGATCGGGGCGAGGTAGTATATCAGCGTGGCCTTGGCTATCGTTGTGTGCAGTATCGCCGAGAAGAAGAAAACCCAGTTCAGTGCCAGTGCCAGCCCGAGGAGAAAAACGAAACCAAGTTTTGGTCTTACGCTTGAAAACGCTTTGCTCAGCCATCCGCGCACCATCAGGGAGTAGCCGACGAGGAAAATGGCACTCCCCATAAGCACCCTCATGAAGGCCAGGCTGAGCCCATCTAGGGTCGAAAAACGCGCGAATATACCAACACTCCCCCAGATGAGCATGGAAGCGGCTATTTTAATCTCTCCGTTCATATGCTCTCCCCGTGTTCTTCTGTCCATTGCCGGTAAGCTTCCCTTACTTCCCCCCGCCTGAACTCAGGAACGGCATCTTTAAACGGGTCGAACTTTTCCAGTTTATCCTCCTCTTGACCTATGTATGTAGTCACGAAGCCGACTTTTGAGTGAAGACTGGATGGAACCCTTAGAATTCTCTTTACGTCTATTGTTACCTTTCCATCAAAGTATGCCTTTGAAAAGGTGCTTGACAGCGCGAAGAGTTTTAGAATCCCCTTCTGCCCTATCCCCTGTGGAAAAGCCGTGAGAAAGGCATTTTTAACGAACCCTTCGTATAACTCTTCTCTTTTTTCTAGGAGGCTCTCAATTTGGTTTTTTCTGAGGCCGATGTTTCTCAGGTGGTTTTCGTTTATCCTTCTTATAAAATACCCAAACCTCAGTCGAAACACCCTAAAATAGCCGCTTGAGAGCATTATTCTCCTGCTTTGAAGATCCTCAAAGGTTATCTCTTCGGCGGCGCTAACGTACGTAAGAATTTTCTCCCTTGCCTTGTGGTCCAGATCCAGGGCCCAGTCATCCAGAATGCGGATGTGATACCCCCTCCCCGAGTAGACAACGTGAACCTCCTCGAATCCGAAGTCCTCCTTCAGGATTACCAGTGTGTCCCTTGCCAGCTCTTTGGCGTCTTCAAGACACAACGGACAAACCTGGCCCGAGGGGTGAATGTGCAGGCACCTCCTCAGGGGAAGGTCTTTTGCATCTATGTCGAATACCAATTCCGCCCCAATCCAGCCCTCCATTTCCCGTGGATCCTCGTACAAGGCAACACTGGAGAAGATGGCGTAGGGGGACGTTGCTTTGACGTAATCCTCCAGATCCCTTATGTCTGAAAAGGCGTTTTTCCTGTCGTTCGGCCCCTCACCGGTGTGATCAAAACCGAACTCTCTCTCCTCTAGGGTCTCCACAATAAAGTCTGGCAGTTTCTTTGCGCTCCATTCTTTCGTGTAGTACTCTCTTCTCTCCTCCGGCGTTGCTTCCCTAAAGAGCTCGCTCACCTTCCTCACCTTCTCCCTTTTTCCTCTCGTAGTAAAGTCTCCTTAGGTAGTAGGTCAGCGGATTCTTTATCCCCCGGCAGTATCTGTCCGGCTTGCAGAGCTCTGGGGCGTTTGCCCGGATCTTATCGCAGTTCGGCGGGAAGTACCAAGTGGAGTTGCCGCTGTCCTCCAGGGATGGACTGTCGGTGTAACCGAAGCCGAGATGGTACCAGATGTTCTTTACCTCGTTCGGCTGATCCTCGAACAGGGGTGGCTTGCAGCGATTTCCCGCCTCTATTATGATGGGCAGTATCTCTTTTTCTATGACCCCCATGTCCTTTACGCAGTCTTTGATCCTGATGTCTCTCCTCGGGGGGTTTGGACAGATTCGGGCGTAGCTCAGGAAGCTCGTTAGTAGGACTGTTATAGCGTAGTTTCTCATTCCGCTTCCCACTCCGGAGAGGGCCTTTTTAATACACGGTGGAAAGAGATCAAAGCGCAGTGGCTGGGCTCCAACTGAACCCATCTTCTCAATTCTTTCCTTGAATCTTTCTTGGGCAAGTTCCCTCAGCTTTTCATATACTTCGGTGTAGAACTCGGGGAGGTCGTCCCTTATCTCATAGAGCAAGTTAACGGCTCTTTCAAGGTTTCTCTCGAAGTGCTTCTTCCACAGGTCTATCACGTCGCTCCTTTTCAGGTACACCCAGCTGTTCCGTATATACAAGTCCTTCAGGCTTCCATTCCACAGTGGGAGGAAGTGCCTCAGCCATATTTTGTACTCTATCCTCAGCTTTCTCCTTTCTTCCTCCGCTATTTCCCTGTGTCGGAGCTTTTCCAGGATTAGGCGGTCTTTTTCTGGGACCTCGCCTTCTCTGACTATCCTTATTGGGAGGGAGAGTTTTTCCAGGCTCTGACTCCCCTCAATCCTTTTTAGGTATATGGCCATGTTCTTCTCCTTTACGAGCTCCATTTCGAAGCCGTAAGGGGAGTGAGCGAGAGCCCCTAGAAGAGCGTAAAATTCCATTAAGTCTTTCCAGCCCTCCATTGAAACAAGCTCATTGGGGATATTCCCTTCCCATGTAACTCTGCTCATGACGTCGCTTATTTCAACGTAACGCGGAATCTTTTCAAGAAACTCTTCGATCCCACCGAAGTCCTGGATTATTTTCCTGGCCTCTTGACCGAATGGGTCAAGCATGTGATTGCACCTGTAGTGGATGGGGTTTGTTCGGATAAAACCCTTTCGGGGAAAAGCTTAAATATTCACTTCTACTCATATATGGGCAAGAGGTGAACAAAAATGATGCTAATACTAGAGGAGTACTTTAAGAACTACCCCGCGAGAAGGAAGGTTGCTGAATTCCTTTTCGAGAACGGGCTCAGCGTGAAAAACGGTAAAATCTACCTCCAAAACGTCGAAATTCCAATAAGTGAACTTGCTAGGGTCATAGGTGTCAACAGGAAGATAATCTACCATACCATCGACTACATTGAAAAGACATATCCCCTCAAACTTATCTTTGAGAGGCTTAACCCACTTCCCAGCCTCATCGATGTGGCCCCCCTTATGGGCTGGGAGGTTCTGGAGATAGAGCTGGAAAAGAATGCTTATCTTAAGGCGTCATCGGAAGTATTTAGACTTCTTCACGAAAACAATATAGCAGTCATGGAAACTTTCAGCAGAAATCTGAGGGAAGAGCCGGCTAAACTCTACATAGTTATCGACGGCACCCTCCCTGTTGAGGTTTTCGTAAAAATTAAGGACATCCCGGGTTTCAGGAAGCTCATAATTCACACTCCAGAAAGGGATAAGGAGAAGTTCGTGTGCAACTACTGTGAAGTCAAGTACTGCCCAAAGAGAGTCCTCCTCGAGCGCATGGCTATCCAGTGATCCTGAAGCCTTCCAGTCCCTCTGGTTCTTCCCATTTTACCTCCACCCTTGTTACCCTGGCCATAGGAGGCCCCTGGTGAGCCCAGCCGATTAGAGCCTCAACCCTTTCGGGTTCTCCCTCTATAACTGCTTCAACGCTTCCATCTGGTAGGTTTCTCACCCAGCCTGCCACACCTAGTTTTCTGGCTTCTCTGCTCATGCTCCACCTGAAGCCGACTCCCTGGACTCTTCCATATATCCTGAGGTGGGCTCTAACCCTCACCATGAACCATCCCTTCTGGATTACCCCGTAACCGATTTAAGCTTATTCGTCCAAAAAACCTCCGGTGGAAACCATGGAGATGGTTATGGTTTACACGACCTTTCCTGATTGGGACACTGCAAAGGAGATCACGAGAAAACTGCTGGAAATGAAGCTCATAGTCTGTGCCAACCTTCGCGAGCACGAGGCCATGTACTGGTGGGAGGGGAAGATTGAGGAGGGAAAGGAGGTCGGTGCCATCTACAAGACGGAGATAAGCAAGTGGAAGGAAGTTAGGGATACCCTTAGGGAGCTTCACCCCTACGAAGTACCCCTCATAGCCAGGATAGACCTCGATAAGCTGAATAGAGAGTACTCCGAATGGATGGCCAGGGTGCTCTTTGGATGATACGGAAAGTAAAGCCCCAGATCCGCGTGGTCGGATTCGATGACGGGACTTTTTCCTTTTCTTCCAAACTCCGAAGAGAAAAGACCGTTTTGATCGGCGTTGTTATGAAGGGTTCCTCCGAAGTGGTGGGCGTTCTTTCCCGCTGGATCACTGTTGATGGAACCGATGCCACGGATGCAATTATCGATGCGGTGAACTCCTCCCGCTTCAAGGACCTTCGAGTGATAATGCTGAAGGGCATAACCTACGCGGGATTCAACGTTGTTGATCTTGAAAAGCTGTATCGAGAAACCGGTCTGCCGGTTATTGTAGTCATACGAAAGAAGCCCGATCTGAAAGCCATGGAAGAGGCGCTTAGAAAGCATTTTTCCGATGCTGAGGAGAGAATCCGCCTTCTGAGAAGAGCCCCCCCATTGATGGAACTCATCCCCGGAAAGCTCTACATCCAGACAGTCGGTCTTCCTTTTAAAACTGCCAGTGAGGTGGTCGAGGTTACGACTAAAACAGGTCTGACCCCGGAACCCCTTAGACTGGCCCACATGATTGCCAGTGCGGTCATGACTGGCGAGAGCAAAAGGGAGTAGGTTTATAAGCCAGCTGGAAAAGAAGGAAACGACCGATGATGGCAACAGGGTAGCTGCCGAATCCTGATGTGGAAGCCGTTCCAGTCTGAGGTCATTCACAGGGAACCAGCAGTACTGGCAGTTTTGAGTCCCGGAGAACTCTCTCTGCTGTACTGCCGAGAAGGAGATCCTTTAGAAAGCTCCTGCCCTTTTTGCCGATAACAACAAGGGTTGCCCTCTTTGCTATTGAAGTCCCTATTATGGCCTGACTGGCTGTTCCGACCATTACCTCTTTCTCCACGGGCCGTTTAAATGCCTTGGAAGTTTTTTCGAGGTTTTTCTCGGCTAGCTTGATGTTAGTCTCTATCTCGTCTATACTTCCATAATCGACCGAGTGGAGCAGGATAATCTTTTCTGTTAGCTCTTCAAACTTCTTTACAGTCTCCACGATCCTGAGAGAGCACCTAGAAAAGTCTATTGCAACCAGAGGTCTTAGGAATATCTTCAAACATGAGTCAAACGTTGGCTTATACTCCTCGTCCTCCTGGACGTACTTGAGTACAAGCACCGGTCTCCTGGTTGTTCTGGCGAGATTGGAGGCAGTGCTGCCCACGAACATTCTTCTCCAGATGTTCTGGCCTACGCTCGGTGTGATTATGAGATCAACGCCTTCTTTCTCGGCGTACTCGGCTATCTCCACTGAAGGTATTCCAATCTTAACCTCTGTCCTCACCTTCAGCCCCTTTTCCTCCAGTTCCTTCTTTAGATCTTTGATTTTTTCCCTGTATATTTCCTGAAGGGTGAAGGCTTCAAACTCTGTGAGGGTTATGTCCACAATGTGAAGAATGTGGAACTCCTTCGCTCCGAGGGTTTTCAATTCTGGGAGGCACTCTCGAAGGACTTTTAGGGAAACCTCCGAAAAGTCAGTTGGGTACAAAACTTTCTCGAACATCCTGTCCACCTCAGTATTTCTTTGTACTTCAATGCTTATTACAGTTGCCCATGTATTGGAAAGGATTATAACGCCCAGACCCAAGTTTGAACGGTGATAGCTATGGTCAAGAGGGTTCACATTTTCGACTGGCATAAGGAGCACGCGAAGAAGGTTGAGGAGTTCGCCGGCTGGGAGATGCCCATCTGGTATTCGAGCATAAAGGACGAGCACCTCGCCGTTAGGAACGGAGTTGGAATCTTCGACGTCTCGCACATGGGGGAGATATTCTTCCGCGGTAAGGATGCCCTTGAGTTCCTCCAGTACGCCACAACCAACGATATAAGCAAGCCTCCCGCGATAAGTGGAACGTACACCCTGGTTCTTAACGAGCGCGGTGCCGTTAAGGACGAAACACTTGTCTTTAACCTCGGAAACGACACCTACATGATGGTCTGCGACAGCGATGCATTCGAGAAGCTCGACGCGTGGTTCAACGCCATAAAGCGCGGAATCGAGAAGTTCGGCGATATAGACCTTGAGATAGAGAACAAGACCTACGACATGGCGATGTTCTCGATACAGGGGCCCAAGGCTAGGGACCTCGCCAAAGACCTCTTCGGCATAGACATCAACGAGCTCTGGTGGTTCCAGGCGAAGGAGGTCGAGCTGGACGGCATCAAGATGCTCCTCTCGAGGAGCGGCTACACGGGCGAGAACGGCTTCGAGGTCTACTTCGAGGACGCCAACCCTTATCATCCAGACCCGTCTAAGAGGGGCGGGCCGGAGAAGGCACTCCACGTCTGGAAGACAATCCTTGAGGCGGGAGAGCAGTACGGCATAAAGCCAGCTGGACTGGGCGCGAGGGACACGCTCCGCCTTGAGGCAGGCTACACCCTCTACGGCAACGAGACGAAGGAGAAGCAGCTCCTCAGCACCGACATCGACGAGGTAACTCCCCTCCAGGCCAACCTTGAGTTCGCAATCTTCTGGGATAAGGAGTTCATAGGGAAGGAAGCCCTGCTGAAGCAGAAGGAGAGAGGCCTTCCGAGCAAGATGGTGCACTTCAAGATGGTCGACAAGGGCATCCCGAGAGAGGGCTACAAGGTTTACGCGAACGGTGAGCCCATCGGCGAGGTTACCAGTGGAACACTCTCACCGCTTCTCGGCATAGGGATTGGAATAGCCTTCGTGAAGCCGGAGTATGCCCAACCGGGCGTGGAAATCGAGGTCGAGATAAGGGGCAAGCCCAAGAAGGCGGTAACCGTTGCACCACCCTTCTACGACCCCAAGAAGTATGGCGCCTTCAGGGAGGAGTGAATTTTTTAAATCTCCTCTCCCTTCTTTTTCCATGTCCAAAAGGCACGCCCTCCTTGCGGTACTCCTCTGGTCAACAGTCGCCAGTGCCTTCAAGCTCTCGCTGAGGTATTTAACGCCACTCCAGTTGCTCTTTTATGCCTCTCTGACCTCCCTAATCGTTTTCGGCGCCCTCTACTCGCGCGAGTTCTCGCTGAGGCGGGAGAACCTACGCTCCTCATACCTTGGGTTGATAAACCCCCTCCTCTATTACATAGTCCTCTTCTCGGCCTACGACAGGCTTCCGGCCCAGGAGGCCCAGGCCCTGAACTACA
Organism: Thermococcus gorgonarius; assembly: GCF_002214385.1. Classification (NCBI taxonomy): domain Archaea; kingdom Methanobacteriati; phylum Methanobacteriota; class Thermococci; order Thermococcales; family Thermococcaceae; genus Thermococcus; species Thermococcus gorgonarius. The sequence continues at coordinate 1,351,643 of NZ_CP014855.1, read as the reverse complement.
CCTGGCCGCTGATGCTAGTCCTCCTCTCGATTCCACTCCTAGGAAAGAGGCCCGGGGCAAGGACTGTGCTGGGGCTCTCCATCGGCTTCCTTGGCGCGCTGGTCGTGGCCACAAAGGGAAACCTAACCGGCCTGAACTTCTCCGACCCGGTTGGTGTCGCCCTCGGCATCGGTAGCGCGGTGATATGGGCCTCCTACTGGCTTTTGAACCTGAGGGATGATAGGCCACTTCTCGAGAAAATGTTCTGGAACTTTCTCTTCGGGTTCACTTACGTTTCGGTGGTTCTTGTGCTGTCGGGCGGGCTTACCCTTCCGCCCCTTAAAGGTCTCGCTGGGGCGGTTTACGTCGGCCTCTTTGAGATGGGTGTTACCTTTCTCATCTGGTATCGGGCTATTGAGGACGAGATGGAGTTCGCGTCAAATTTGGCTTATCTCGTGCCCTTCCTGAGCCTCTTCTTCATCTCGGTTATCGTCGGTGAGAACATAGCGCCCGCTACCGTTCTCGGGCTTGCGATGATAGTCGGTGGTATAATAGTTGGGAAGAGAGGCTAAGGGATTCTTTTTATTGAGATTTCGACTTTAGTCTACTTTCTGGGGTGTTTTGGAGCTAAACGCTTTAAAAGTTGACCATGGATGAACACGCCCTCTCAAAGCCAGAATTTTGGGGAAAAGAAGTGCAAATCTTAATCAAACTCAACGGGACTATTGTCCCGTGCATTGAAGCTTCGCTTCAACGTCGCGAAGGCGAAGTTTGTGTTGGTGGGCCCGCGGGGCTTCGAACCCCGGACCTCCCGCTTATCAGGCGGGCGCTCTGACCAGGCTGAGCCACGGGCCCAGGAGAATTCTGGTGCCCCGGCCGGGATTTGAACCCGGGTCGCGGGATCGAGAGTCCCGCATGATTGACCGGGCTACACCACCGGGGCGCTTCCGGGATTAGGACTGATAGAGGGTTTAAAAAGTTTTTGGTTGTTCCTTGCCCGCTACGCTATTAGCCGGGTTTGGTAGAAAGGTTTATTTTGCTTGTGATTCGGAATATTATCACAAAACTTTTGATTGGGGGTGTTAATGGTGGACGAGAGAAAACTTAAGATCTGGGTTGGAGTATTAACGGCAGTTGTTATCTTCCTTCTGGTAGTTGACATCGCCGCAGTTGTGGCCCTTATGAAGGTAAAGAATAGGGCCGCTTCCTCACTGGATCAAGTTGTTACACAGCTCGAAGAGCAGAAGAACAAGGAAATCGAATTCTCGATACCGTTCAATGATACTCTAAAGATACCAGTTAAGAACCTCTCAAAACCTGTAACAGTTTCTTTTGATAAGACAGTTAAAGTTCACGTAAGTAAGGATATTCCTATAGAAATACACGATTATGAAGTTTCTGTGCCGGTTAACGTTTTGACTAGGGTTCACATCGTACAGAACATAACAACAACTGGATACGATGAGAACGGGAATCAGGTTACGATAACTGTTCCACTGGATACCTGGGTAGACGTCCCGATTAGTACTACCGTTACTGTCCCTATCGATATCAGCACAACAACACACTTTGAGGACACTATTGACGTCCCTGTCCAGGGCTCTTTTGAGGTCAGGCTTGACGAGATTCTTGGAATAACGGATGGTACTCTGGAAGTTCCGATTTCTACGGATTATACAGTGAAACTTACCCCCAAACAGCTGGGACTAGACTCTTTAATAGACCAGCTGATCGAGACGCTAAAGGCAATTCAGGCCTCTCTGGGCTGAAATATTACGACGGACGCAGAAATCTTTATCGGTAGAAACAGAACCGGCCGAACATCCTCTTTTTAATTTTTGTGGTCTAATGCTTTAATTTATTGAATAATCCTCGATAATTCTGCGAAAGGTTTATATTTGGTTGGCTAACTATATTCTATTGGCCTTCCATGAGGCCGGCCTCAAAGAGTGGCAAACAAAAAAGGAAGGTAGGTGAAGGAATATGGGCTGGCAAAATAAGATAAAAGTCGTGGGCCTTATACTAATGCTACTAGCATCAGTGACTCCAGGGTTCTTACTCCCCGCTAAGGCCCAGTCGGTTTATGAGGTCCAACTTGAAGGAGAGCCCAGCGTGTTAGTGGATAATGCAACTTTGGTAGTTAATGCAACTCACACACTAAAACTCAGTATAACTGAAAATGGTGAACCAATCGCTGATGGTGTCAACGTCACCCTCGCCTGGGACAGCAACAACACCGATGTCTTTGTTCAGAACACGACAGTTAATGGCTCCGTTACTTTTGACAACCTAAAGCCGACGAAAGCCGGAACTCTCTACGTCTTTGTCAACGGTACAGACACAGGAGTTACTCTGAATGTTGTTCCACTTGAGGTTACAGTAACTCCTGGAAGGATCTACCAGGGACAGGTTGTTGTTGTCACAGTAAACGTAACTGCCGGAGGTATTCCAATTCAGGGAGCTGATGTTTCCATAAGCTCCAAGACTCTAAAGTACCTCACTGAGAATGGTACTATTGAACCTTACTCATATGTCTCTTCAACGAATTCGTCGGGTACTTCAATCATAACCCTGTGGACTCCCACGTTAGATTTCCTCCAGGTCACCGTCAGCTACAGGGGAGCTGAAAAGCACGAGACTATTGAAGTAATCCCAGCACCACCTTCGAAGAGAGTCCAGGTTTATGGATGGGCTCGCAAATTCATTAAGTACTATGACTTTACTGGACAGGAATACTATGAGGGAACTCTTGAGAGGGTTCCTGGTGCTTACATCTTTGCAAAGATCGAAACTGTAAATCTCCAGAACGAAAGCAGCCCCTACATACTAGTGGACGTGTCAAGCACCGATTCGAGATTCCCCGGTGAGTACACTTTCCCACTCACGTTACCTGAATCCAATCAGACATACAAGGTATTCATCCTAGCTTACAAACCCGATGCAGAGAATGTTACCGTTGTTCAGGATGGAACCTACGTTAAAGTTATAGAGAGGCAGAGGTTCACTATTCCTGAAGCTAGTGCCTACCGCAGCGCTCTTCCTGGATATGTGGAAATAATGCCCGGTACAACCAGTGTCCAGGCCAACGCTCCGGCTATCATTGAGACTGTTAGGGAAATCAACGTTACCCTTCCGCACGTCAAAGTTGACAAGGTTTCCTACATAAGCCCGTGTGATGGCCAGTCTGTTCAGGAGAATGCTGCACACGATCCCACCAATGCTCCGATGCTTCCTGCAGCCAGCGGAAAGTGGTTTGAGGTCGAAGTTACCATAACCGACGACCAGGGCAACCCCTACAACTTCGCCAAGGCTGAGGAGGAAGGCATACAGTTTGAGAATTTGACTATCAACGTAACAATCGACGATCCGAACCTCGGAATCCTTGAGTATGAGTCGGAGAACGGAAGCAGTATATTGGTTCCAGTCAACCCAGACACCGGAACTGCCAAGTTCAGGGTCTGGTCAACAGTCTCCGCGGGAGAGGTTGCCAGGCACATAAACATCGGAATCGCTAACGTCTCGAACGTCTTCAAGGTCGATGTTAGCTTTACCAGCGAGGTTGAGCCCGAACCAACGGCTAAGGTTCCTGAGTACTGGAACATCAACGCTCCGAGCAATGCTATGGTTTACATATACAACTACACCGCTCAGAATACTACGGAGACAAATCTAACTGGCACCCTTGAGATAGAGCCCGGACAGAGGCTCCAGAGGATTGTGTACAACCTGAGCAACTACACCCTCCTTAAGTTCGTCGGCGTCGGCCACGTTTCCGGTGACGTAACCAACCACTTCGGCGAGCAGGTTGCAGGTGCCACTGTGATCCTCGAGGTCTGGGACAACACCACTGGCAAGTGGGTTGAGGCAGAGGACATATGTGGCAGGCCGCTTGAAGTTACCTCCAGCGAGGACGGACACTACGCCTTCGACGACGTTCCGACAACCGAAAGTGAGCTCTTCAGGGCCTATGCCACAAAGGACGGTGCCGAGGGCTACAGCTGGAACTTCACTATCCCGATAGGCGCTACCGCAACTGCAGATGTCAAGGTCGTTGGCAAGATGCCCGCCAAGTTCGAGCTCAGCGACCTCAGCGTTGATACAACAAGCGGTGAGGCCCCGCTTACTGTAACCGTCAGCGCTGTCGTTAAGAACACCGGAGAGATGAGCGGCAAGTACAGGGTTGAGCTCAAGGTCGATGGCAAGACTGTCCAGTGGGTTGATGTTGAACTCAACGGCGGTCAGAGCCAGAAGGTTGAGTTCCAGTACACCTTTGTCAAGCCCGGAACTTACAACGTTGCTATCGGAGGCCTCAGCCCGGTCCAGGTAACCGTTACAAAGCCAACCACTACAACAACTACCACGACAACCACCAACAAGCCGACAACCACGAGCGAGACCACGACCACTACTACCAGCGAGGACAATGGAGGACTCTGCGGTCCAGCTGCCATAATCGGCTTGGCAGTAATCCCGCTCCTCCTCAGGAGGAGGAAGTGAAAAACCTTTTCCTCCTTTTCTTCCTTTAAATTTAGGTTTTGTTCAAGAACCATGTGTTTTGGGTTTCTCAGAAGTTTTCTAGAACAGGACAAAAAATAAAAGATTTTACGGTCAGAAAGCCCTACCGCTCATCACAGCTCAGCGTCCTAGCTTTTCCTCATTCCGGTTCTTTACCTTCTTGAGGAGTCTTTTGCCTCTGACCTTACCCCTGCCAAACATCCATCCATGGGACTTGTTGACATGCTTTATGTAATCCTTGCTCTTCTTGAAGACCATTCCGCATTTTGGACAGCGATAGTAGGGTTCTCCGTCTCTGTCGAAGAAGACTACCGCCTTAAGCCCTACCATCGCTTCTTCACCCCCGGCATTCACTCTTTTTCGGATTTTTAAAATTTTCTTCTTCGTTTCATACCCATATCCTGTTCCCTTTGATCTTGAGATAGCCAAGGGTCTGCAGTTCCTTTAAAAAGCTCTCCAGTGATTCCTCGTCGAAGTAAACGTAGACCTTCTCGCCTTCGTTTTCTAGAACTATTGGTTCTCTCTCTAGGAGGCTCTCTATGAGCTTATCTTTTTTCCGGACTTTTTCCGCTGTTTGGAGCACCGTCTCTGCAAGCATGGCCCTTGCTATTCCTGTGAACATGGCTTTTAAGTAGCTCTCTTCGGTTGAATATTCCTCCGCTATCTTTAAGGCCAGGTTTATCAGCTCTCTATCGACTTCAATGACTTCAACGTAGTAGCGCTTAACTATAGAGACCTCAGTTGTCATAGTCGTCTTGAACCTTTTTTCTATTTCTTCAAGCCATTCTTCGACTTCATCTAACGAAAACCTGAGTTCAATAGTTAGATCTTCCAATGGGACAATTTTTTTAAAAACAATTTTTCCGTCTCTTTCTTCTGCGATTTTGTCCTCTATTAGTGCCGTTAGAAGAATTAACCTCTCTGATTCTCCATCTCCAAGGAATTCTTCAATGCTCAGTTCCATTGTATCTTGAACCTTCTCGATGAGCTCATCGTAGAGCTGCCTGAGATTTGAAAGCGTGTCCTCTATGATGTCGATTTCACCGGATTTTTTGAGGAGCTCTGAGTACTTTTCCCTTATCATTAAGTAGTGATCGATATCATAGTCGACTGATTCGTATTTTCTGTTCATAATCCCTGCTCTGCTGAGTTCCCTGGAGAGCTTGTTCATGGTATCTTTATCAACAACTTCGAACTTCATGGGCATCTCCTTGATATGTACAATTTTTTGAGGTTATAAGGAAAGCGGTGCCTCAACATCATCTTCTTTAATGGCCATCCATACGGCCATCATTATCAGCCCCGCACCTATGAGTTCTCGTACTGATGGAATCGTTCTCATTATAATCACGGTTCCCAGGGTTCCAAACAACGGTTCTGTTGAGTATATGAGGGCTGCCCTATACGCTGTAGTTTCACCCTGGTACTTTATTTGGGCTGTAAATGCAACCACCGTGGCAAAGAGTGATGTGTAGATAATACCAAGCCAAGAGGCTGGTGTAGTCGGCAAAATGGGCTTTTCTATCAGTGATGAGCTAACGAGAGAGAACAGGAAGTTCCAGACTATCTGCCAGAACGAGAGGCTGATATAATCTGATCCCTGAAACTTGTGGACTAGCACTATCTGAAAGGCAAAGCTGATGGCGCAGAATACTGTAAGGATATCCCCGTGGTTCAGGTCTTTTCCAGCACCTGATATCAGGTACAGGCCAGCAATGGCTATGAGCAGGGACACTACATCTTTTTTCTTTATTTTATCTCTCAGGAGGAAATAAGCGATGAAGGGGGTGAATACAACGTAAAGTGATGTAATGAACGCCGAGTTCGAGGGAGTTGTGTATTTAAGGCCGATTATCTGGAAGGCGTGTCCTGAGAACAGCGTTATGCCAAGTATGAACCCCTCAAATACCGTTTCCTTTTTTACGGCCTTCGATCTGAAAATAAGAAGCATCAATGCGGAGGCTATGCCAAATCTATAGGCCAGAAAGAGGAGCGGGGGCATGTAGGATATACTTATCTTCATTACGGGAAAAGTTAAACCCCAGAACACGGTTACAAGTAGGAGTATTAGCTCCGCGCGCTTCATGAAATAAGGCAGTTTTTCTGGTCTTAAAAATTTATTCGCCAGGACCGTTGATGCAGGACATATTCATGGCAAGAAGTGCCTCAACGAAACCTGATTCTAGGTTTCTTTTCATCTTCTCAGACAGTTTCTGAAGTTCTTCTTCTGTCAGCTCTTTTTTGTTTTTGAGCCATTTTATCTTTCCGTCTCTTTTGTCTAGGATCACTATCGGCTCTTCGATAATCAGGGGGATGTAGTTCATCTTGACGCCGTATATCTCCTCCGCAAAGGCCAACTTGGCCCTTAGAAGCTCCAGATAGTTGGTAAGGTCATCACCAAAGATTTCTCTCAATTTCTTTTTCATCCTCTCACCGATCGTTTTTTGATGTACTTCTTTATTAGATTGTCGGGCAACTTTGGGTAGTGGCGTGCTTCCCTATCGAAACCTCAATAAAGGGGAATTCGTAGTTTCTCCGGAGGTGTTGGCAATGATGATGAAGCGCTCCTATCATTTCCACGCCTATCAGCCGGGTGATATAGTGTACGTTCACGATGGCTCTGGGTGGGATCCCATAAAATACTCTGAGCGGCTGAGTCCGGTGTCCCTGAAGATAAGGGATATTGAAGTTAAGGGCAGAAACTGGACGAGGGCTGTGATAAAGGCTTATGAATACACTTCTGACCTTCTTGAAAAACTTCCTGAAAAGAGCGTTAGCCTGGATTTTGAGCCCTTCACTCTTTATATGGTGCTGAAGTACAAGCCCAAGATATATGGAGAGATCGTCGATCTTCTCAGTGATCATGTTGAAGCGGTTCCAACCGCTCCTTTCCACCCTATAATGCCGCATCTTGGGGTATTTGAACAGGAAGTTCTCTCCAGGATGTCGTTTGATTTCTACACCCCGTTTATTGGAGGGAAAGACATAGTCGGTTACTGGCTTCCGGAGGGAGTTATAACCCGGGAAACCGCGGGGATAGTCGCCAATTCGACCAGTGCTGAAGTCGTTTTCCTCCTTGATGAGAGGCAGTTTGTTGGCCTTAATCCACCTCAGGCGAAGTATTCGTGCAACACCTACCGTTGCGATGGCAGGATTTCCTACGCCTTTGGGAGAGATCACCAGCTCAGTGATGCCTTCGCTTTCAACACCCTGGACGTTGAGGGGCTCATTAAGGCGGTTGCTGAGGATAGAGTCGACGCTTTCAAAGAAAAAGAAGGAGTTCCGTACTTGGTTCATCTTGCCAGCGACCTTGAGGCGCTTCTTGCCAATCCTCAACAGCTTGACAGGTTCCTTAGATGGATGGCCGGTCTTGATGAAAGAGGGGTTGAGGGAGTTAATGCAGTCGAATTCGTGAGGAGGAAAAAGAAAGGCATCTACAAGTGTCTGCCCGGCGAGTGCAGCGAGCACTTCAGGATAAACATAAAGGATTACTCGAGCTGGAGCGATTACTACGATCTCAGCGTCGATGGGAGAACGGGAGACATTAGGTGGCTCGGTGTGAGGAGGGAGGATGGCAAGGTGGTTAACCGCATATATAAGGGTAAAAAAGTTTCCCAGCTGTGGAAGTATGCATTCACCAAGCTCTTCCGCGAGCTTAACCGGGCAGTGCGCTTTGAGGTCATTGATCTGATAACCAGAGAAAATCCGGGGATTGGCAGGGAAAACATCCGGGAGTTTCTCGTCAGGTATTCGAGGGTCTTCTTCCGCGAGCACTACGAGTACTTTGGTCTGGAGACCGGTGTTGATTACGTGATGGAACCCATAGAGGATGTTGATCCAGCCCTGGCCATGAAGCTTGGTAGGATCTACTACCTGATGCTGCTTTCGAACCACTCCTGCCCGCGCTTTTGGGAGAACATCGACACGAGGGTGACCTTTGGAAACGTTGCCGTCATAAGTAAGGCTTTGATTGAGCTCATGGAAGTCTACCTAAAGGAAGGCCTTGAGGAGAGGGCAAACTTCCTTCTCTTGGAATACATGAAGCTCCTGGCTTTCCCGCAGCTCTACTACGACTATGATCTCTATAAGCTCCCCGGTCTCGAGGGCTGGGAGACAACCGAAAAAGCCTGGTTTGAGTCCCTTGAAAGTGAAGTCCCCAACAGTCCCTACAACGTCGTCACAAGGGCGGCGCTCTACACGGGCAAAGAAGCACTTCCGGATGAGATAAGAAAGGCTCTTGAAGTGCTCTATGACTTCAGTGGAGCAGTTGCCGACACCGGCCACATCCCCGGGGAGGTTCACGGCCAGTGGGAGAACAGGGAGTGGTGCGAGCACAGGGCTTAGCCCTTCAGGCCCTCCTTCTTTCTGCTCAGGAAAAGGTAGGCTTCTCCCTCCAGATCACCCGGAACGTAGTCCACGAGAAAGTCGGCATCTTTTACCGCTTCCCTTAGGTTCTTTCCGAGTGAGACCTGGTTCTTCTCCAGAAGTTCGGAAATAACATCGAGAATGTTCTCTTTCACGCTCTTCTCCGCGTAGAGTCTCTTGCCCCTCAACCAGACTCTTTCGTTTTTCCTGTAGAAGTCCCTGCCTCTCTCGGTGAAAAACTCCGGGCCGGGGTGTATTCTTACCGATGGCCTCTCAGCTCTATCAACTTCAAGCATTATGAATGCTTTATCGCCTGAGTACCCGTAGTCCCAGCCAAAGACTCTGAAGCCTTCCCGTTCCAGGGCCTTCTCGAAACCCCGCGCGCTCCTTTCAAGCTGGGGTAGAAGGAGGTCGTCTACTAAGTCCTGCTTTCCAAAAATCAGCGTCACCAAGTGGGTTCCCTTCCTTCTGAGCTCATCCAGGTAGTTCCCTGCCCTCGATTTCTCCGGGAAGAAGAACTTCGTTGAGGGCTCCTTGAGGAACTTAATAGCATTGAAATAGAAAACTCCATAGCGCTCCCAGCTTAAGTTCGCGGCAACGTTCCTCCTTGGGTCAACGGGATCGAGAACTATCAAAGGCCTGTCCAACTCAACTTCCCTCTTCACGGTCCTCATCGCTATCTCTGGCTCTCTTCTCAACCAGTTTTTGGGGTCGATTATCTTCTGCCTCAGCATGAAGTCCGCTTTCTTCAGGACGTCGAGGAACGAGCCGTACTTTATGACCAGAATCTCGGCAAGGTAGCCCGAGAAACCGCGCACGTAAATTTCACTCCCGTAAGCGTTAATACCCTTCAAAAAGCGCTTGAGGAGGCGGACTTCATCGTTTTTGCCTTTGATGTTCTCGTTCACCCACCGCGTGTGGAGAATCGAGCGGTCGACGGCGGTTCTGACGTCTCTCCAGCTATTAACGTCGTAGCAGGGAACGATGTCAACGCTCACCCCCTTATAGCTTGCCCTTACATACGGATGTTCCGCGTAGGCAATCTCATAGGAGTCGAGTTTCCTCGCTATGACCTTCCCGAGCTCCAGGCCTTTTTCCCTGAGCTCTTGCAGGGGGGTTTCGAGGGGAAAAGCCAAGAAGAGGTCAACGTCGTGGTCTCCAGCTAAATAGGTGTCCTTCGCGAGGGAGCCGACGAAGTGGGGCTTAACGTCGAGGCCGAGCTCCTCAACGGTCTCCACGGCAAGCTCTTTAAGTTCCCCCATCAGCCTTTTGACGAAGGTCCTCTCTTCTTCTGTTGGCCTGATTTGTCGGAGGACTTCCGCGATGACGGCCTCGATGGTCATGTTGACACCTCACTCCGCCAGCTCGAACCTCGCCACCGTCTCGTAGATCGGCCCCTTAGGCGTCAGCGTGCTCTTTTTGAGCTCTATCGCGCTAACCTCGAACTCACCAAAGTCCTCGTTGGCGAGGTCTTTCAGCGCCATCGCCAGCTCAAGCTTGTCCTTCACGAACTTGACGCGGCCAATTGTGATGTGTGCAACGAAGTCTTTCTCTTTCTTGAAGCCCAAGCGACGCATCTCCTTCTCAACATCCTGAGCTATCGCCTTAAGCCCCTCGTCGTTTTCTATGCCCGCCCAGATTACCCTCACGTAGTTGGGGTTCGGGAAGACGCCGATGCCCTTAACGCGGACGCGGTGCTTTTTATGCTTCTTAGCTATCTCCGCTAGAACCTTCTTGACTTCTTTAGCGGTTGCTTCGTCTATCTCACCGAGGAACTTGAGCGTTACGTGAAAGTTCTCGCGCTCAACGAACTTTATTTTTGCCGCTTTACTCCCTATCCTTTTCTGGGCCTTTAGGAGATTGTCCCTAACTTCGTCGCTGACGTCAATCGCTATGAACGCCCTCATAGCACCACCGAGAAAAGTTGGAGAAATGGGTTAAAGGGATTACTCCCTCACAACGACAGGGAACTCCTCCCAGGGGAAGACTATCCACTTGTCAGTCCTGAAGACGTAGAAGTCAGGAACAACCTTCGTCCAGGGCTTCATGCTGAGGCATGCAACTTTAACCTCGCTCGCTCCAGCCTTCCTGACCTCGTCAATGACGACCTCAAGAGTCTTCCCGGTGTCACTGACGTCGTCCACTATGACGACCTTCTTACCCTCCAGCGAGCCGTGAAGCGGAATCGTTATCACGGGCTTCTCCATCCTCTCGTTTATGTCCTTGTAGAACTTAACGTCGATAACCTTGACCTCGACGTCGCCGAGGATGTGGCTGAGCCTCACGGCTGGAATGAGTCCGCCTCTCGCAACTCCGACTATCACGTCCGGCATGAAATTTTTCCTTAGCTCCTCGGCTAGTGCAAATATCGCCCTATCAACCTGCCACCAGGTGAGATAGACCTTGTCCATGTCAACACCCCCGAATACCCAAAGTTAGGGCCGGTTCACTTAAGGCTTTCCTCTGAGTGGCAAAAGTTAAAACGTGGCCCTTAAAAAGGATGCTTTGACAGAGAAATGTCAATTTCTGGGAAAGCATAGAAATGGAAGAAGAGAAGCTAACTTATGACGCACTTGCTCCAGCCGCAGCGTGGGCAGGTTGCACAGCCGCTCTCCATCCTAAGCTCGACGAGCTCGCCGTCTTTCTCGTAGCAGACGGGGCAGTAGGCAACGCCTAAGAGTTCTCTTATTTTCTCCTCGGGGATGTCGGGCTTCTCGGCGTGGTGCGGGTGCTCGTGGATGGGCTTTGGAGCCGAGACATGGGAAACTGAGAAGGTCAGTCCTGGTTTCTCAGCGTCCTTCTTCCCGTTCGTACCGTTGAGTATAGCTTCGACGTTGATGAAGCGCGCCAGCCACGGCTCGGCTTCGACAACCGCCTTGAGCTTCTCAATCGCGTATTTGCTCGGCTTCGCCGGAACGCGCTTCTTTTTCTCTCCCTCGACACTGTAAACCTGGACCGAGAGCGAGCCGTCGCGGTAGACTGTGACACCCTTACAGCCGAGCTTGTAGGCGAGCAGATAAGCGGCCTTAACGTCCTCAACCGTTGCATCGTTCGGCATGTTTATGGTCTTGCTCGCTGAATCTGTGAGCCAGAGCTGGATGTTGGCCTGCGCTAATATGTGGTCGAGCCAGTGGATGTCCATGGCCGTCACGAAGACCCTCTGCACCTCCTCTGGAATCTCCTCAAGTCCCTGGACCGAGCCGTAGTTGTCGCTTATCTTCTTCAGTATCTCATCGTTGTATAGCCCGCGTTTCTTGAGCTCGGCCTCAAAGACCGGGTCAACGTAGTAGAACTCGCCAACTGTCACGCTTTTCTTGTATACGAGGGCAAATATCGGCTCGATTCCGCTTGATGTGTCGGCTATCATCGAGACGGAGCCGGTCGGCGGGCAGGTCGTGACCATGGCGTTTCTGACTCCATACTTCTTTATGTCCTCAACAAGCTCGTCCCAAGGCAGGTTCCATATTTCGCGGTGGTAGAAGCCCTCGACGGGCAGTTCACCGTCCTTATACCTGCTCTTCTCGTAGAGCGGGAAGGCTCCGCGCTTTTTAGCGGCCTCAATTGAGTACTTGTAGGCGTAGAACGTCAGATATTCGGTGGCTTTTCTCATGAAGGCAAAGCCTTCCTCACTGTTGTAGGGGATTCCGAGCTTGAAGAGTGCATCCGCCAAACCCATCATTCCGACGCCTATCCTTCTCGTGAGTTTTGTGTTGCGGTCTATCTCCGGCAGCGGGAACTTGTTTACATCGATTGCGTTGTCGAGGTACTTCGCGACCTTCTGTATCACGTAGGCGTACTCGTCCCAGTCAAAGTAGGGCTTTCCTTCGTCGTCATACTTCACGAACTTTGCAAGATTTATGCTGGCCAGATTGCAGCTCTCGTAGTCGTAGAGGGGCTCTTCACCGCAGGGGTTGGTGGCCCTTATCGGCCCTCCCTTTGCTTCCGTCAGGACGTTCCTTCTGTTGATGACGTCGAAGAAAACAACCCCTGGGTCCGCCTTGGCCCAGGCCATGAAGGCCAACTCTTCAAAGAGGCTCTTAGGGTCAATCTCTTTGACCTTCTCGCCGGTTCTCGGGTTCACAAGCGGGTAGCGCTTGCCTTCTTTTAGTGCCTCCCAGAAGTCCTCCCAGATGCCGACGCTTATGTTGAAGTTGCTGAGGACGTTTGTTCCCGTGTTTCTCTCCTTGGCGTGGATGAACTTCTCTATGTCGGGATGCCAGACCTCGAGGATGCCCATGTTGGCTCCACGCCTCACGCCACCCTGCTTTATTACGTCGCTGACGGCATCTATGAGGTGCATGAACGAGACCGGGCCCGAGGCCGCTCCGGCAGTGGAACCGACGAAATCACCCTCCGGACGAAGTTTTGAGAAATTAACTCCAGTACCACCCCCCATTTTCTGTATCATGGCCACGTCGTGCGCCGCCTTCATGATACTCTCCATGTCGTCCTCTATTGGAACGACGAAGCAGGCTGAGAGCATGCCGAGGGGCCTTCCGGAGTTTATGAGGGCTGGAGTGTTGGGCATGAAAACTTGACCAGCCATCAGCCTGAAGTACTCCTCGATTTCAGCCTCGTAGTCGTCAAAGGCGCCGTTTTCCAGCATGCTCAAAAACTCGTCTATGGAAATCTTCATCTTGCCCTTCTCAGCGAGCTCGCGGTAGAGGTTTACCATTCTCTCGAAGTGGTACTTGTTCAGCTTAAAGCGACCTATTGAGTACCTTCCGTCGAACTCCTCAAAGTGTTCCAGGTAGTAGTTGACCCTCTTTAAATCCTGTTCATGGTTGCCTTCCCTGTCAAAAACCCGCTCATCGTAGAGCAGATCCGGAATCACCGCCAGAGTTGCGACTCTCTCGAAGAGTTCTTTTGGGCTTTCAATGATTTCCCCCTTCTCGTTCCTTATGAGGTAGCGGGATGCCAAAACGCGGAGGGCGTTTAGAGAGAAGCGCTTGTCGATTTCATCCAGCTTGTCTTTGTTGAGGATTTTCTTCTTCTCCTCCCTTATCTCGGCCTTCTTCTTGCGGTAGATTATGTAAGCCTTGGCAACGTCAAAAAGCCCTGCTCTCATGAGCTCGAGCTCTACTATGTCCTGGATGTTCTCTATGTTCGGGATTTGCCCGTCGTAGAGCTCGTTTATCCTTCTGACAACCCTTCTGACGACTTTGTTGAGAAGCTTCTCGTCGTGGATTCCGACCTCAAGCATTGCCCTCTGTATAGCCCACCTTATACGCTCCTTATCAAATGGCACTATTCTACCATCTCTTTTCATCACTTTTTCAACAGGCATATAAACACCCCTGTCTTATTATTGCCCATTTCTGGGTTTTTTAGTAGAAGGAACAGCACAGGATGATTGTAAGTTGAGGTAGATATATCTTGCCCTATCTGATTTTGCCATGGTGACGAAAAGAGTCTTGGTGTTTTGTAGATTGGGCCACTGAGTTAAAAAGGCGGGAGTTCAATAATTGGATAAAAAATCCTGCTCTCTCAGAGCCCCTCGTATATAAACCTCAGCCGGTAGGCGTGCTTGAGCTCTTCCCCGGCCATCATCCTCATTATCTGGGCCAGTGAGCCCTCAAGGATTTCTGAGAGCTTTGAATAAAACTCGTAGGCGTGTTTCTCCCTTATTATGGCATCTTCGATGAGTTCCTCCAGGGAGGAGGGCTCTGACCTTTCGTCTTCAAGCATCGGCTCCAGGGAGAGGGCTTCCAGGTAGTCAATTACCTGCGTCTCCTCCAGACTTTTCCCTTTTAGCAACCCTTCGAAGGTTTTTCTGTGTCTCAGTTCTTCCTCGGCCAAAAGCCTAAAGACTTCAACAAGCTCGGGCCTCTCGTAGGTTGCGAACGTTTCCCCGAGTTTGTACAGGTTGTACATCTCGTTTTCCTGCCATATCACCCTCTTGAGGAGTTCCTCCAGCTTCATTCCTCTTCCTCCACTACCTCAAGGTATTTAATCAGTTCCCCGACGTTCGGAAGGACTAGGTCGGGTTTCATATCGCTCCTCTCGATATCTTCCAACGTGCTCACTCCGGTAAGAACCATCACGGCCTTCATGCCGAAGCGCTTTGCAAAGGCCACGTCGGTATCGAGTCTGTCCCCTAACATCCAGATCTCATCGACGCCCTTCAGCTTGTCCCTGGCCACCTCATAAACCGGCTCGTTGGGTTTGCCTACTATCAGAGGTTCCATGTCGGTTGCGGCCTTTATTGCGGCTATTATCGCCCCTGCCCCGGGATATAGGCCTTCTTCCGCTGGATAAGTTGTGTCCGGGTTCGTTCCTATGAACTTCGCCCCGTTTCTTATGGCCAGTGTGGCGTACTTGAGCTTTTCGTAGGTCAAATCCGGGTCGAGGCCAACAACGACGTATTCTATTTCCTTCCACTCACCTTTTCTGGCTTTTTCTACGTCGATAACTCCCCAGCCTAGGCGTTCCATCTCCCTCAGCAGGCCCTTTCCACCTATAACAAAAACTTTTCCGGGCCTGAAGTGCTTCTCCATGTAGAGCCTGGTGGCGAGTCCCGAGGTTACGATCCTGTCTTCGGGAACATCTATTCCCATTGAGAGGAGCTTTTCCCGGTACATGGCCGGGTCTTTGGTTGAGTTGTTGGTGAGGAATATGAAGGGAATCCCCCTCCTCTTCAGGAATTCCATTAACTCTCTCGCACCTTCCACGGGTTTGTTCCCTCGGTAGATCACACCGTCCATGTCAAAGATCAGTCCGATCATTTTCCGCACCAGGAGATGGAAGGGACTCAGGTTTTAAAAGCTCACTGGCAGTGGAGCTTTGACTTTCTCGGCTTTAAACTCCCGTAAGTAGTTTTCACTTCCGCTTTTTCAGCACGGTGTCTGTCTCCCCTTTCCCTCATTCTCCCCTCTGTATCTTAGCGTGCCCGCCGACGAGGCTTTTCCTCAGCTCAAGGTTCCTTATCTCACATTTCTCGTCGATGATGGAGCGCCATATAGTCGAGTTCCTTATCACGGTCTTCCTGAAGATTATTGAGTCGCTGACGTCGGAGTTCTCAATGACGCACTCCTCGCCGATGTACGCGTAGGGCCCAATTATCGAGCGGCCGAGGATTTTGGTGCCTTTCTTTATAACCACCGGCGGAATTATCTTAGAGTACGGGCTTATTTGAATTTCCTCGATGTGACTCTCCTTAAGGAGGGTTTTAAGTGCTTCAAGATAGCTGTCTGCGCTTCCTATGTCGTACCAGTAGTCCGAGAAGCGGTAAGCCTTTATCGGTTCCCCCTTCTCCAAAAGCCACTGAATGAAATAGCCCGGCGAATCCCTGTTCCCGTTTGATAGGTACTCATCTATGCGCTCCATAACCCTCTTTGGAAAGACGTAAACGCCGGTGCTTATGAGCGTGGACTGAGGCTGGGCTGGTTTCTCCTGGAATGAAACAACCCTATCCTCCTCAAGGACGACCACACCGTAGCGCTTTGCCAGCTCAAGGTCGCCTATATCGTAGACCGCTATCAGTGTTTTGCCGTCGTAGGCTCTCAGAAAGTCCCGAAGAGAAAACGAGAAGAGGTTGTCGCCCGCTATGACGAGGTAGTCGTCAAGACCAAGCTCATCAACCGCTCTCTTCATCGCCCCTATGGTGCCGAGCTTCTCTTCTTCATGGAGGGTCTCTTCCACGATTAATCCAACCCCGTACTTCTCCGCGTAGGGCCTGAAGTGCATCTCAAAGAAGCGGTTGGTCGAGATGTAGGTCTCTAAGCCCAGCTCGCTTACCTTCTCCATTATGTAGTCGAGTATAGTCTTCTCTCCAACAGGGAGCAGGGCCTTTGGGTTGTCTTTCGTTATGGGCCAGAGCCTCGTCGCGTAGCCACCGGCCATTATGAGGACTTTCATTCGATCACCCCTCTGAGATTTTTACGGGAATGATACAAATCATGACTGCAGGTCTTCTTGAGGAATTCCAAGGGCCTCCCTCCTGTAAAGTTCAAGGTAATAAGAATAGTCATGGTACTCCGCCATTGTTATCTCCTCAAATCTGCACCTTGCCCTTTCATCCCTCGAGAAAAGGAGTTTGCCACCTATGGCCCGAAACCTAAACGCTACCGGAGCGTCGTTTAAAATCCTTACATCGACGGGGAATTTCACAAGCCTGCTAAGCTCTTCCTCTAGTTCCATTTCATAGAACCTGTTAACGGTTCCCCTTATGTAAATCCCCACATCGATATCCCTGAACGGTCCCTCCTCGAGGAACGAACCGTGAAGGTAAGCGAATAGGATTTCCCTCCTTTTCATCAAAGCTTCCCGGAGTTCTTTGACTATTCTCTCCTTCTCCTTTTTCGGGAGCGTGAAGATTCTCATCATGATTCAAAATCCTGTGTAGGGAATAAAAAACTTTTTCCAAAAAGTTAATAATAACAGTATGTATAAGGCTCTGGTGGTACTTATGAAAGCCCTTGTAACGGGCGGTGCTGGCTTCATAGGCTCTCACCTCGTGGACAGGCTTATGGAATCGGGGAACGAGGTTCGCGTCCTCGACGACCTGAGTGCGGGAAGCATCGACAACATCAAGCACTGGCTCGAGAACGAGCGCTTTGAGTTCATAAAGGGCGACATGAGAAACCCTGAGATCGTTGAAAGGGCCGTTGAGGGCGTTGACGTCGTCTTCCATCTCGCGGCAAACCCGGAGGTTAGAATCGGTGCCCAGAGCCCCGAACTGCTCTACGAGACCAACGTCCTCATAACCTACAATCTTCTGAATGCTATGAGGGACTCAAACGTTGAGTACCTCGTCTTCACGAGCTCCTCAACTGTCTACGGCGATGCGAAAGTAATCCCCACTCCTGAAGACTACGCCCCGCTGGAGCCGATAAGCGTCTACGGCGGGGCGAAGTTGGCGGCCGAGGCTTTAATTAGTGGCTACGCTCACACCTTTGAATTCAGGGCCTTAGTCTTCCGCCTTGCTAATATCATAGGCGAGCGCTCCAACCACGGCGTCATCTACGACTTCATCAACAAGCTGAAAAAGAACCCGGAAGAACTTGAAATCCTGGGGGATGGGACGCAGAAGAAGAGCTACCTACACGTGAGCGACACGGTTGAGGGCATGCTCCACATCTTCGAGCACTTCAAAAAGGAAAACAAAACAATCGACTTCTACAACATCGGCAACGACGACTGGATAACGGTGAAGGAGATAGCGGAGATAGTTAGCGAAGAGATGGGTCTCAGGCCGAGGTTCGTCTTCACCGGCGGTGTTGATGGCGGCCGCGGATGGAAGGGTGACGTCAAGTTCATGCGCCTAAGCATAGAAAAGGCCAAGAAAACCGGCTGGCAGCCAAAGCTGAACAGTTACGAGGCAGTCCGGAGAACCGTTCGGGAGCTCCTTGGGACGGCTTGAGTTTTCTCCCGTCTTTGGTTATTTTATCAACAGAGCCGGAAGCTGAACATCAAGGTTGGACAGTGACTTGGTTTTTTTACTCTACCCCTTTAAATGAGAGGTGCCCTTATTCTCTGCTGTGTTCCGGCTATATTGTCGGTGGGACTTAAAAATCCTAGCACTTTGAAGTGACGAAAAGCTTATTAGCACTTGGAAAGTTGTCAGTTTGGTGATATTTGCTATTGGAACCTATCCTCTAATATTCAATGTCTCGGAGACAACTTGAAATTGCAGTGATCTGGGGGAAGTGAAATTGAAGACGCTGATAATAATTCCCGCCTACAACGAAGAACTAACTATTGGCTCAGTGGTGACTTTGGCCAGGAAGTATGGTGATGTGCTGGTAGTTGATGATGGCTCTAAGGACAGAACTTCCGAAATTGCCAGAGAGAGCGGGGCAGTGGTTATACGGCATGAAGTTAACGGGGGCAAGGGAAAAGCACTGAGGACGGGCTTTGAGTACGCGTTCTCCAATGGATATGACTTCGTCGTGACGATAGATGCCGATGGACAGCACGATCCTGATGAGATTCCGGCCCTCCTGGAACCTCTGCTTAGAGGAGAAGCGGATTTAGTGATAGGCTCGAGGTTTCTCAACGGTGCCAAGAAAAACATACCCCTCTACCGCAGGCTGGGTTTATGGGTTCTGAACTTCACTACGAACATGAACCTTGGAGATGGTCTTAAGATAACTGACTCTCAATCTGGCTTCAGAGCGATGAACAGGAAGGTGCTCGGAGAGATACTGCGGGTTAACAGTGAAGGCTACAAGGTTGAGAGCGATATGCTGGTGCACCTTTCAGAGAAGGGCTTCAGGATAAGAGAGGTTTCGATAGACGTCCGTTATGATGTTCCTAACAAGCACAAGAAGAACCCTGTGAGGCACGGATTCGAGGTGCTTGCGGGACTAATCGGATTGATAGGGTACAAAAGGCCGTTGCTGTTGTTTGGGGTTTTAAGTTTGGTCTCTTTCATCATTGCCGCCGGATTGGCATATTGGGGTCTCAGTCCCTATTACCGGGGTGAGAGAGTGTACTTGACCCAACTGATTGGGGCTGGGATTTTTGTGGTTATTGGGATTCAGCTGTTCGTTGCAGGGCTGATGTTGAACGTACTGGCGAGGATGGTTAGGAGGGAGTGAAATGAAGATCTCAGTCTTAGGGTTAAATATGGGTCTTCCAACGGGGGCAGTATTGTTTGCGTCTGCAGGATATGAGGTCGTTGACGTGATGTTGTGGAATGGTTCAGGCACGTACCTCATGATTTGCTGGCCGTCGTCACCGCCATCCTCGTGCTTGGCGGAATACAGTTCCTTGCGATAGGATTCGTAATGAGTTATCTGTTCAAAACTTCGGTGGAGATAAAGAGGGAATTACGAAAAATTGAAATTAACACAAACTATAAACGAAAAGGGGGTTGAGTAAATGAGCGAAAAGAAAGGTCAGTTGTTTGGAGTATCTCTATTTATGCTCTCGATTGGCTTTATCATAACTTATGGTTATTTGTTGTTTTTCACCAGCTATTGGGTTTTGGTTTCAAAAATAACCCTATTTTTACTCGTGACCCTTGCCTTTGGGATTTTAGCATGGGTTGGCCTCTCTATGGTTGAGGCTTCCAATAAGGTGCCATTAGAACAGGTTAAATCAGAGATTGAGAAAGAGATATTCGGAGGTGAAGATGAATGAAGATACCCCTTGCTTGGCCTGTTATGAACGAAGAGATGATTGAAGCCGCAGTTAATGCCCTACAGAATGAGAAGCTGGTGCTCGGAGAGAGCGTCTTTAAATTCGAGGAAGAATTTGCAAAGTATTTTGGAGTGAAGTACGCTGTATCAGTAAACTCGGGGAATACGGCTTTGCTGTTTTCATTTCAGGCTTTGGGCGTGAACAGCACTTCAGAAGTGATCGGACCTTCAGCGACTTTCATTGCGACGATGAACGGGGCCGTTCTGCTTGGAGCCAAGCCTATCTTCGCAGAAATCGACACTACTACCTATACCATCGATCCGGAGGACGTCAAAAGGAAGATTACTGAGAAGACCAAGGCCATCGTTCCTGTTCACCTCTATGGGTACCCTGCGGATATGGAAAGGCTCATGGAAATCTCCGAAGAAACTGGGATTCCAATACTAGAGGACTGTGCCCAAGCCCACGGTGCTGAATACAAGGGCAAAAAAGTTGGAACCTTCGGGGAAGTTGCGATATTCAGCTTTTATCCAACAAAGAACATGACCGTGGGCGGAGACGGTGGGATGGTAATAACCAACAACGAGGAGATTGCAGAGCTCGTTAGAAAACTTAGAGACAATGGAAGAAGGAGCAAGAACACCCACGACGTCATTGGCTATACTGCGAGGCTCAACACTGTGAACGCCGCGATTGGAAGAGTGCAGTTGAAGTACCTCGACAGATGGAATGAAAAGAGAAGGAAGATAGCCTCAATATACGACAAGATACTGGGAGACCTTGATGAGGTTATCACGCCTCCGAAGCCTTCGCCCTCTGTAAAGCCGGTCTATCATCTTTACGTTATACAGGTTCCTGAAGATAAAAGGAATCTCCTGGGAGCATGGCTTGAAAAGAACGGCATCCAGACGGCAATCCACTATCCGATACCCGTTCATCTACAGCCTGCGTATGCCCAATTCGGATATAAAGAGGGGGACCTTCCCCTAACTGAAAAATGGTCAAAGACCGTTCTTACGATTCCCATGTTCGTTGAAATGACAAAGGAACAGGCTGAATACGTGGGAGAAAAGATATACGAATTCTTCGATAAGAGGGTTTATGAAAACAACGGAGAACTTAAGAGGGAGGCGGAACAATGGATAAAGCACTTAATGTAGCAGTTATAGGTACTGGATACTGGGGAACGAAGCTTGTAAGGGAATACCTAGCGGCTTCCGAGGAGAGGGAAGATATAAACCTGAAGACAATTTATGACGTGGACTTCAACAGACTAAAAACCCTGGCAAAAGAGCTCTCGCTCCCAGAGAGCATGCTCACGACGAGTTATGAGGACATCCTGGATAGGGATGACATCAACGCAGTCCACATAGCCACTCCCAACGAAACTCATTATGAATTGGCAATACGGGCAATAAACGCCCACAAGCACATTGTGCTGGAGAAGCCAATGGCTTTATCAAGCAGAAGGGCTTTTAGACTTGTGAGGGAAGCTGAGAAAAATAACGTGATCTTGCTAGTGGATCATATATTCCGGTTTAACAATGCCCTAAAGGTAACAAAGGAACTCCTCGAACGGGGGGAGTTTGGAAATCTCTACTATATGACCCTGAAATGGAGTGCTTATCTCGAACCCCCAAAAAACAGGGACATAATCTTTGATTTGGCACCACACCCAATTGACATCGTTAACTACCTGACGGAAGAGTGGCCAGCTAGGGTGTATGGAAACGGAAAGAGCTACATCAGGGGCAAAGCCGGCCTTGAGGAAATGGCCTTCATAATCGCAGAGCTTCCCGATGATGTTTTGGTCAACATTGAGTTGAGCTGGATTGACTATGGAAAGAAGACCAGAGCTGTAAACATTGTAACTGAAAAGGGAACTCTGGTAATCGACACCTTAGCCCAGACTGTGAAAATATACTCGGATTCCCAAGAAGGGGAAATTCCCGTAATCCCCAACAACACGATCAGAGACATGATATATCACTTCGCCGATAGGGTATTGAACAATGAGCCACCATTAAACAGCGCAACCGTTGGGGCCATGACAGTCTTTGTTTTAGAGAAAATTAGAGAGAGTTTAGAGACTGGGCAGACCGTGGAGATATTCAAGGGGTGAAATGGAATGAAGGAGCCAAGATATGCTATCATTAAGGACGTTGAGAGAGGAGAAGGGTCAAGAATATACGATCAAGTAAACCTATATAAGTGCAAGATCGGCAAGAATACTAAGATAGACGCCTTCGTTTATATTGAAGAGGGGGTTGAAATAGGGGATAACGTGAAGGTGAGACCCTTTACTTTCATTCCCTCGGGGGTTAAGATTGAAGACGATGTCTTTATAGGCCCGAACGTCGTTTTCACTAACGACAAGTATCCGAGAGTCAGAGGAAAATGGAGGGAGCTGAAGACAGTGGTGAAGAAAGGTGCGAGCATTGGGGCAGGGGCTGTCATTGGCCCTGGGGTTACCATTGGCAAATACGCTCTGGTTGGCGCAGGGAGTGTTGTCACAAGGGATGTTCCCGACTATGCGATAGTTGTCGGTAATCCAGCCAGAATTGTCGGTTATGTAACAGACGAGAGATTTAAAAAGAAAGTTAAGGAGTTCTTGGAGAACGGCCCTGGAGAGCTAAAAGGAGAAGACAGTGAGTGGCCATGGCCATGATATTTTTGTATTTTATTCTTGAGAGGTGTTGAAAAATGCATGATAAAAAACCTCCTGTGCTGATGTTCCTTTCTAAGGCTTTGTATCCTGAGAGTAGAACAAAACAGAAAATTCAAAGCTTAGTACAACGAGGCTTTAAAGTGTACGTGTTACAATTAGATCGAGAGGGCAGATTTGATAATTTGAATGTCTTAAATCGAGTGTTTGTTAGGAATATAACTTTATTACGCTCTAGAAGTTTTGGTAAAATAAAATATGCTTTAAACGCTGTCTTGTTTCAGGTTATTGAATTTTTATATGGGGCATATCTTGTTAAAAAGTATGGATGTTTAATCGTCCATGCAAATGATTTCAACACACTATTTGGGGCTTACCTCCTAAAAAAGGTTTTCCCCAATAATATTATGCTGATCTATGATGCATATGAGCTAACACCTTTTGTGTACTCTGATTGGTATTCAGAGAACCTTGGAAAGCTTGTGTATGGAGTTGAAACAAAACTCGTGAGGTATGTGGATTACATACTAGTCCCAAGTTACCCGGTAGGGGTTTATTTTGAAATTATCTCAAACGATAAGCCTATAATTCATCTTTACAATTTTCCAAGTTCTAAACTAATACCTTCAGTAAGTAAGCAACAAGCAAGAGCATTTTTAAACCTGCCAAGAGATAAGGTCATAATCACTTATGTGGGTAGTATGAGGGTTGGAATCGCCTTGGAGGAATTTTTAGAAGCAATTAGGCTTATTAAAAAAAGAAAGCTTAAAAAGAAGTTACATTTTGTCATAATTGGTCATGGCCCATTAAGCAATTTTGTTAAAAAATTCATTAAAGAAAATAACTTGGAGGATATAACAACGTTTAAAAGCATGATCCCTAGAGAGGAAATCTTTATGTATCTTAAGGCGTCTGATTATTCTTACATAATTCTCCAAGGAGAGAATATGAAAATTGCAACCCCATGGAAACTCTCAGAAAGCCTTGCATGTGGTGCTATTCCTATTGTCAATGAGGGTACTTATGCTGCGAAACTTCTTAGGAAGATTGGGACAGGGATTATTATTAAAAATTTTGATCCTCTGCACTTGGCAGATTTATTTGAAGAACTAGGTAATAGTACTAATAATTATTATAGACATAACATAGATCCCAAGGTATTTACTTGGGAGAGACAAGAAAAAGAATTTATAAGGGTGCATGAGGAGGGAGAAGTATTATGCAGGTACAAAAAGACCTAAATGTCTTGGTAATCGCCCATCGGTATGATGCATTTATAAAAGAACTTGTGGATGTCACAAGCAGATATGTAGCTAGAGTGGATGTTTTAATCCACTATAACCCTCTTTCGGAAATCTCTAATTATTTTAGTGGTATTTTGTATTTTGAACACCTGAAGAGATTTACAAAGCAGAACTTAGTTAATACTAAAAGGAGACCTCCAAATGTTAGAGTTCACCTAATACCGGTTATTTATCTGTTACCAGATGGAAGAAACAAAGAGTTGGGCGATAAATTAGCTAAGAAATTCGAAGAATATATTGTAAAGAATAAGATACAATTTGACATAATACATGCCCATTTCACTTATCCTCAGGGGTATGCAGCAGTGAAGCTTGGCCAGAAATTCAATGTACCCGTGATTATAACCCTCCACGAGAATGGTCCTCACTTGAACTCTATCCTTAGTAACCTAAAGGATAAGGCTATTTACACATGGAAAAATGCAGACAAACTTGTCCGCGTAACTAAACGTGATATTCCCCTCTTCATTCAATATGGTGCAGATCCAAGTAAAATCATCAACATTCCAAATGGTTATAATCCAGAGAAGTATTATCTTATCCCCAGCGAAACAGCAAGAGAAAAGTTACAACTCGAAAAGAACGCCAAGATTATCTTTAACCTTGCTAGGCTGTATCCGGAGAAGGGCCATAAATATCTCATTGACGCTATGTCATTAGTACTCAAGAAGAGGCAGGATGTATATTGTTACGTTGGAGGGACAGGTCCTTTAAAGGGAGAATTGGAAAAGAAAATCAATAAGCAGAATCTTGGTGATCATATTAGACTTCTTGGATACGTGCCCGGAGATCAAGTAAACTACTGGATGAATGCCGCTGATATTTTCGTCCTGCCGAGTTTGAGTGAGGGCAATCCCACAGTGATGTTTGAAGCGTTAGGTGTTGGCTTGCCTTTCGTTGGCACTGCTGTGGGGGGAGTTCCCGAGATAATAACTTCAGAAGACTATGGCTTACTGTGCCCACCTGCTGACCCAGAATGTCTAGCCAAAAAAATTTTAATAGCCCTTGAAAAGGAATGGGACAGGGAGAAGATAAGGACATATGCGGAACAATTCAAATGGCAACATATTAGTAAGAAGTACGTTGAGTTGTATTATAAGGTGCTAACTCAGTATGGAGGATGGTAACATGGTCGAACAGATCTTCATTGGTGGAACTGGGCGAAGTGGAACAACGATACTAGGACGAATACTATCATATCATAAAGATATTTTTGTATTTCCCTTTGAGACGAGGTTTATTGTGGACCCAGATGGGCTTATAACTCTGGCTCTTTCGCTTTCTGAGTACTGGGACCAATACAAGTCTGATTTGGCTATAAAGAGGTTTAGACAACTGATGAGTAAACTTTATCCGAGCTCAGTTAATTATAAGCTCCGACTAGGACTATACCTCATATTACCCAAATTACATATTTCCCCGCCTGAGTATACTTATGCGATGGCTCGCCAATGGAGGGGAGAAGAATTTTTTAGTTATGCCCGTGCACCGTTTTCTCCATTCATATCTAGAACTGAATATTTTAGACGTTTAGACGAATTTATCAATACTTTAATAGTTAGGGAATTTGAGGGATTTTGGTTGGGTACTCCCTCATTTAGGTTCAGGCCTAGGATATACGTGACCAAGAGGTTCAAAAGAGATGAGATATTTAGAATTTCAAGGAATTATGTAAATTCTTTATTTCAGCCTATTCTTAGAAAGTATAATAAGAAAATATGGGCTGATCACACTCCAACAAATATTCTCCATGCATCATTGCTCTGTGAAATGTTCCCTGATTGTAAGATCATCCATATTCATCGTGATCTCCGGGATGTTGTTGCCTCTTACTTGACGAAACATTGGGGAGGCAACACTGTTGAAGACGCGACACATACCATAAAATTCATCCTTGAAAAATGGGAAGAAGAAAAACAAAAGTTAGACACTGATAAATATCTAGAGATCTCCTTGGAAGAGTTAGTACAAAATAAGGAAAAAACTCTGAGTAAACTCTCGGAATTCTTAAATATTGAATTTGATGAAAACATGCTCAAGGTAGATTTAAGTAGGAGTAATTTAGGAAGATGGAAAAGAGATCTTACAGATGAGGAAGCTAAATTTGTTGAAAGGACACTGAATGAGTTCATGGAGTTATATGGATATCTATAATGTTAGGATAATTGAGGCATCAGTACAGAGTAATAGCTAATAATGCAAATGACGTATAACGTTGAGAAAGCTTAATACGGTTTGCTGTGTCCTCCCACTGATCCAGAGTGTGTCTCGCGGAGAAAATTTTAATAACCCTTGAGAATGAGTGAGACAGAAAGAAGATAAGGAAGTACGCGGAGCAGTTTACTTGAGAAAATATTGCAAAAAAGAGCCTTGGAATTTATATGAAGGTGCTAAATAAGGAGGAAGAGCTATGAAAAACAAAAAAGTAGTTGTAATAGGCCTCGATGGTGCAAACAAAACAACCGCAAAGTTAGTTGGAGTAGACACTCAACTTCATGATTTTATTTCAACAATCCCACCGTATACACCACCATCATGGACATCCATTCTAACAGGAGTCAATCCAGCAAAACATGGAATAATAGGGTGGCAGAAGGTATCTAAGTTAAGTGGGAAAGTAAGTTTAGCAACCTCGCGGGACGTGAAATATCCCCGACTCACAGAGATTCTTGAGGAAGCCAATTTAAAGAGCATTCTAATAAACCTGCCAATGACGTACCCATTTAATGGAATACGAAAAAAAGAGAACACAATTATAGTTTCTGATTGGGCTGCTCCAAAACAGGCCATATATCCAGAAGAGCTTGAGAAAAAATATTCAGAGTATTTAATTGACCCTCCTCACGAGTGGTCAAAACACAAAAAGAGCGAGTATCCGAAGCGTGTTAAGGAATATACCGAAACTAGGATGGGTCTATACTACGATTTACTGGAGCGTCAGGATTGGAATCTGTATTTTATAGTCTTCAGCGAGATAGACTGGTTCTCTCATATCTTTCCCCAGATCTTGGAGGGTAATGATACCCACATTGTCGCTCCTACTTTTAGACTTATTAAAAAGTTCATAGAAACTGCACAGGCAGTCTCCGACGTCATGTTTATCGTCAGTGATCATGGCTTTGAAGTGAAAAATAAAATCTTCTACGTAAATGAAGCTCTATCTGAAAAGGGATTTATAAAATACAGGAAATCTAAGGCCAAGTTAGTTAAAATTGCTAAGAGAACTCTACCCAAAAAAATATTAAACAGGATAACAGAGAAAACAAAGATATCATCAAGCGCTGTGAATTATGTAGCACAAAATGCCAGTGCGTTTATGGTAGAACCAGCAACCTGGGGGGTTTATGTGAGGAACATGGGCAAAAAGAAGGAGATAATGAAGGCTCTAAGCGAGTATGAAGAGGTGTTTGATGTCCTTGAATTTGGCATGGTCCACAAAGGCCCATACTTGAAAAATATGCCCGAGCTCATCGTAATTCCCGAGAAAGGGGTTGAGTTTTCCCATGAACTGGGAAAAGGGCCTATGGAGAAAACTTACAAGGGAGATCATGAGATTCACGGTGTCTTTTCAGCTTATGGTAAACACATAAAGGAAGACATAAAGTTCGAGAAGCTTCCGAGGGTTTACGATATAGTCCCAACAGTCCTTCACGTATTTGGGTTGCCAATTCCAAATGATACAGATGGGAGAGTGTTGAGGGAGATCTTCGAGGAGAACTCAGAATTCGCTTTAAGTATGTCTAAAAGGATTCCAATGGATTAAAAATACAAAACTTAGGAGGAGGGAAACCACGTGAAAGACCTCAATGATGTTACCGTAGGGCTTAAGACATTTTATCGACCAGAAAAACTTGAGATGACCCTGAGATCTTTGGTGGGACTTGGTGTAAAAAAGGTGATTGTGGCAGACGATGGTCCGGAAGACCCTCAAAAAGAAAAGATTTATGAAACAATGAGTGAGCTATTGCCGTTAGAAGTTCTAAAGCTTCCATATGATGCAGGGCTGGGATATGGAAGAGCCAGAATAGTCGAAAGATGTAGAACAAAATATTTACTAATTATAGACGATGATATGGTGGTTCCCAAGAACGTGTTTTTATTGAAGGAAATTCTAAAAAAAGATAAGAAGCTTGGAGGAGTATCCGGTATTTGGAACGAGTATGGAAAAATCAAAAGTGGAGGAGGACATAATTTGTTTTATAAAAACGGATATCTCATCCGATATGTCCCAGAAAAACTTGAAGTTGTCGGGGAAATTCCATACATATATTTTGATTTTATTGCTAATTCTGCATTGTTTAGAATGAAGGCTCTGAAAGATTACACATGGGATGAGAATTATGTTATAAATTTTGAACATCTTGATTTCTACTGGGGACATAAACAACTTGGCAAGTGGAAATTTGCAGTAACTCCTGCCGTGGTGTTTAAACATTATCCCGGTGGCAATAAAACATACAAAAAGTTTCGGTTTAGTAAAGAGAGATACAGACGCTCAAAGGAGTACTTCCTGAAGAAATGGGGACTCAAAGGAGTAATTAATATCCAAATGGACTTTCTCCTCCAAAATTTGTCCTTAAAAAGCGCTCTGTGGCTCTGGGCGAAGAAGCATGCTCCTTTCCCACTATTGCCGTACATGATGAAAATTGAAGAACGTTGGCCACGTTAACTGGGGGTCTGTAATATGAAAAAAATACAATTAGTACTGTTTTCATTATTTGTATACATAATCATCCTAATCTACATAATTAATCAACCTCACTTTTCGTACTCTAAGGGGGACAATGTTTTGAGCGCGATTCCATTGGTGCACTGGGTTCTTCTCTTAGTAAATTCAGTTGTTCTCGTAGTGATAATAATATATTACATAAACACCAGCAAGTACGCTGTAAGTCTTTTAGGGCTGATGTATGGCCTTTTGTTTTATTTGACAAATTTGTATTTTATAATTCCTTATGAACAAGTTGAAAACATATTTCCGTCTAATATAATAGAATTCATGCTCTCCACAGGAAAAATAACCCATGATGCACTCGCTACCTATTCTCTTTCATACCTCTCCTATCCAATCTCGTTCATCCTTGAAACCTCAATTATATTAGTCGGTGGAATAGGAAAAATTAGCATATACACCGTGGGTCTATTTGTTTTTATGAGTGCACTGTACGTTGGTTTGATATACTACTACAGCAAACTTGGAAGGGATATCAAGTTCGCAGTAATATCACTTATGACCTACATGATGCTATCTTTCTATGTCATCAACGATCAAGTTGCTCCACAAACTCTTGCCCTTGTATTTTTACCATATCTGTATAAGGTCACTTTCGACTTTATAGATCACGGTCAGAATTTGAAGAAGTTTCTGATTCTAGCGATGTTCTGGTTTGCCCTCGTATTTACTCACCCATTTATGTTCCTGTTTTATATCCTACCTGTTGGAGGTATCGTTCTGTATAACCACTACTCCCCCCATAAAAAAAATCTAAGGACATCCACTATCGGTCTTCTTGTGTCAATTTGGGGGTTGGGATTTACATGGTTATTCTACAATCTCCTCTCTATTCCGTTAAAAGCGCTCATCGAGAGATGGGGTGAGGTTGAAGGGGAGACGTGGTGGATATTCGGTAGATTTCTTCGGAAGTCTGGAGCATTTGGCCCCATAAAATACACCCCTCACCCACACTATGAGCTTGTGCCTAAATGGATCGTAGAACTTCAGGCATGGATTTTAAGGATCATCCTGATAAGCCTGCTGTTAATTGCAACGTATGGATTTATCGTGTATCTTAAGCGCTCTATTGAGAAAGGACAGTTGCCATACCAATTGATATTTGACATCTCCATCTTGGTGAGTAGTGGGGCGTTGTTTGTTGTTGGATTGGTCACAAACTTCCTTGGGCAGAGGGTATTTCAGGTAGTTTTTATGCCGTTTTCGAGGTATGTATTATCTAGTAAATCAAATAGGTGGATTTCAATAATTACTGTTCTTATCCTGATAATAGCTCCTGTGATGTATACTTACAATCAGCTGACTAATCTGACTGTAGGGCCTCAACTTTTCGTTCAAGACGAACAACTCTTGGTTGCTGGATATTTTGGAAACGAAAAATTACCTGGTTATTCCAAGGTTGTAGTCGCAAGAGAGCTTTATCCTTCGGAGTATCCTACAAATATCCGTAAATTCTCATTTCCTGGTGGTGTATTGCAGTATCCAAGACTACATTGGAACTACCTATATTATGGAACAAAATTTAAACACGCTTCTGAATACTATGGCTTGCAGCCTTATTCCAATATTGCCCTAATCAAAGTAAAATATACACAAGTTTACACAAGTAGTACTGTGGGGGTGATTTTGCCATGAAACCAAAAATTAGCGTGGTCATTCCAACCTTAAATGTCAAAAGGTACATAATGGACACTATTGACAGTCTAATGAACCAGACTTTTAGAAACTTTGAGGTAATTTTTATAGATGGAGGTTCAACTGATGGTACCGTTGAGATAATAAAAGAAAGACTAGTAGACGCCCCATTTGAATGGAAACTTATTATCTCTCCTAATGCGGGAGTCAGTGCTGCTAGAAATTTAGGTGTCAGTTTGTCAAATGGAGAATATTTATACTTTTTAGATGGTGACGATTACATCACCCCTACCTGCCTAGAAAAAGCTTATAATCAGGCTGTTTCCTCTAATGCTGATATAGTACTGTTTGGATACGCTATTGTTGCAGAAAAGGGGATTCTCAAGAGTTACAAGCCCCACTCTTTATGCTCATTGTCTCCATCTACTGGGATTACTGCACTAAGGAAATTCCTAAAAAGAGAACTCAGAATATGGACTCACTCAGCGATATATAAAAGAAAGTTGATAACATCAAACAGAATAAAATTCCCTGAAGGTATTTCTCGGGGGGAAGATTTTGAATTTATATCCAAAGCGCTATTTCATGCTGAAATTGTGGATTGTGTTTCCGAAGTTTTGGCGTTCTACCGGGTTCGGGGGAATTCACTAAGCCATACGTATAGTGTCAAAGATTTTGAATGGATATCTGCACAAAAACGTGTTTATCATTATCTGGTAAAGCATAATGCTCCAGGGGATATACTCGATATTCTTCGGAATATACTTATCCCAAATATGTTAGTTGGAATTCTTAGGAGGGTATATATAGCTAGTAGCTGCGATGGTAATCTGCAATATTTCAATAAGCTCCTAAAAAATCCCAAAATACGTTCTATGCTAAAAAAAGTTCATCTAAAAACCGCTATCTCTATTTCATCATGGCTACTTTCAAAAGTATTTCTTTATTATCCCTTATTACTTCCATTATATCAAACTTACTTAAAACTTCGAGGTAGACTAGGGGGGAATTGTGATGGAGGCCACTAATATTATTTTAATAGTCCTGGATACACTTCGCAAAGACTACGGGGAAAAATATCTACACCCCATATTGAAAAAGTATGGATTCAATTATTATTCTAATACAATAGCTCCCGCGCCGTGGACAACACCATCTCATGCATCAATATTTACTGGTCTATATCCTGCACTTCATGGTGCACATGAGACAAAAAAGTATAAGAGTGATAAAGTAAAATTACTGCATAATAATATTCTCACTAGGGAGTTAAAACTTTTGGGGTACTCTAACTATTTACTATCAGCAAATATGTTTGTAACACCATACTTTGGATTTGTAGGATTCGATAAGGTAGTAGTTCCTACTAAAAAATTTCCTCGTATCCTTTCAAAGCGTGAATCGAAAAAACTCCAGCGATATTCATCTACGAATTCAATTCAGACAGCTTTCAAATTATTGGAACATGGAGAGTTTCTGTTGCTCTTAAAAGCTAGCATACAAAAAGTAATTCTCGATAATTATCTCACATTAAAGGTATATGGTAAATTAAGAAAATGGCCACTTGATCTTGGATTATCAGAATTTACACAGTGGATATCTTCTTTTAAATTTAAGTCACCAATGTTTATGACAATAAATTTGATGGAGATGCATGAACCTTATCCTACACTTCCTAAGAGTTCAGTGATAAACTATCAGACTGTAAAAAGTTGGGTTGGAAAACCCTCTGAGAAAATAGTGACTGGATATAAGAAAGGTTACGAGATGGAAATTAAATACCTTTCTGAAAATCTACCAAAATTGCTAAATGCTTTGAAGAAGAAGGGCCTCTTTGACAACTCCTTGGTTATAATACTTAGCGATCATGGCCAGCTCTTAGGGGAACATGGTAAGATAAACCATGGCACATTTTTGTATGATGAGCTAATCCAGGTTCCACTATGGATAAAATATCCATGGGAATCTGAACCTGTGAAATGCTCAAATGGATATATAAGCCTCACAAAGATCAGAGATCTGATAATAGATGTGGCTGAGGGCAGGTATTACAATGATAAAAAATTATACTCTTCTACTGTTTTTTCAGAGGTATATGGAACTCATATAGATTATTCTAGGATGAATTTATCTCATGAAGAACTTGAAAAAATAAGAGAGCTTGAAAAATACCGCATAGCTGTCTACTACAAGAACTTCAAGGGCATTTTCAACGTCACAGACTGGAAGTTTGATGAAGTGATCTCATACGATCCTGGCATAGAAGTCACAGAAGATGTTGTAAAGCATTTGAAAAAGGAAGTCATGAAGTTCCTGAAAACAGCCACCATTGCCAAAGTCCCGAAAATCAAAGTCTAAACGAACCTCTTCAAAAATCTCTTTATCACTCCTAAATCAATCCCCAGCTTCTTTTCAACAGCCAGCAACAGCTCGATATCTTCTTTATCAATGCTCCTGCTGAGAAGGACGAGAACAGCATAAACCCCCATAAAGACCAGAAGAACCAGGAAGGCGTACCATATATTGGGAACATTGGGACTCAGCCACTTAATAGCTCCGAGTAAAACAAATCCTATAGCTAGGGGCTTCACATAGCTCCAGCTAAATGGGTGGATACCTGTCATCCTATAGAGCCAGTACGACCTGAACACGTTGGCGATAAAATAAGAGACTGCTGTGGCAACGGCAGCACCAACCATTCCATATGAGGGAATTAGAGCGAGGTTCAAAGCAATGTTCGAGACCACAGCAAAAGTGTCCCCGATCATGTTGAGCTTCGGCTTACCGATAACTATCAGCGTCATGCCGTTTAGCCCCAGAAACGTGTGAAACATAAAGCCCAGGGAAAGAACCTGAAGTGCGAGTGCTGCCGATACATATTTCTCTCCAAAAATGAACGATATCGTGGCCTCCGGGAAGAGGAACATGAGGGCAAACAGCGGGAGAGTCAGCAGAAATACCCACTTCGTTAGCACCTGGTAGACCCTTTTCATTTCTACCATTTTCCCCTGAGCATACAGTGAGGTGACTATGGGGGAGTAAATAACAGCCGCAGAATTCAAAAACGTCGGAATCAGTTTGGCCAGCGGTGTTGCAGCGTTGTACAGCCCCACGACCTCGGAACCTTTATAGTAACCAAGCATCAATGTGTCAGTCCATGTCATCAGAAAGTTCAGTATTCCAACAAACATCAGAGGAAGGGAGAATGCAACTAACTTCCGCCCGAGTCCAGCGTCGAGAGAAGGTCTGAACCCAAAGAGTTCAATCCTGTAGGTTTCAAAGATCAATGTGAGGAATGTCAAGAACTGGGCGATGACGTATGCCCAGAACAAGGAAGCGAATGGGAGGTCAAGGAGAGCAAGTGAGATGACTAACACCAGCCATATTACAGGATAAACTACGTTTTGAAAGTATACTTTCTCCCTTACTCTCCCAAAGCCTCGGGAAATTGAAATCATCACGCTAATTAAAGCCGAAAACGGCAGGGCAAAAGCCATCACTTTTAGAGAATAGACTAGTCTCTCTTCATTAAACACTTGAGCTATGAGGCCCGAACCAAAAATCAGGAGCATCATGATTGCAAAACTGTTCACGGCAACAATCACCAAGGCTGTCGAAATTAAATCTCTAACCCTCGAAGGCTTTTTCTCTCTATAAAATGCAACTTCCCTCGGCAGGCCGTTCTGAAAGCCAAGTGTAGCAAGGACAAGGGCGATGCTCAAAACAGTCAGAGCTAAATTAAACACTCCATACTCTGCAGTCGAGAAGTACCTCGCTATAACCGCCCTGCTCAGAAATCCAAAGAACATCGAGATAACCGTCCCGGCAAAAACTATTCCGGTCCCCCTTGCAATCTTCTGCAGAGCTTCGCTTGCCTCGCTCATAGGTTTCTCCGTTTATGGCAAAGATGAGCTATCTTAAAAGTTTTGCCTATCTCCTGAAGGGCGATGGTTTTTGTAAAAATAGCAAAGAACTCATTGAAGCATCAAGTCTATGAAAGCATCAACTTCTCCAACCTCAAGAGGAATAACCTCTTCATCCTTCACATTCTGGGCGTATACCTTCTTCCCACTTCTCCAGACGAGCCAGAATTCTACATCAGAGTTACGGAACTTAACAGTCTTTGGTCTCTTATCAAAGAGCAAGAGAACTAAGAGGCGGTCACCTCTTAGAATGGCTACTGAATCCAGCACCTCGGCCCCAACAATCTTGGCCTTCTCCTGGATGAGGAACCTGAGCTTCATCTTTTCGAGGATTTCCTCAGCCTCGTCAAGGTTCAGCATTTCAATCACCACATCATTTTCTGATGTAAAATCACATAAAATGATATTTAAAGTTTTTGGACACCCAAAAGCATATTAAAAACAAAATGAGGAAGTTGTTAGGGGATTAGCATGGAAGTCCTGGCGAAGTTTCACGTGATTGTCCACAAAATCGGCAGGATAATAATCCCAGCTGGCACGAGAAAGTTCTACGGTATAGAGCGCGGTGATTTCGTCGAGGTTAAGATACTGAAATATGAAAGTGATAAAAGGCCAAAGGAGGGCACTTTTATGGCCCGTGTTGGTGAACAGGGCTCTATATTCATCCCCAAGCCCTTAAGAGAAGTTATGGGGATAAAACCCGGGGACGTGATAGAGGTTCTCCTGCTCTCGCATTACAAACCACAAAAGTAAGTCTGGGTCTTGATGCTTTTTAGTCAAAGTTTTGTCTCAATGTTTCCGCCACGTCATTGATTTGCTTTTCGAACCGCTGTAGCCCGCGTGAATTTTTCACGCGTGATCCCAAGATAGGCCAGTTAAACTCACTTCCAAATGCTAATAAGACATTTTTGTTTTGTGATGAAACCGTGAGCCTAAAGAGAAAGCTGGTGACCCACACCAACTGGTTATTGGCCGCTCAGCCCCTCAAAAAGATCATGTCTTAACTGATGATCCCTGCTGAAGTCGCGTGAAAAATTCACGCAACTTCAAAGCTTTGCAATCAAAGATCCTCTGCCATACAATAAAAACCTAAAGTGTTAACCAATTAAAGATCCAAAAACAGCTTCTCCATAAAAGTTTACACCAAACAGAGGGCAATCTCACCTCAGTTTATTAACTCAGCTACAAAGTTTAATTTAACTAAAGGGCAGTTAACTTTAGTTAAAAACCAAGCTACCCAATAAACCGGGCATCTCCCCAGTGTTTTTAGGATAAACCAACTGGGTAAATTCAGGTAAATTGGGAGTTAATCAGAAGTTAAATATCATCCCGTTTTAACTTGGTATTTGGTTAGTATCTTCAAGAGAACGTTTATCCTGTTCACCGCTTCTTTATCTCCTGACATCTCAAAGGATTGTTTAAATGTCTCAAGCTTGCTCACAATCTTTTGAACTTCAGATGGATTTGGATTGGATAGGATGAACATTTTACATGCATCCTCAGCGGCCTCTTGGTACATGGAGAGCTGTGATTTGCTAAGCGTTTCAGGAAAGCTCTGCACCACAATCATACGCTCTATTAAGCTCTCAATCGAGATCTGTGCTAGGATCCTACTAAGCTCTCCTATACTCCAGATCAAGAGTTTTTTCATGTCATCCTTCTCCTTCCCGAGTTCCTCTGTTTTAGCCTGGATTTCTTCAACGTCTTTACTCAGCTTTCTGTGAACCTCTGTGATAGCCCTTTGTATGTACTCCCGGATTTCACCAAGAATCTCCTCTCTAATGGATTCACAGCTCTCATCAACATAATCCATAATGTCGAGCTGTGTCACAGGAGGAAGGTTATTCAGTTCTAGATATTTCTCGTATATCCTGTTAACTTCCTCTGCAGGAAGTTTGAGTTCTATTACAATGTCCACAGGAGATTTGCCCTCTTTCAACAATTTAAAGACTTCAGCCTCGCGCTCACCTTCGTTAATCATCCGTTTATTTCTGATCTCTCTTTTGACCTTTGAAACGTAAGCCGGAGTGACGCCTAGCTGCCTGGCTATTTCGCTTGTTCCTAGGCCTTTCTTGATGAGCTCTTCTATCTTTGACTTCTTCCTCTTATCCCCCCTCATGCTTGTTATATAGTACTCAAAGGTTTATAAGCAATTCTAAATTCTATTACATAACTATAACGTAGTTAGAAGGGTTACACAAGTTCTCAACGGACTTTAACGTTCAGCTTCAAGCGCTGTATCGTTCCCATTTACTGCTTTGAGGATCAGGTTCTTGGTGTCTGTATCGTCGTAGTTCCTGTCTCGCGGTGGAGGAGGCTCTAGTTCTTCGTCCTCGTCCTTGAAGAGGCGGAATCAGACATGCCATTGTTCGGGATGATCTATGCTGAGAGTATTAGTCCTCTTGAACTTGAACTAAGGCCTCTATGTTTACCGGCACGTGGAGCAGCACTACGGCTTGGTATTGGTGTGTTAGTGATGTTATCCTGAGTGAAGTTGACAAGCTAATCCAGACATGGTAGATAACGTTACTCTGTTCATTCGATGACCCTCAAGACTCTGATAAAGCTCCTTGAGAGGGTGAGACCAAAGCTGATATCCAACGATCTCCGTAGGTTATATATGATGGGCTTCCTCAGGCGTCGGAAGGTTCCAAGGGAGTGTGAAAACAAGAAGGGAAAGAGATACAACTGTGGCTACAAATATATGTACAGCATAAACAAGCAGGGATGGAGCTACCTGAGACAACTTATGGAGGACGAAGAAAAACATTCCCTTCTATTTCCCACCGTTCTCGAGGACATCAAAGAAATCTTGGAGGAGATGAGGTTTGGCATTATGAAACTTAACATGGTTATCGCCCCAGATACTTACAAAGCCAGAGGTATATGGAATTTTTACAAGAAGGAGCTGGGGAAGAAATTTTCTTCTCCCGGATTTAGGCGATTCACCAGAAAAAGAGAGCTCTTTGAGAGGGAGGCAAACTGCTGGATGAATATGTTCTACTTGGGGATGCAGATATCTTCCCTTGAAAGGGAAATACAGCTGAAAGATTTGATGATAGACTATCTTAAGAGAGAACTTGAAGCGTGTATGAAATTCAAGCGTGAGGGGTTTAGGGAGATTTTAGAAGTATCTAAAAACATTAAAACTCTTGGTAAGGAGTGAAGAATGAGTGAGTTAAATGAATCGTGAATTCCTAGACCTCTAGTTTGCCCAGGTCGAAAGATGAGATTATTCCCAGCGCTCCAAAAGTGGTAAAACCGAAGTGAAAAATGCACTGGGCCTTCTCCTTGCCTTGGGATGAGACTTTCAGAAGAAAAATGTAAATGAGCCGAGCTCGGTTATTGTTTTCTAGCCTCTGAGCTTTAGGAGTGCTCTGACTTCAATCTTTGAGGTTTTTCTTTCAACAGGCCTCGCCCTTTAGGGCGGGGAGGAGGCCATAGTATGCCTTCTCAAAATGGCACTTTTGCTTCCCCGGACAAATTCACATACCCACTCATTCCATTCATCTGCTCATCAGTGTGAAGAGTCCTATCAGCAGGATTATGATGTTTATCGCCTTTTTAAGCTTCGCCCCGTCCGCGTTTCTACTCACGTGAGTGCCAAGGTAAACTCCGGGAACCGTTCCAAGGATGAGGAGGGACGCTATTCCATAATCGACGCTCCCGACGCTCGCATAGTTCAGGAAGCTGAAAGTTGAGAGGGCCAGGCCGTAGGTTATCGTCACGCCAACCACCTCCTTCGGTTCGAGCCTGGCCACGTTCATGAGGGTGAAGCTCACTATAACGCCTGCCCCAACGGAGGTGAACTGGACGGTCAGGCCCACCACGAAGCCGAGCAGATAGACATAGGCCCATCTGGGTCTTATCGGAATGTGGATTTCACCCTTGAGAAGGCTCAGGACTGCACTCATTATCAGAATAACACCGAGGAGCAGGGTAAGGTACTTGTTGAGGACTTCCTTATTAATCCAGCGGAGGAGCACTCCCCCGAGGATTATTGCAGGGACGCTCCCAGCGAAGAGCCTCAGTGCTATGTCGTACCTTATCCTGCCCTTCTTCCCGTGGAAGAAGACGCCGAAGACCCTCGTGACCGTGGCGTAAAGGAGGTCGGTTCCGACCGCCGTCAGCGGCTCAACGCCGAGGAATATTAGGGAGGGCGTCATCAGCGCCCCACCACCAACTCCCGTAAGACCGACGAGAAAGCCCACTACAAAGCCCAGCCCGATGAAGGTTGGATCCAACGCCCTCCCTCCCTTTGAAAATCAGGGCAGGTAGCCCATCTCGCGGGCCTTCGCTATGACGGCTTCAACTTCCTCCTCGGGGGTCATCTTCGAGCTGTCCACCGTAACTTCTGGGTTCTCAGGCTCCTCGTAGACCCCGTCGTAGCCGGTAAGGCCCTTTATCTCTCCCCTCAATGCCTTGGCGTAGAGCCCCTTGGGGTCGCGCTGGATCCTGACTTCTAGGGGCGCGTAGACGTAGACCTCGATGAAGTCCCCTATCTCCTTCCTAGCGTACTCGCGAACCGCTCTGTACGGTGATATCAGGGAAACTATCGCTATAACGCCGTTCCTGCTGAGGAGCTTGGCCATGTGAATTACAACCCTGTTGTGCATCTCCCTCGCTTCCTTTGAGAAGCCGAGGTCCGGATAGAGGGTCTTCCTTATCGTGTCCCCGTCGAGTATCTCCACGCGGTAGCCCATCTCCCTCAGCCTTTTCGCCAGCTTAACGGCCAGAGTCGTCTTCCCGGCACCGCTTGGCCCCGTAAGCCAGATTGTGAATCCTTTTTCGAGGTTTTTGAGTCCTGTCATTTCAGCTCCCTCCAATTCTAAAGGCTGGATGGAATGGGGGAAACGAAAGCTTAGAGGATGCTCCTCCCGTGCATATCCTTTATCGGCTCCTCTATTCCAAAGAGCCGGAGTATCGTCGGTGCGAAGTCGTAGATGGTTAGCTGAGTTGCCCTGCTCTCGTCGAAGCCGGGCAAGTACATTGAGAACACCCCGAACTCGGAGTGGTTCGCATCGTCAGGCCCGGTGTCGTTCTCCGGCAGGTAGTTGGTTGGATGTCCAACGGTTCCGGCCGCGCGCCAGTTGAGGTTGTCGAAGTAGACCATTATGTCCGGCTTGCTGCCCCTCGCCTCAGGATAGATTTCCTCGGGGTAGAACACCTTTGTGTCCCACGTCTCTCCGTTGGGGCCGCGTATGGATTTTATCTGCTCCGCTATCTCATCCCTCACCTTTTCGAACTTCGATAGCGGTATCTTCCCTTCCTTCTCCCTTCCGAGGACGTTGAGGAATACGCGGGAGTAGTAGCCGCCCCATCCCCAGGCGGTGGTCTCCTTCCAGTCGACTTCAATCTGCTCGAAGCGCTTGACCTTCCCGTCGTGGAGAACCTCAGGGTTCTTGACCTTCAGCAGGCCCTCCTCGGCCAGCCACTGGTTCACGGCGAAGTTGCCGTGCATGGCCTTTATTCCGTGGTCAGAAACTATGAAGACGGCCGTCTCGTCGAGGTCTATGAGCTTGAGGGTTTCGCCTATCTCCTTATCGAGAAGCTTGTAGTAGTCAGGGATGACGTTTTCGTACTTGTTGCCCTTGCCCGGGTAGAGGTGGTGGTTTTCATCGAAGTAGCGCCAGAAGGCGTGGTGGAGTCTATCCAAGCCTATCTCGACGAAGTGGAAGTAGTCCCAGTCCTTCTCCTGGAGGAGGTACCTTATCACCTCAAAGCGCTTTTCCGTCATCTCCCAGATGCCCTCTTTCACCTCGTCCTTGGCTTCCTTCCTGAAGGGGACGTCGAATATGTACTCGCCGACGAGGCGCTCTATCTCGCCCTTGAGTTCCTTGGGATATGTGTAGTCGACACTGGCATCGGGGGTTATGAAGCAGCTGACGAGGTGGCCCTTAATGGGCTTTGGCGGATAGGTCGGCGGGACGCCGACTATTATCGACTCCTTCCCGCGCTCGCCGAGGTAGTCCCAGAGTGTCTTTTCCTTCACCTTCCTGCTGTGGGCTATCCAGTAGTCCGTGTAGGAATAGCCAGTTCTGTGCCTGAAGCCGTAGAGGCCGAGCTCGCCCGGTGTCTTTCCAGTGACCATCACCATCCACATCGGGATGGTTATCGCAGGAATTCCGGTCTGCATAGGGCCGTAAACGGACTTCTCTAAGAGCCTCTTGACGTTGGGCATGTCGTCAATGAAGCGGTTGAACAGAAGCTCCGGTGGGGCCGAATCAAGGCCTATGACGAAGACACGCTTGGTGTTCTCCATTCCTTCCCTAACCTTCTTTTCAAACTCCATAACTCTCACCTCAGGTATTCCTCAATGATTGCGAGTGCGTCTTCGATTTTATCCCTCTCACAGACGCAGCCGAGAACCTCCCTTTTTCCGCCAGCGTTCGTTCCAAGCTCCCTAAGGCGAGTGATGACTTTACCCATGTCTCTCCTCTCCGCCTCCTCAGGGGAGATCCGGAAGTAGACCTGAGCTTTCCCGTGGAAGTTCCTGTTTACGACGACCGCTCCTCTATAGCCCATCTCCCAGACGAGCTTTCTCGCGACCTTGGAGATAATGTTGAACGGGCTCTCGAACTCCACGAAGGCAAAGCCGTTTTTCTCCTCAACGCTTGAAAGGGCGCCATCTATGGCCTCCTTTATCGCATCCGCTTTTTTGATCCAGGGTTCGTATTCGAGAAGGTCTTTGATTTCGCTCTCAAGGAGAACTGTCACCGCTCCCTCGACGGCCTCCCTCTCCATCGCGATGTAGTTGGAGTCGATTAGCTCTACCAGCCTTAAGGCTTCCGCCCGCGATAGGCTCGCTTTCCGGAGGAGTTCGTTAACGGTCTCTAGCTCGAAGGCCTTCTCTCCGATGTCGCCAACGACGCCGAGGGCGCTCCACGCGTTCCATATTCCAAAGTACTCCGAGACGACGAGGGAGTTGGAGGGGTAATAATTGCCTTCCAGCGAGGGGTTCACCTGCTCCACGAGGGGGTTTTTGATTCTCGGCTGGGTGTGGTGGTCTATGAAGATGGTCGGAATCTTTACCTTCTCGACCTCGTTCGGCACGTTGAAGTCGAGGACGTAGAGCGTCTCCGCTCTTGCAATGGCGTTCCATATCCTCTCATCAAACCTGAACTCGCCTATTGGGGCGGTTATGTTTGTGAACTCCTCCAGCCCAAGGGCCCTCACGAGAAGCGCAGCCGAGGTTATCCCGTCCGTGTCCCAGTGGTGAACTATGAGGTGCATGCTCATTCCTCCGGATAAAAATTTGAGAGGAAATCACTCCACGAAGGGGTTCTCAAAGCTCCGGATGACCTCGTAGACTTCGGGCCTCATCATGTACTCCGGCGGCTGCTCGCCGGCCATTATCATCTTCCTGAGCTTGGTGCCGCTTATGTGGACGTGGAACTCCTTGGGATGGGGACATATCTTGGCGTTGACCATGCCACCGCACTTCCTGCAGTAGAAGGCCTCCCTGATGAACATCGGGGTTATGCCGAGGTCAGGGAAGTTGTCGAACATCTCCCATGCTTCATATGGCCCGTAGTAGTCGCCAACTCCAGCGTGATCCCTTCCGACGATGAAGTGGGTCGCACCGAAGTTCTTCCTCATTATGGCGTGATGAATCGCCTCCCTTGGGCCAGCGTAGCGCATCTCGTAGCGGACCGTCGCGAGGGTCGCGGCGTCCTTTGGATAGTAGTGCTTGAATAAAGCTTCATAGGCCTTGATTATGACCTCGTCCCTGTAGTCGCCCTTCTTCTTCCTTCCGAGAACCGGATTTATGAAGAGGCCGTCGACGAATGTAAGGGCCGCTTTCTGGACGTACTCGTGGCCGACGTGGGGGGCGTTCCTCGTCTGGAATGCCACTATCGTCTTCCATCCGAGCTCCTTGAAGAGGACCCTTGTCTCGACCGGCCTCAGAGTGTACTTGGCGAAGGGGTTCGGCAGCTCGTTGAGGAGCTCTATCTCGCCGCCGACGAGGTAGTCGCCCATGCCCATTACCCTGGCCACTCCTGGATGGGCTGGATCGTCGGTCTTGAAGACCTTGACGGCGAATTCTTTTTTGTCGTAGGTGTATATTTCCTCAACATGCATCCTGGCTATCGGTAAACCATCGTGGTAGAGGAGAACCGCGTCTCCCTCCTCGAAGGTCTTCTCCCTCACGTCAAGGACTATCGGAATCGTCCATGGGGTGTCGTCGCTCAGGCGCATGTGGTCGAGGACGCTCTGAAAGTCGTCACTAGTCAGAAAGCCTTTGAGCGGAGAATAGACGCCGTGGGCGATGTTCTCGAGGTCTATGGCCCTTCCGTGGTTGATGTTAACGCGCGGGTACTCTTTCTGCTCGCTCAGGATCCTCTCGCGGGTTCTCTCGGCAACGAGCCTCCTGACCAGTTTGCCGCCGTGGGGCTTTGAAACCATTGTTATCACCCAAAAATGAAATCAGTCGAGGTAGCCGAGTGCCCTGAGGCGCTCCTTGACTTTTTCTTCCTC
The DNA here is from genome assembly GCF_002214385.1 of Thermococcus gorgonarius. NCBI lineage: Archaea > Methanobacteriati > Methanobacteriota > Thermococci > Thermococcales > Thermococcaceae > Thermococcus > Thermococcus gorgonarius. The sequence continues at coordinate 1,308,962 of NZ_CP014855.1, read as the reverse complement.
CTCCTCGGTGAAGACTTCCTCCTTCTCCTCCTCTTCTAAACTAGCAAGAACCTCGCGGAGAACGTAGGTCACGTAGTCGGAAACCGAAGTGAATCCGGTGCCCTCTATCCTGGCCTTTATCTTGTCATAGAGCGGCTTTGGTATGGAAACAGTCGTGTACTTCTTCTCCTCAGCCATCTTAAACACCTCCAGCTTTAATGATATTTAATGACATTTGATTAAAAGGGGGTGGATATATAAATTTTGTGATTGGAGTTAAATCGTGGTTTGGAGTTTTCATATATAGTCAACAGAAGACACTAGAATGCGCCCTTTCTTATCGAATAATGTTTTAAAGTAAAAAAAGAACCGAAACCTCTTCAAACCTCAATCTCCTCGCCCGGCTTGAGAATAACCACTTCAGCCTTATTGCCAACGAGTCTCTTGAATTCCTCCGGATCTTGGGCGATCGGCGGCCAGGTGTTGTAGTGCATCGGCACGACCTTCCTCGGCTTCAACAGCTCGACGGCCTTGGCAGCTTCCCTTGGCCCCATGGTGAAGTGGCCTCCTATCGGGAGCAGGGCAACGTCAATCGGCCCGTAGAGCTCGCTGAACAGGGCCATGTCCGAGAACACGAAGGTGTCGCCGGCGTGGTAGATCGTCTTCCCGTCGAGCTTGACTATGAAGCCCGAGGCATTGCCTATGCTGTGAACGCCGTCGCTGCTGGAGTGCCAGGCCGGAACCTGAATTATGCCAACGCCGTCAACCTCCGTCGGCCCGTAGTTCATCCCTACCGTCTCAACCTGGCCGTTGGCCTGCTGGCTGATGTAGTTGGCAATATCATACATTGCTACTATCTTAGCTCCCGTTCTCTTGGCTATCTCTATGGCATCACCTATGTGGTCGCCGTGGGCGTGGGTAACCAGAATAAGGTCGGCCTCAAGCTCCTCCGGCTTGACTGCCGCCTGCGGGTTGCCGCTGAGGAACGGGTCTATGAGGATTTTCTTGCTCCCTTCGATGTAGAATGCAGCGTGGCCCAGAAACTTCACCTTCACCATCTCCACCACCTCCAAATTAAAATAACCCGAGCTTACTTAAAGCTTTCGATGACCAATTAGGCTCGTCAGTGACTCAAAAGGCCCAACAGTGCTCTATAATTCTCCGATGACCGTTTTGGGAAAGCTTATATACGATTCGGTGGAGGTTTAAACGGTGAGGTTAATGAGTCTCGACTACTTCTTCAAGCCGAGGGCAATAGCTGTTATCGGAGCATCAAATGATCCGCTTAAACTCGGCTACGAGGTCTTCAAGAACCTGAAAAAATACAAAGACGGGAAGGTCTACCCCGTAAACGTCAAGGACGAGGTCGTTCAGGGCGTTAAGGCCTACAAGAACGTGAAGGACATTCCGGACGAGGTTGATCTGGCAATAATAGTCGTCCCGAAGAGGTTTGTAAAGCAGACGCTTATTGACTGTGGCGAAAAGGGCGTCAAGGGAGCGGTCATTATAACTGCTGGCTTCGGTGAAATCGGCGAGGAGGGCAAGAAGGAGGAGCGCGAACTGGTGGAGATTGCCCACAGGTACGGCATGAGGCTCATCGGCCCGAACTGCGTCGGCGTTATGAACACCCACAACGACATGAACGCGACCTTCATAATGGACGCCAAGAAAGGCGACATAGCCTTCGTCAGCCAGAGCGGTGCCTTAGGAGCTGGAATAGTCTACAAGACGGTGAAAGAGGGAATCGGCTTCTCAAAGTTCGTGAGCGTCGGCAACATGGCAGACCTCGACTTCGCCGAGCTTATGGAGTATCTGGCTGACACCGAGGAGGACAAGGCGATAGCCCTCTACATCGAGGGCCTTAAGGACGGAAGGAAGTTCATTGAGGTTGCCAAGCGAGTCACCAAGAAGAAGCCCGTTATAGCCCTCAAGGCCGGAAGGAGCGAGAGCGGTGCAAGAGCTGCTTCAAGCCACACCGGTTCTCTGGCGGGAAGCTGGAAGATTTATGAAGCTGCTTTCAAGCAGAGCGGCGTTCTCATAGCTGAGACCATAGACGACATGCTCAGCATGGCGAGGGCCTTCACACAGCCCCTGCCCAGGGGCAAGCGCGTTGCCATAATGACCAACGCAGGCGGTCCGGGAGTTCTGACCGCCGATCAGCTTGACAAGCGCGGACTCAAGCTTGCCGAGCTTGAGGAGAAAACCATAGAAGAGCTGCGCTCCTTCCTCCCGCCGATGGCGGCAGTGAAGAACCCCGTTGATATGATAGCCTCCGCGAGAGGAGAAGACTACTACAGGACGGCGAAGGCCCTCCTGCAGGACAAGAACGTTGACATGCTCATAGCCATATGTGTCGTCCCTACCTTCGCCGGCATGACACCGACGGAGCACGCTGAAGGAGTAATCAGGGCAGTTAAGGAAGTAAACAATGGCAAGCCAGTTCTCGGCCTCTTCATGGCCGGCTACGTGAGTGAGAAGGCCAAGGAACTGCTTGAGAAGAACGGAATTCCGAGCTACGAGAGGCCGGAAGATGTCGCCGCTGGCGCATATGCACTCGTCCAGCAGGCGAAGAACGCTGGGGTTTTGAAGGGGGAGTGAATGGTGGAGGCTAAAGCGGATTCTCATAAGAGAGAGGTCTCCAAAACTCCTATTCATCCCATTACCATAGACGACCTTTACGAGAGAATGAAGGCCTTGGTAGGTGAAGTTAAGGAGGATCCCCACAGAATCCTGCGGGAGATGCGAAATGCTCGTGGTTGACACATCGGCATTCATTGACTCAATCATTCCGGTTAAAGGTAAAGAAGATAGAAACAGACTGGCGAGAAGGGCAATCTCCGCGGCTGAAGCCAGGGGGATTCCCCTACTAATGCCCCGCCTGGGAGTAGTTGAAACCATAAGCTTAGTGAAGAGACTAACCAGTAAAGAGGAAGCAGTTGATTTAACCCTGGAATACCTTGAGGCAAAGGTTCTCCAGGTCTCTGAAGACTGGATCTTCGAGGATGCAAAGACGATAGCCCGGAAGATTCATCCAAGGGCCGCGGATTCCTACTTCATAGCAACCGCCAAGAAGTTCAACGCGATGCTCATATCATCTGACAAGGATATGGTGGCCCGTGCCAGGAAGATGGGTATTAGAGCGTTTTATGTTTTGGACGAAACCCAACTTGATGAATACCTTAATGAGATATCTGGAGGTGCGGTTTAGATGGCGAAAGTTACCGACATAGTGTTGTGGGACAAGCCCGGGGAGAGGGTTCTCCTCCTCGGCAACCAGGCGATAGCCAGGGGAGCTTTGGAGGGCAATATAGCTGTCTTTGCCGCCTACCCCGGAACGCCGAGTTCTGAACTTACCGACACGATGGCGGCCGTCGCCAAAAGGGCCGGCGTCTACATGGAGTACTCCACCAACGAGAAGGTAGCGTTTGAGACGGCTTTAGCTGCTTCTTGGAGCGGCCTAAGGGCCATGACGGCCATGAAGCACGTGGGCCTGAACGTTGCCATGGACAGCTTCATGACCGCCAGCTACATGGGAGTTGACGGCGGGCTAATCGTTATGGTCGCCGACGACCCGAGCATGTGGAGCAGCCAGAACGAGCAGGACACAAGGGCGATAGCCAAGAACGCTGGAATTCCCGTTTTGGAGCCTTCAAGCGTCCAGGAAGCCAAGGACATGGTAAAGTACGCCTTCGAGATAAGCGAGAAGTACAACCAGATGATAATCCTTAGGACAACAACCAGAAGCTCCCACATGCGCGGCGACGTCGTCCTTGGAGAACTGCCGGAGGAGATAAAGCAGGCAAAGAGGAAGTTCGGGAACTTCAAGAAGAACCCGGAGAGGTACGTTGACATACCGGCATTCCAGAAGAAGAAGCATCCCTGGCTGCTCGAAACTATCGAGAAGTTCCGCGAGGAGTTCAACGAGAGCCCCTTCAACTGGATTGAAGGCGATGAGAACGCGAAGGTCGGTATAATCGCTCCAGGCCTCAGCTACGCCTACGTGAAGGAGGCTTTAGCATGGCTCGGCGTCGAGAACGTGAAGATACTCAAGCTTGGAACACCGTATCCAGTTCCCTACGGCCTTCTTGAGAAGTTCTTCGATGGGCTTGAGAAGGTCCTCATCGTTGAGGAGCTTGAGCCTGTCGTTGAGGAGCAGGTGAAGGTGTGGGCCTACGATAAAGGCCTTAGAATTCCGATTCACGGAAAAGACATCGTTCCGCGCGTTTACGAGATGACGACGAGGAGGGCGGTTGAGGCCATAGCGAAGTTCCTCGATATGGAAACACCGGTAGACTTCGAGGAGATTGACAGGAAGTACGAGAAGGTTCAGGCTATAGTCCCGCCGAGGCCGCCGAGCCTCTGTCCGGCCTGTCCGCACAGGAACACCTTCTACGCCATAAGAAGGGCGGCATCGCCAAGGGCGATATTCCCGAGCGACATAGGCTGTTACACCCTCGGTGTTCTCCCGCCGCTCAGGACAGTTGACACGACCATAGCGATGGGTGGCTCGATAGGCATGGCCCACGGTCTCGACGTCGCTTTGAATGGCGTTCCGGGCGAGGAAGAGAGAAAGACCGGCAAGGAGAAGAAGATAATAGTCGCCACCATAGGCGACTCGACGTTCTTCCACACCGGTCTTCCGGCTTTAGCGAATGCCATCTACAACCGCTCCAACGTTGTCATAGTCGTCCTTGACAACCTCGTCACTGCAATGACTGGCGACCAACCGAATCCGAGCACAGGCCAGACACCCCATGGAGTGGGCAAGAGGATTCCAATAGAGGACGTGGCTAAGGCCATGGGGGCTGACTTCGTCAAGGTTGTTGACCCCTATGACATAAAGGCAACTGAGAAGGCCATCAAGGAAGCTCTAGCCGTCGACGGTGTGAGCGTCATCGTTTCGAGACAGGTGTGTGCACTCTACAGGATAGGCCAGATGAGAAGGAGGGGCGAGAAGTGGCCGATCTACCACGTCATCGAGGACAAGTGTACCGGCTGTAAGATATGTATCAACGCCTACGGCTGTCCGGCCATCTACTGGGATCCAGAGACCAAGAAGGCCAAGGTTGATCCGACAATGTGCTGGGGCTGCGGTGGCTGCGCCCAGGTATGTCCGTTTGGGGCCTTCGAGCCCATGGAGGAGGGTGAGTGAGATGAGGGAGTACAACATCGTTATCACGGGTGTCGGCGGCCAGGGAATCCTCACCGCCGCTAACCTGCTCGGCTGGGCGGCTCTTCACGCCGGCTACAAGGTTCGCGTTGGCGAGGTCCACGGCATGAGCCAGCGCTTTGGAAGCGTCATCGCCTACGTCCGCTTTGGCGAGGACGTTTACGGCGCCATGGTTCCCGAGGGAAAGGCCGATGTTATCCTTTCCTTCGAGCCGGTTGAGGCTTTGAGATACATCAACTACCTCAAGAAGGGTGGCCTTGTCTTCACGAACTCCAGACCCATTCCGCCGGTTCAGGTCTCGATGGGGCTCGCCACTTACCCGACCCTTGAGGAGATGAAGAAGATCATCGAGGAGGACTTTGGAGGCAAGTTCATGGCCTTCGACGCCGAGAAGCTCGCGATAGAGGCAGGAAACATCGTTACAACCAACGTCGTCCTTATCGGTGCTTTAACTCAAACGCCTGGCTTTCCGCTCTCGGCAGAGCACGTAAGGGAGGTCATAAAGGTCAGCGTCCCTCCGAAGACCGTCGAGGTAAACATGAAGGCCTTTGATCTGGGCGTTAAGGCCGCGAGGGAGATGCTGGGGCTTTGATTGCTTCTTCCTTTCTTCTTTCTTCTCTCGCTTTTTATTCTCATTCTTGAACCTTTGTGTCATCGCTGCGAAACCCTTATAACTTACCCCCGGGTAAGTAACTTACGGTGGGGTAAGTTGCTGTTCGACCTGCAGCCGAAAACTAAGCGGGAGGACCTGTACGATAGGGAGAATGAACTGAGGGAGTTTCGGAGTGCAGTGAACTTGGGAGAAAATCTGATTCTTCTGCTCGGCATAAGACGCCTTGGAAAGAGCTCCCTCCTGAACGTCGCCCTCACTGAGCTGGGATTTCCCTATGCAAAAATAGATGTCCGCTCTCTCTATTTCACCCACGGTTCAATACCCCAGGAGATTCTGGCACAGAAAATTTTGAGTTCTTTCCTCTCAACGGTTAAGCCACACAAATCCCTCCTGTTGAGGCTCGAAAAAACATTGTCCTCCATCAGGGGGCTTAGAATCTCAGGCCTGAGTGTAGAATTCGAGAGAAAACCGGATCTTGCTGAAATCCTTGAAAAGATAAACTCCTGGGCCGAAAATGAGAACCTAAGGGCGATAATTGCCTTTGACGAGGCCCAATACCTCAGGCTTTCCGGAATCAGGTACGACGGTCTGATAGCCTATGCAGTGGATACCCTGCCCGCGATAACCTTTGTACTCACGGGATCCGAGGTGGGAATGCTCCAAGATTTCCTTGGCCTGGAAGACCCCAAAAAACCCCTCTTCGGCAGGTATGCGAGGGAGATAGTGCTCCAAAGGTTCAAACGGGAGGAGAGTGTGGACTTCCTCAGAAAGGGGTTTGGAGAGATAGGTATCGAACCTGCTGAAAAAGAGATCGAGGAAGCCGTTGAGAGACTCGACGGCATAGTTGGATGGCTCACGATGTACGGGTACCTTCGCGGAGTTAGAGGACTTTCCCACTCTGAGGCCATGGATGAGCTCTTTAACATGGCAGAAAAGTTAATCCGGGAGGAGCTTTCATCCCTTATCCAGAACAGCAGGAGATATGGAGTTATACTGAAAGCCGTCGCCATGGGAAATACCAGATGGAGCACCATAAAGGAGTACGTTGAGTTTAAGATGGGGCCGGTAAACGACGCGAAGTTCTCCATCCTCCTGAAGAACCTCCTCAAGTACGGCTACCTTGAACAGAGGGGAAACGAATACGCCATCCCGGATCCAGTTGTTAAGGAAGTCGTGAGGAACCTTCAACTTACCCCCCGGTAAGCTCCTTACCCCCGGGTAAGCTACAGCCCCCACCACTGCCTCTGCACTTCTTTTACGGCTGAGACTGTTGTTAGGGCCCCATAGGACGGCGTAACCGGGACTTCCCTTATCTCTCCCGAGAGGTAGCCTCTGATGAAGACCGGCAGGCCTTTGTCGAGGCCGATAGAATAGCCGCCCTCAAAGATGACTGCGAGCGGATAGCGGGAGAGGGTTGAGCCGGCGTAGGCGAAGAAGACCTCACTAAGGCGGAGCGTCGTCAGGTTCTCGCCGAGAAAACCGTCGAAACCGGCCGAGACAACGATGAGCTTTGGTCTGAGCTGTGCTATTACTGGAAGAACGATTTCATCCCAGGCGTAAACGTAGTCGTCGTCGCCAGCATAGTGGGGCATCGGGATGTTAATCTTCGTTCCCTCGGCATCTTTTCCGCCAACCTCGTATTCGTACCCGCTCATCGGATAGATGTCACGCTCGTGGAGGTCTATGTGAACAGCCCTGTCGTCGTTCCACAGTATCTCCTGCGTTCCATTGCCGTGGTGGGCGTCGAAGTCTATAACCAGAACTTTCCCAATCTTCTCCTCTGCCACTTTGGCTGCGTAGGCGGCGTTGTTGAAGATGCAGAAACCGAGAGTTGGGGCATTAAAGGCCCTACCGGATTTTCCGGCGTGGTGACCGGGCGGTCTTACTAGAGCCAGATAAAGCCCCCTCTTTTCAAGTGCAAGCTCAACAGCCATCCTTGATGCCCCAAAGGCGGTAAGTGCGGCTTTGAACGTGCCGGGAGAAACGTAGGTGTCAGGGTCGATGTAGGTGAATTCTTTTCCCAGCGACTTCACCAGCTCAACGTAGTCTTCACTATGAACCTTGAGGAGCTCTTCCTCCTGGGCGGGTTTTGGCCCAATGACGTTTTCCCAGAGCCCCGTCCTCTTGAGGCTCCCAACTGCCCTCTCAAGCCTTCCGGGATTCTCGGGGTGATAATCCCTGGGCTTATGTTCGAGAAAAACAGGGGAATAAAGAACCCCGAACCTCAAATGTATCCCCTCTCCTCCTCCGTTACCGACTTTTTGAGCTCGGAAAGCAGTGTCTCAGCCTCATTCTTGCTCATGCCGACCTTCTTGGTCAGAAATTCGACTATCTCCTTCTCAGTTGCCCCGTTTTTCATCCTTTCGAGAACCATCAGGGCCAGTCTCTCGAAGATCATCTCCTGGAACTCTTGAGTTAGCCCGAGGGATTCCATGAGAATGTTCATTCCAACAAGCAACGCGGTCAGCGCGTCGTTGAACTCCTCCTTTCCAAGGCTCTTTTCATCGAGATCAACGCGGAGGATTATCTCATCGTTCATGCCGCTCAGGGTGAACTTAAGAAGGTTCATCCTCTCGTTTAGAACGAGGAGAGTATGATAGGTCTTCACCTTGTCCTCCAGCCTCATCGCTATAGTCTCTATTCCGGAGGGAACCGCGAGCCTTACAAAGCCGTCCATGAAGAGGACGTTCAGAAGGAATGGTATCTTCGGGTGTTCAGCTACGTAGTGGTTTTCCCCAACCTGCTTAACGCTCCAGGGGAGGTCGACTATATCTTCTGCGTCGTCCTTCCCCGTTTTCAGCCACTCCAGCACCGGATTTTCCATGTAAACCACCTGAAGAACTACGGCGAAGGGGTAGAAATAATTTTTGCCCGAAAGCTTTTTTAGATGGTGCCCTTCCCCCGGCCGGAGGTGAGGATATGGACTTCCTGTATACCTACGAGACCCTTAAGCTTGAGTTTCCCCTGGTCGAGCCGGAAAGTGCTGATTTCATAATCGTAGGAGTTCCTTTCGACGGTACCACTAGTTTCAAGGCCGGAGCTCGCTTTGGCCCGACTCTCATCAGGCACGCGACGCTGAACCTCGAGAGCTACATCCTTGACTACGACATCGACATAGCTGAGCTTCCGATAGCTGACGTAGGTGATATAGCAGTGGTGGCAGGTGATCCCAGGAGGACAGCCGATAGGGTGCGCGAGACGATTGAAGAGATAAAGAGGGCCAACCCAAGTGCCCTTCCAATACTCCTCGGCGGTGAACACTCCCAGACCCTCGGTGCCGTTGAAGCGTTAAAGCCAAAGAGCTACGTCGTCTTCGACGCTCACCTCGACCTCCGCGACAGCTACGAGGACAACCCCCACAACCACGCCTGCGTTGCCAGAAGAATAGCGGAGCTGGGCATTAAGGAGGCGATGTTTGGGATAAGGAGCGGTACAAAAGATGAGGTGGAGTTCGCTGAAAAGAACGGAATACGCTGGGTTCACGCGAGGGACTACAGCTTCGATGCCTTCGTTGACCTAGTCTCTTCCCTCCCCGATCCAATTTATCTCTCCATTGACATAGACGTCTTCGACCTCTCGATGGTTCCCTCAACAGGAACGCCCGAGGCCGGTGGCTTGACTTTCTGGGATGTCGTTGAGGCCATCGAGTGGCTTGCCGAAAAGAAGAGAATAGCCGGCTTTGACATAATGGAAGTGGCCGGCGAAAGGCTGGGAGATCCCACCGCACTGACCGCCGCAAAGCTGCTTTTCTACTTCATCGGTGCCGTGGCCAAATTCGGCCGTTAGTTTCCTTTTTACTGGTCACACATCCGTTGAGGGGTGAATTCTCCTGTGCTTTTCTGTTTTTTAGGATTCAGAAATCCTTAAGAGGACTTTTTCTAAATTTTCAGTCCGGTGGTGGTTATGGAGGTTGAGACAGCCCTTGAAAAGTTTCACTCCATGAAATTGGCCGAGATAATACCCTCGACGACTATGATGCCAATCGTCACTGCAGATTCTGACCTTCTAAGCGTTCTAAAGGTTCTGAGAACCAGGCACCACGTATGGGTCGTCAAGGACAGGGAGAGCATGGGACTGGTTGGGGTTATAAAGTACCTTGACGTAATCGACATACTCCTCCCCCCCGAATCCCACAGGTTCAAGCTGGGGATGACCAGCAAAAGCTTGAAATCCCTCCTCGGAGGGGCCGCCAAGGCTGAGGACGTCGCCGACAGGCATCCACTCACGATAGAAGAAGACGCCACAGTGCTCGATGCCCTCAACAAAATGAGGAGGTACAGGGCCCAGGTTCTGGCGGTTGTTGAGGGAGAAAAGCTGGTCGGTGAAGTGAGCCTGAGGATACTGATAGACGAGTTCTTAAGGCTCTTGAGGGTGGGTGGTGCCCAATGGAAGGAGTAGCATGGCTTCTGGCGACGATAGGCATCGCTCTCATCCTGGCTAAAATAGGGGACAGCATAATTGAACGTTTTGAGCTCCCCGGCGTTCTCGGCGAGCTGATAATGGGTATGCTCCTCGGAAACCTCGTTTACTTCGGTTTCGTTGCTCCCCAGTACCTGCCCATCGTCAGCGGGCAGGGTTTTACCACCGATGTCTCCCAGATATCCGAGTTTCTAGCAAAGCTGGGAATAATATTCCTCCTCTTTCTCGGTGCCCTCGATACCGACGTAGAGCAGCTGAAGAAAACCGGCGTTACCGCAACCGTATCCACCCTCCTGGGAGTTTTCGTTCCGTTAATCCTCGGCTGGTACGCCCTCATGGCCATGGGTTATTCCAGTAAAGAAGCCTTCGCCGGCGGCGTTCTCCTGACTGCCACGAGCATAGGCTTGACGGTTAGGGTAATGATGGACTTAGGCGTTCTCAGGAGCGAGGTTGGGGCGGCTTCACTGAGCGCGAGCGTTATGGACGACTTTCTTGGCATAGCCCTGGTTATCTTCGCGGTTGGAAGCGGCAGTTTGATAGACCTGAGCGTTAAGATCGTGGCCTTCTTCATAATAACCGGCGTCCTCGGGTGGTACTTCATAGACTACTACATCAGGTTCGCCGAGAGGCTCCACGTCGAGAAGGGCATCCTTGGAATGACCATTGGGATGATGTTCCTCTTCGCTGCTTTAGCCGAGGGCTGGTTTGCGGCGGCCATTGAGGGCGCCTTCATGATGGGCCTTATCCTCTCGAAGCTCCCGGAAGGAAAGCGCCTCATGGAGGACGTCAGGGCGATTGGCTACGGCCTGTTGATACCGTTCTTCTTCGTGCACACAGGAGCGATGCTCAACCTTAAGGTCTTCGAGCATAGGAACGCTCTCGTTCTGGCGGCAGTACTGACTACCATAGCGGTGGTCGGAAAGATAGTAGGCAGGGGCTTTGGAGCATGGATAACAGCCTGGGGCCGCGGAAAGGACTTCCTCTTCACCAGGGAAAACTTCTGGATGTCGCTCCAGATGGGCATAGGCTCTGTTCCGAGGACTGAGGTTGCACTCGTTGACCTGATGGTGGCCATCCACGGCGGTGCCATAAGCCCAGACCACGCGCAGGAGTTCATAGCGGCGACGCTGATATTCATTACAATATCAGTCCTGATAACGCCACCTCTCCTCAAGTGGGCCTTCAGGAGGGAAATAGAGGAAGTAAAAGCGGAGAAAGCCAGCAAGAAAGTTGAGAGAATCCAGGAAACCAAGGAGAAGATAAAAGAGCTAAAGGGCTCCCAGTGAGCCCCTGTTTCCACATTATTCTCTTTGATTCACCCGAAGAAGGCCCCCATCATGTCCATCTGCTCTTCGCTCATGCTCTTTATTTTGAACTCCGGCATCTCTGGAATCAGCTTTTCGTACTCCTCCTTCGTTATCTCCTTCGCGTCACCGTTCTCGACGAGGTAGAATATTCCATAGTCCGGGTCGCGGTAGGCAACCAGGAACCTCTCAACTTCAATGTCGTCGAAGTTCACGAAGATTACGTTTCCACCGGTGTAAGGCCTCTTGCACTTGAAGGGGAAGCTTGACGAGTTCAGCATCGCATCGCCGAGGGCCTGGTTGGCCTTCTCGCCGTTTATCTCGGTCCAGAACTTCCTCCCCTCGAAGTCGCCCTCAACAACGATGAGGAACCTCTGGCCGTCGAGCTCCACAATCGGAGCGCCCTTCTCCTGGAGTATCTTGAACAGCTCACCGATGGTCTCGGCATTTTTAAGAGAGGCAACGAATCCTTCAACCTTCACAGCATTCACCGTCCTTAGTTTGGAGGTCGGGTATAAAAGCTTAAGTATTCTCATCGTATTCCATTGGGGAACCTCGGTGGCCTGGAGGAAGCACTACCTCAGGAAATGGGCAAAAGTTTTGGTGTTCTCATTCATGGCAGGCCTAATCGGTGGACTTGGAGCAATAGCTTTTAGGTTCCTTATCTCCCTCACCCATGAGTTCTTCTTTGGCAAGGTTCTGTCCCTCGTGACCCTCCAGGCTGGAAGCTTTAACCTCGGCTACATTTTTCTTCCTGCAATTGGAGCCCTCATCGTTGGCTTTATAGTCCTGCGGTATCCCGAAATCAAGGGCAACGGCATTCCAGAGGTGATAGAGGCCGTTGTCTTCAGGAACGGGAACATCCCCTGGAGCTTCGCGGTAGCCAAAACAGTAGCGACATCAATAACGATAGGCTCAGGCGGGAGCGCGGGCAGGGAAGGACCGATAGGGTTTATTGGGGCTTCCCTGACTTCCATCTTCGCCAGGTGGTTCAGTCTCTCAAAGGAGATGAAGAAGCTCCTCGTTACCTGTGGTTTGGCCGCTGGAATAGCGGGAACTTTCAACACACCACTCGCCGGAGCGATGTTCGCCCTGGAAGTTGTCTACATGGGGGCGTTTTCAATAAACCTCGTCCCGATATTTCTTTCGGCGATAACAGGCAACGCCGTAACGCTCGCCCTTCTCAAGAAAGCCTTTGAGGTGGAGATACCGGCCAACCTTGGCCACACCATTGTTGAGCTTCCCTTCTTCTTTATCCTCGGGATAGTCCTCGGCCTCCTCGCCGCTTTCTACGCCCGCTTCCTCTACGGTGTCTTCGACAGGTTCTCGGCTTCGAGGATTCCTGAATGGGCAAAGCCCTTCCTCGGTGGGCTGGGAGTTGGCCTCATAGGCTTCCTCCTCCCGGGCTACGGAGTATTTGGAATTGGCTACGATGGAATGAAGCTCGCTTTCTACGGGAAGCTGGGAATAAGTCTTCTCCTCACGCTTGGGCTCGCCAAGATGCTGGCAACGGCCTTAACGATAGGCTCTGGCCAGAGTGGCGGCGTCTTTGCTCCCAGCCTCTACATAGGGACGATGTTCGGAGCGGCTTTCGGGGAAGCCATCTACCTTCTTCTTCCCTCCCTGCAAGCAGACCCTGCAGTTTACGCCCTGGCTGGAATGGCCGCCTTCTTCAGCGGGATGACGCAGGCGCCACTGACGCAGATACTCATGGTTACCGAGCTCACGAGGAGCTACGCGGTTCTGCCAGCGGTCATGACCTCTGCAACGATGGGTTTTCTGACGGCTAGGTTCTTCTTGGGTGGTGAGTCAATCTACACTCTCAAGCTCCTTAGAAAAGGCTACCACATAAAGACCGGGAAGCCTGTCATCCTTGAGACAATCTCCGTCGGCGAGATAATGACCAAAAACCCGGTGTACGTCACAGAGGACATGACGCTCTTCGATGTTGAGCACCTGATAGCTGAAACCGGCCACGACTGCTTTCCGGTTGTCAACGAGAACATGGAGATCATCGGAATCATAGGGGTAAAGGACATCCTTAAGAGAACCAGCTCGATGAAAAGGCTTAAAGTTAGGCGCTTCCTCAAGAGGGCCTACGGAGTCACTTATCCAACCGAGACCGCCCAGGATGCTCTCGAAAAGCTCATGGCCTACGACCAGAACCTCCTGCCTGTCGTGGAGGGCCCTCAGAGCAGAAAGCTCGTCGGCGTGGTCACCAAAAGGGACATATACCGCGCCTACTACCGCGGACTGGAGGGCATGTACATAGAATGAGGTGGTTCTATGCAGGTTGATGCCGACCTCCACATTCACTCGCGATACTCAAAGGCGGTCTCGAAGGCAATGACGATTCCCAACTTGGCTGAAAACGCCCGCTTTAAGGGTCTAGGCCTGGTTGGAACCGGTGACATACTGAACCCGAAGTGGGAGGCGGAACTGCTTAAATACACAGAAAAGGCCGACGAGGGGACCTACGAGAGGAACGGGATCGGGTTTCTTCTTACGACTGAGGTTGAAGACAATAGAAGGGTTCACCACGTCTTAATCTTTCCGAGCATAGAGGCCGTCCGCGAGATGCGGGAGAGGCTGAGGCCCTATTCGAGCGATATTGAGACTGAAGGAAGGCCACACCTGAGCCTCTCGGCGGCGGAGATAGCTGACCTGGCCAACGAGCTGGACGTTTTGATAGGACCGGCCCACGCTTTTACGCCCTGGACGAGCCTCTACAAGGAATACAACAACCTTAAAGAGGCCTATGGCAACGCCAAAATCCACTTCCTTGAGCTGGGCCTCTCTGCCGACAGCGAGATGGCTGACATGATAAAGGCCCACCATAAGCTTACCTACCTCAGCAACAGCGACGCCCACTCGCCAATGCCCCACAGGCTTGGCAGGGAGTTCAACCGCTTCGAGGTGAAAGAAGTAACCTTTGAAGAAATCAGAAAGGCAATCCTGAGGCGCGGCGGCAGGAGGATAGTCCTCAACGCGGGCCTCGACCCTCGCCTTGGTAAGTATCACCTGACGGCCTGCTCCCGTTGCTACACGAAGTACAGCCTTGAGGAGGCCAAGGCCTTCCACTGGAAGTGTCCAAAGTGCGGGGGCAGGATAAAAAAGGGCGTTCGTGACAGAATCCTTGAGCTGGCCGATACTAACGAGAGGCCAAAGGACAGGCCACCTTACATCCACCTCGCACCCCTCGCGGAGATAATAGCGATGGTCATCGGGAAGGGCGTAGAGACGAAGGCCGTCAGGATTATCTGGGAGCGCTTTTTGCGGGAGTTCGGGAGTGAGATAAGGGTTCTCGTTGATGCCCCTGTTGAAACTTTGGCTCAGGTTAACGAGGAAGTGGCGAAGGCGGTGTGGGCCTACCGGGAGGGCAAGCTGATAGTTGTTCCCGGCGGTGGCGGTAAGTACGGCGAGATTAGACTGCCGGAGGAGATAAGGAACGCTTCCATAGACGAGCTGGAGAGCGTTGAGGTCGAGCTTCCAGCGGAGGAGAAACCCAAGCAGAGGAGCATAACGGAGTTCCTGGGGGTGAGACCTTGAGAGAATCCGAAATCATTGATCTCTTCCTCAAACACCTCAGGAAACAGGGCGACCTTCCGCTCGGAGACGATGCCGGAGCTATTAGGCTGGGCGATGAGTGGCTGGTAGCTACAAACGACATGCTCGTGAGGAAGACTGATGTTCCCGATATAATGACGCCCGAACAGGTTGGCTTTAAGGCCGTAACCATGAACGTGAGCGACGTTGCGGCCATGGGGGCAATGCCCATAGGTTTTCTATTCTCCCTCGGTGTTCCTCCGGATGTCGGGAGGGACTACCTTGAAGGGGTCGCGAGGGGAATTGGAAAAGCGCTGGAGTTCTACTATACACCAGTCCTTAGCGCTGATACGAACGAGGCCGACGATCTGATAATAGACGGTATTGCCCTAGGCGTTACGGGGAGGCTTCTCACACGTTCTGGGGCGAGACCGGGCGAGCTGGTCTGCGTTACCGGGGATTTGGGGAGAGCTTTGGCAGGCTATCTGGTCTGGAAAAACAAGCTTGACATATCCAAAAAAGTCCGAAAGGCCCTCTATGAGAAGTTTCTCGAACCGAAGGCAAAGGTGAGCGAAGGGATAAAGCTCAGTGAAATAGCTAATTCTGCCATAGACGTAAGCGATGGTCTTGCCAGGGAACTCAATCTCTTGGCGAGGAGGAGCGGTGTGAGGATAGAGCTCAGCTCTGAAAGCCTTCCAATAAGGGAGGAAGTCTTTGAGGTTGCGGAGCTTCTCGGGAAAGATCCTGTTGAGCTGGCCCTTTCGAGCGGTGAGGAGTTCGAGCTCGTTTTCACCGTTGAGCCCGAAAAGGCTTCCTGCCTTGAGTTCGATTTCTCGGTCGTTGGAAAGGTTGAAAAAGGAAGCGGTGTTTACCTCGATGGTGAGCCACTGCCCCATCTGGGATGGGAGCATTTTTCACATGAAAACTTTTAAGATGAAAGATCCAAAGAACTATGGTGATTGGAGATGAAGGTCGTGGAATTGATCGAAGGCCTAAACGAAAAGCAGAAGAAGAGCGTTGAGAAGTGTATTGAGAAGTGCAATCTCCTCAATCCCGAAGAGGAGATATCAGTTGAGATTGAGAAGAACGTTCTCGACTTTGTTAAAGTTCTATCAAATCCCCTCAGGTTTTCCATAATCAAAATGCTCAGGAACAGATGGCTGTGCGTCTGTCTCATAGCGAAGGCCCTTGGTCAGGATCAGACGCTTATAAGTCACCACCTGAGGCGGCTAAAGGAGCTTGGACTCGTTGAGGAGAGACGTGAAGGAAAGCTGAGGTTCTACAGGACTAACGAGGATACACTGCGGAAGTACTTTGATGACCTCAAAAACGAGCTGGGCCTGTGAGGTGTTGGAATGGAGCTCCAGAAGGAGGTAGACGAACTTATAAAAACTCTCGGCGGCTATTGGGGACCCTTTGAGATGCTGGCTGCCCTTGTTGAGGAAGTCGGCGAGCTGGCAGACGTTATGCTGGCAGTGGAGGGCGTCAAGGGGAGCGCCAAAAGGGAGGAGCTTGAGGAAGAACTAGGCGATGTCCTCTTCGCCCTTTCCTGCATCGCCAACTACTATGGTATAGACTTGGAGGAGGCGCTCAAGAAAACCGTCGAGAAGTACCGTTCTAGGGATCTCGCGGATTGAGTTTTTATTTTTGTTTCGGTGCCCACGTGAGGCAAAGTTTATAATCACCCATTCGATTACCCCACTAAAGAGAAAATGAGAATGTTGGGGGGTTAAAAAGTTGATGCCTGGGAGTGTTCTGGGAGACGGTCATGAGTACCTCACGCTTCTCGGGCGCGTTTCCGTCCTGTACCTGTTACTCGCGATCTTCGTTTACTACTTCAGCGTTCTAATTTACGCCTTCCGCTGGAAACTGATTCTTGGAGGCATTGGAAAGGACGTCCCGTTCCTCGAACTGGTCAAATCAATCCTTGCGTCGATATTTATGAACAACGTAACCCCCATGAGCCGCAGCGGCGGTGAAGTTCTCAGGATAGCCTGGATAAGCCGGAAAGGAAAGATTCCCGTTGGACTTTCCGCCATGAGCGTTGTGTACGAGCGCATCCTGGAGACCATACCGGTTTTTGTTCTCTTCCTCGTGGGTATGCTCTACTTCTCCTCGATACCAGGCTTACTCTTCGTTCTGGGCGTCCTTGGGATCGCCCTCGTATGGATCAGGTGGGAGGACTTTGTAAGGATCTCGCTCAGGGTGTTCAGGACTTCAGTGAGCTATGAGGAGATGGAGCGGATAGTGTCCCTCAAAAGGTGCCACAACGTAACCCTCGGGGGGATCCTCCTTAGCTCGGCCATATGGATCCTCGATGTACTCAGGCTTAAGCTCATAACTCTCGCTTTCGGGCTCCATCTCAGTATATCCATCCTGGTTGTCGTCTCAATAGCCAACCTCCTCCTTGGCCTTGTTGCGCTGACCCCGGGAGGAGTCGGCATCATAGAGGGTGGCCTGGTTGGTACTCTGGCGTACTTTGGCCTCCCCCTGGCCATGGCAGTCTCGGTGACTCTTCTGGAACGTTTCGTGTCCTACGTGCTCAGCACGGTCGTAGGTTTCTTTGTACTCGTGACCTCGGGGGGAAGGGAAATATGGAGAGCCTTAAAATCGCCATAGCCAGCGACTGGTTTTTTCCTAAAATCGGTGGGATCGAGACTCACATGGATGAGCTCGCCCGCAACCTGTTAAAAGCCGGGCACGAGCCCTACGTCATTACCCATGACTACCGCTACCTTGGCCCGATGGACGATGAGTTCCCCTATCCCGTGGTCAGGTTCCGCTCCTCCATATACCTGAAGAAACACCACATAAGCCTCGGCCCCTCCCAGCTCTGGAAGATAAACCAGTTCTACAAGGAGGTTCACTTTGATATAACCCACGTTCACAGCATATACTCCCCCTTCTCGATAGCGGTGGCGAACCTGTCCAGGGGCATTCGCGACGTGCCCGTCGTCGCTACCAACCACTCCTTCTACGGAAATCCCAAGGCCGATCCTATAATAGGCCCCCTGCTCAGGCATTACCTCAGACGTGTGGATTCCTTCATTGCCGTGAGTAAACCCGTCGCGAGGGACACGAAGCGGCTGCTCGGGAAGGGGTTGAACGGCAGGCCCGTGTTCGTTGTTCCAAACGGTATCGACGTCGAGAAGTGGCGCCCACCAGAACCGGAGGAGAGGGAGAAAGCAAGGAGAAAACTTGGGCTTTCCGACGAGATAGTTCTTTTTTACACCGGCAGAATGACGAAGAGAAAACAGGCCCACAGGCTGCCTTTCATAATATCCCGGGCTCTAAAGAGCTCAGGGATTTCAAAGGATCGGATAAAGCTCATAGCGGTTGGCAACGGTGAGATGAGAGCGGAGTTCGAGGAGAACCTCAGAAAGACCGCTCTGGGCTCCCGTACGAAAGTCTTTGATTTCCTCCCCCGCGAGAAGCTGTTGGAGTTCTACTGGGCGGCCGACGTGGTTTTGATGCCCGGAATCCTGGAGGCCTTTTCGATAGTCGGTCTTGAAGCCCTGGCAACTGGAAGGATGGTAGTTGGCAGGAATGGGAGCGGCCTCTCAGACCTTATACTGGATGGAACAACCGGTTTCCTAGGAGACAGCGAGGAGGAAGTGGCTCAGAAGCTTGGAAAAGTTCTTACAAATCCGGAGCTCATTGAGAAAATGGGCAGAGAAGCCAGGAAACGCGTTATCAAGGAGTTCTCATGGGAGGTAGTTTTGAAGAAGATCCTTGACGTTTACAGGATGACCATTGATCTGGCCGATGGAAGCGACAAGAGGTACCTCCTGTACAAGCTATGGAGGAGGGTCAAAGGATGATCGTTTCAATAACCTTCGATGTGGAGCACGACTGCCCGCCGTACCTAACAACAACGAGGGGAATGGAGGAGGGCCTCCCGAAGCTCCTCGACCTTATGGCGGAAAAGAGGATAAGGGCTACCTTCTTCTTCACGGCGGAGATGGCGAAGCGCTTTCCCGAGCTGGTGAAACGGGTTATTGACGAGGGGCATGAGCTCGGGAGCCACACCTACAACCACGAGAGGCTTGACAAGCTGACAAAGGAGGAGGGGGCAAAAATAATAGAGAAGTCCCTCAAAATTCTCAGGGAATTTGGCGATGTAGTCTCTTTCCGCGCACCAAACCTGCAGTTCCCCGACTACTACTATGAAATCCTTGAGAAGAACGGTGTCCTTATTGACTCCTCTAAGGCTAACTACAAAGGTTACAGGGGGGGTGTGAAGTTCTTCGGGAACGTTCTGGAGGTTCCAGCCTCCACGACCAGCTCCGTGATAAGGCTCCCCTGGAGGCTCCAGAGGATAATCCACTCCCGCCTCAAGGAGCCCAGGGTTTACTTCGCCCACCCCTGGGAGTTTGTGCCGATGCAAAGGGAGAAGATACGGTGGGACTGCCGCTTTAACACGGGTGACAAGGCCATCGAACTCCTCGGAATGCTCATAGACCACTACAAGTCCCAGGGTGCAATGTTCCTTACAATGCGCGAGTACTACGATCTCTACGGAAACCTTAAACGTGAATGAGCCTATCCTTTTATTGGTGAACGGCATGAGAGAGGCCATGTACTGGGAGCCGCTTGAGAGAGGAAAGGTCCGCTGTAAACTCTGCCCCCTCAACTGCATAATCAACGAGGGAAAGCGCGGCTCCTGCAGGGTTAGGAAGAACATAGGCGGGACGCTCTACACGCTCAACTACGGCAAGGTTTCTTCCATCGCTGCTGATCCCGTTGAGAAGAAGCCGCTCTTTCACTTCTGGCCGGGTTCGTGTGCCCTCTCTATAGCCACCGTTGGATGCAACATGCACTGCAAGCACTGCCAGAACTGGGAGATAAGCCAGGCGGATGAGAGCTTTCCCTACCTCCACGATATGAGTCCAGAGATGGTAGTCGCTATAGCTAAGCGCTACGGCTGCGAGAGCATAGCCTACACCTACAACGAGCCGACGATATGGTACGAGTTCGTTCTCGACACCGCGAAGCTCGCCAGTGAGGAGGGGATATACAACCTCCTCATAACCAACGGCTACATCAACGAAGAACCATTTAGGGAGCTGGCTCCATACATCGACGCCATGAACATAGATATCAAGGCCTTCAGCGACGAGTTCTACATGAAGATATCCAGCGTTCCCAGCGGAGA
Source organism: Thermococcus gorgonarius (assembly GCF_002214385.1). Lineage (NCBI taxonomy): Archaea > Methanobacteriati > Methanobacteriota > Thermococci > Thermococcales > Thermococcaceae > Thermococcus > Thermococcus gorgonarius. Next base: position 1,288,776 of record NZ_CP014855.1, on the reverse strand, counting down.
ACCCAGTAAAAGAACCGCTGTAATAGCGAAGAAGGAATTTGGAATCCACGTCGAGCTGACCTACCTTATAATCCCGACGCTCAACGACAAGGAGGAGGAAATCAGGGCCTTCGCCCGCTGGGTGGTTGAAGAGCTCGGCGACGATACTCCAGTTCACTTCTCGCGCTTCTTCCCGCACTACAGGCTGACACACCTCCCCCCAACGCCGCTTGAGACGATTGAAATGGCATACCGGGTCGCTAAGGAGGAAGGCCTGAAGTTCGTCTACATCGGTAACGTTCCGGGCCACCCCGGTGAGAACACCTACTGCCCGAGGTGTGGCAAACCTTTAATAGTCCGCTGGGGCTTTGAGATAACCGAGTACAACCTTACCGATGATGGAAGGTGCAAGTACTGCGGTGAGAAGATTCCCATCATCGGAACTTACCGTAAGAGGCACTATCCCGGCATGTGGTGGTGAAGATGGCCCTCCCCGAGATCAAGGCAATACTCTACTTGGAGATCCTGGGCAGAAGCAGGAAGGCGGTTGAAGAGAGACTTGAGAGCGTCAAGCGCGGATTGACCGGGGTTAGACTTGAGGTGGGGGAGATAATCGAGGATCCCTCAATGGATCCACTTCGCTTCTCCTCCCTTGTGGAGGTCACCCTGAAAGCACCGCTGGATGCTCTCTTCAGGACAGTAGTGGAGTACTCCCCGACCATGGTTGAAGTTCTGTCACCCGGGAAAATTGAGCTTTCAGCAGAAGAACTTTCTTCCCTGCTGAACGACCTGATACAGGAGATCAGAAAGGTCGCGAGGGAAAAGGGTTACGTTCCCGCAGTCCCTGACGTTGAGGAATTGCCCGAGCCGAGGGTTGGGTTTGACGATGACGAACTGTGGGAGCTGATTGATGAGGGAAGGAACCTGCTTTACTCAATCAGGCTGAGGTTCTCGACCGAGAACGAAACCTTGGCTAGAGAAATAATCCCAACACTCTTTCTGCTGGAAGGAGCGGGAGTTAATTCAATGGAGTTTTACCCTGAGGGCAGAGGACTGGTGGCGGAAGTGGAGGCAGTTTCTCCCCTGGAGTCGCTGGTGGGATTGCTCATAAGGTATCTTCCCGAGTCAGTTAAAGTTGTTGAACCCGAAATCGTGGACATAACCGCACCGGAACTCCAGAACTGTCTCAGTGATGTGGGATCCTTTGTCTCTTCAATTAGAATGGGAGAGGATCTGAAGGATGCCTACGAAAAGGACGTCTTCTCGTTTAGACTTTCACCTTAATCCGAAATGAAACGTAAAAAGCTGGGAAATTTTACCATTCCTCTTCCTCTTCTATGAGGCCGTATTTCTCGAGCTCGCGTATGAGCTTCTTGACTGCTTCCCATGCATCGTTTTCGCTTTTGGCACCGGAACAGACTATCTTACCTGATGAGAACAGCAGGATTACTGCTTTCGGATCCTTTACGCGGTATATAACTCCCGGGAACTGCTCCGGTTCGTATTCACAGTTCGGTAGGCTTAGGGCGACTGCATCGAGGTTGAACTCCATTCCTATGTCGCCACTAAACACCATGTTCTGGATGTCTATCTGGGGTGGTTTTGTGAATTTTGTGCCAACCTTCTTCGAGAGCAGCTCTATAAGCTTGTTGACACCTCTCTTTATGTCGTCAACACTTTTTGCCCCCGTAACGACAAGCTTGCCTGAGCTGAATATCAGCAAAGCGACCTTGGGGTCATCAAAACGGCAGATTATCCCCGGGAACTCCTCGGGGTTGTACTTGGAGTTGGGGCAGATCTCTATAACCTTTTCAAGGTTCAGCTGGGCGAACAAATCAACAGAAGCGACTATATTCTCAATCCTTAGTTTGACCTTGCTCATGTCCACCAAGGTTTACACCTCCAAATGGTGGGTTTAAAAACCCTTTATAAATGGGGAACGTTGCTTTTTAAATGTTTAGGTCACAGTGTCTTAACAGGTACATACATGTAGGGAAATAAAAAAAGGAACTGAAATCACTTTTTGCCCTCCTGCCTTACGGGGTAAGGCATGAACTCCACGGTGCCCCTCTGTTTGACCGGCTGCTTGTAGAGCTCCATGAGGGCATAAACTTCCTCCGGGACATCTGTCTCAACGTGGAGGCCCAGTTCCCTGGCGTGGTCAACGGTTATCGGGTAGTCGTGGGTCCATCTGCCCTCGGTGAGTATCTGGGCCAGTTCCCTGGCCTTTTCCTCGCCGTATTTATCCTTAAGGAGGCTGTAAACGAAGTCTCTGACCTGTTTTATCGCCTTTTCCGCGACGTCAGCAAGGATAAGCGTCTGGTCGTCCACCTTCTCCGGGCCCTTCTTTTCGACCGCCCTGAGTATGCTTGGAGCGGGGTACTGTCCAAGCTGTGGGTCAACGGGACCAAGAACCGCGTGCGGATCCATTATGATCTTGTCGGCCGCTAGGGCAATCAGGGTTCCTCCGCTCATCGCGTAGTGGGGAACTATGACGCGGGTCTCGGCGGGGTGTTCCTTCAGGGCCTTGGCAATCTGGGTTGCAGCAAGAACGAGTCCGCCCGGTGTGTGGATTATCAGATCGATGGGCTTGTCCTTCGGTGCCATCCTTATCGCCCTTAGGATCTCCTCGCTGTCCTCGATGCTTATGAACTTGTAAACGGGTATGCCAAAGAGTCCTATGCTCTCCTGCCTGTGGATCATGGCTATTACCGTGGAGTTCCTCTTTCTGGCGAGCTGAGCCATGAGCCTTGCCCTTGCCGCCTGGAGTGCCCTGAACTGGAGCTGGGGCCACATCAGCAGGTAGAGGAAGAACAGCCACCACAGCAAAGAACCTAAAAATCCGCTAAGGGGGTCCATGGTTTTCACCTTCTTTATTTTTGTTTTGTTTCTTATAAGCAATTTGGATAACAAAGAAGAAAGAACGGTGGCATCAGATAGCCATATACGCCTCAACCAGAGTCTTTCCGGCCTCTGTCAGGCTCTTGCTTCCGAGGAAGCCGAGCTCGCGGAGCATCGTTAAGGCCTTCTTTATCTCGTCGTCGCTCAGGCTGAGGTGCTTTCTGATGACGTCGACCTCTTCCATCTTGTAGCCTCTGGCCTCTCCCTTCTCCTTCCAGATCCTATTGAAGGTCTCGAGGTTGTCGTAGATGACCTTGAGGGCGTTGTAGAGCGTCGGCGTGACGCTGAACTTGACCTTTACGATCTCCTGGAGCTTCGCGTTCTCGAGTGCCGTCTTGACCTTCTCTCCAAGCTCTGTTAGCTTAACCATTTCGTTCTGGAGCTCAACGACGAAGCCTTTAGCTTCTGCCTCACCGATTGCCCTCACTATCTCCTTCTCGTCGCCGCCTACGTAGTTCTGGACGAGCTCAACGAGTTCGTTTCTGTGTATGTATTTCTTTCTCGGCAGTTTCGCGAGTATCGCGGCATCGTAGCGCGTGAGGTAGGGCTTCCTCCTTATCTCCTTGCTGAGCCTGAGGTAGAACCTGCCCTTGTCGGTAATGCCCGCTTTGACGACTCCCTCCTCCTGGGCCTTTATTACCCACTCGGCTATGGGCACGTCACCGCTCTCCGCGTAGGTTACGGCCTTCATGGCGTCCGGACTGACCACTCCAAAGTTTATTGCCTCCTTGCCCCACTTGGTGAGCCAGTAGGTGTCCTTGTTCTTGACGAGCCTTCTCTCGATTAGCTCCTTGCTCTCGAGGAGGTGTAGCACCGCTCCAAGGTCTTCAACGTCAACTCTCTTCGCGATTTCCTTCTCGGTCGGCAGTATATCTGGGTTCGTCTCGTACTTCTTCTCTATCTCCTGGATCGCCTTGAGGACGTTCAGCTCGTCTTCGAGCAGATAAATCGGGAGAACCTTCTCTTCAACCCTTCCCATCGCTTCGTAGGTTTCCATCATGGCCTTTCCAAACTCAGTGGTTCCCTTCTCGTCGCTGAGTCCCATGCTCTCAAGTTCGGCGTTGGTCTTGCCCGCTTTAAGGGCCTCGAAGTCCTCCTTCCTCAGGACTATGGCCCTTGCAAAGACCGGAATCATGTTCAGGGCCCTCAGTGCAAGCTTCGCCGCTGGAGTGGTAGTGAAAGCCCTTCCCTTCTCCGTCGGCGGCGAGATCAAGAGCAAACGCATGGCCTGGAGCGCGTTGACGATGTTGTCGCCGTAGAGCCTTGAGTTCTTGAAGGTCACCAGCTCGTCGAGCGTTCCGAGCTTGGGCATTCCCCTCAGGAACGACGCTATCTCTGGGGTTAAGTAAACAACTGGATGAGTCTTGCGATAGAGCTGGAGAAGTGCCTTTCCAAACTCGGTGAGGCCGTTCTCATCGGCCAGCTTCCTCTCCTTGAGCTTTTCAAGCCAGCTTTCGAGGATTTTCCCCGTCTCCTCAAGGAGCTCGAGCATCTTCATAATCTCGGTGTCCGCTATAACGTCTGGCAGTTCCTCGAGGTTGAGTGAGTCGCTTATCTCGAGGAGCTTTCTTCCCGCTTCCGTTAGCTTGATCTTCCCGCCTTCGAGCTCGGCAAAGCCGAGGATGTAGAGCTCTATGGCCCTTATCTGGAACTCCTCTGGCAGTTTGGCCTCAATCTCGGCCTGGCTATCGGTCTTCTTCATCTCCCTAAGTATCTCGATGTGCCTCTTCTTCAGGTACATATCCACACCTCCTCCCGTATTGGTTTTCTCCCTTAATAAACCAACCGCCCATTTTAAAAACACTAAGTTTTTAAAACTTTCGGTAACTAAAATCTCCAAACCTTAATAAGCTCAACCACCAAAGTGGTGGTGGTGATATCATGAGAAACACGATAGTTTTAGTGAGAACCGACAACTTCCAGAAGGCGAGCGTGGCGTTAGCTGACCTCGTGAGGTACGGTGGTATGAAGATTCGCGGTGATCCGAGGATAATTCCGCCGGCATTATCCGACTGGGCCTTCGAGAAGATAAGCGATGAGAAGCCGAGGAAGAAGTTCAAGGCCCACGTGGTTGCCCAGATTGATCTGCCCCCCAAGAAGGCCATCGGGAGGCTCATGGACATCCACCCGCCGGCTCACATCCTCGTCATCCCGCCAGACACCGAAGTCTGGGAAGAGCTGATGCGCCTCTGGGGGACATTCGAGAAGCTCCGTGGGTTCCATCCACCGAAGAGAACGAAGGCTGAGGAGCTCAAGCGAAAACGGGAGAAAAAGACGGAGGGAGAGTGGGAGTTAGAGGAGTTTTAAGCCTTCTTTCAAAGCAGCGTTCTTTAGATCTTCGTCTAACGTGACCAGCGTTTTAATTTCGTTTATCTTGCATGATGCGAGTATGATTGCGTCGTTTGGCAGGAGGTTGTATGCCCTCATCAGGTGATATGAAAGCTCGATAGTCTCTTCATCCGTTGGGAGAATATGAAATTAGTTAATAAAATCCCACGCTTCATCTTCCAGAATAAATTCTTTTATCTTTCCCCTCTGTTTAATTGTAAACGAGGAAACACCGGATTTCAGGCGTATATAATGGAACAGAAACTCACTGACGACGATATCGTTTATAATTGCGATGGCATTCTTTTCCGCCAGCAGGTTTAGGATCCTAACGGCTTCTGGGTTCCCCTTCAGTCCCTCAATCAAGACTGAAGAATCGACGAAGACCTCAATCATTGGAGGTACCACTCCTCCTCATCAATGGTGCCCTGGAATTTTCCCAGGTACTTTTCTAAGATTTGTCTTTTAACGCCTTTTTTGCCTTCCTTTTTGAGGAGTATAGATATCTTCCGCCAAATGACCTTCTCAAGCCCATTGGGCACGTTTATCACTATCTCCCCCATACTCTCACCGCTAATGAATGAGTTAAAGGAAAATTTAAACCTTCACTTCTTCCTCTTCCTGATCCTGATGTTCGCTATGTCTCCAAGGGTAGGCTCGTAGTCCCTTGGAATTGTTTTCTTTTCTTCGTATGCTTCCCCGCCTGTACTCTCGATGAGCTTGATTTTGAAGTACTTCTCAAGCTTCCTGGCCTCTTTTATGGTCGGTTCGCGGTAGCCGTGGGCTATCGCGCGGAGGTCGTTGACCGAAAGACCGATCTCGTGGGACAGCTCTTCGTAGCTCTTCCCACTCCGCTGTATGGCTTTATAAACCCGCTCGGCAAAGTCCTCCACTATTTCCTCGGTGACGAGTGGCCTCTCATGATAGGGTCTCGACTGGGGCTTGGGCCTTGAGACGGGTCTCGCAGTTCTCCTTGGCTGTCTCCCCGTTGGCATTATACTGAAGGTTCCGGGTTTCTTCCCACCGTACTTCTCGTAACAGCGATCGCAGACCAGAACCTCGGCTCCTTCTATCCTTATCCTGTGTCCCGGTCCTTTTATCGGGGCACCGCATATTTCGCAGTACTTGGGCTTGGCCTTCCCCATTTCAATCACCTTTTCATGACATAGAAGGTACCCAACAGGCTTTTTAAACCCGACGATTATTCTCTTCTGATGCCAGAGGAAAAAAGTGAAGTGAAGATAGAGAAGCTTCAGAGGCTGGATCAGGAAACTCTGGAAAGGCTGATCGAGATATACATGAGCGCCTACGAGGGGATGAGGGAATACGGGGGCGAGGGTGAAAGCTACGCGAAGCGCTATTTGAGATGGTGCTGGGGTAAGGCCAAGGATGGCTTTTTTGTGGCTAGGATTGAGGACAAGATAGTCGGCTTCATTGTCTGCGACAAAGACTGGTACAGCAAGTACGAAGGAAAAACCGTCGGCGCCATTCATGAGTTCGCGGTTGATAAGGCCTATCAGGGGCATGGAATCGGGCACAGGCTGATGGATAAGTGCCTCGAATACCTGAAGGACACCGGGAGAATAGAGCTCTGGGTTGGGGAGAAGAATTACGGTGCCATAAGGTTTTACGAGAAGTACGGCTTCAGAAAGGTTGGCCAGCATGGTATCTGGATAAGGATGGTGAAGGATACGAAAGAGTGATAAGCTTTTCTGCCAATGGTATTATGATGAAAAATGCCATGCGTAAGACCACCTCAGCCTGAAAAGGTGAAGGCGTTGAAGGAAGAAAGCTTCATCCGGGAAGGAAAGGGGAAAGTTAAGGTAGTCGTCGAAAGCGAAGGGGAAAGGCTTGAAACGACGATTAACGGTTCGCTCAGGAGCGTTGAGGAAATAGCGGAGATGCTTGGTGTTGAAGCAAAAGAAGGTAAGATAGAGGCGACTGTTGATGGGGTTAAGGTCAACATGAAGAGTGGAAAGCTCGAACTTGAGTTCGAAAACGGGGATAAGATGAAGATAGAGAAGGCATGATGTCAAAAACTCCCTTTCGATTTTGTTCTTCATTATTAGGTTTTTTTGAAATCTAAATCGAATTGCCCCACTTTGCTGATAAAATAATAGGAGAATAAAGCTCAAGATCACTTCAAAACGGGCCTGAACTTGTAGGCATAGAGGATTATTCCGTCCTCGTCGAACTCCCTGACCTTCCTCGTGACCATCTCGACCTCCATTCCGAAGTCTATCTCGTCAGGTTCAACGTCTGTGAGCTGGGCCAGAACGACGGGCCCCTCCTCGAGCTGGACGAGAGCCAGCGGATAAGGCCTGTAGTACTCGAAGCCGCTCGGCGGGTTCCTAACTATCGTCCAGCTTATCACCTTACCCTTTCCGCTGAACTGGTATTCCTCAACGTTTCTTGAGCCGCAGACCGGGCAGATTGGCCTCTTCGGGAAGAATACATGACCGTTCTCGCATTTACCCCCAATCAGGGCGTACTTCTCACGGAAGTGCCTCCAGTGCCGGGCAACCTGCATCGGCTTCCCCATTTCAGACCCTCCTCAGGATGTTAACCGTTATGTTTGAGCCAGTTCCACCTATGTTCTGGGTCAGACCTATCTCGGCGTCGGGCACCTGTATTCCCTCCGGCGCCTCGCCGCGGAGCTGGAGGACAGCCTCGACCGTCTGGTAAACACCGGTGGCTCCGACGGGGTGTCCCCTCGCCTTCAGTCCGCCCATCGTCTGTATCGGGTAGTCGCCGTCTATGGCTATCTGGCCCTCCTTCGCCAACACCGCGCCCTTGCCCTTCTCGGCAACGCCAAGGGCTTCGAGGCTTAAAGCGGCCATGACGGTGAAGGCGTCGTGAACCTCGAAGAAGTCTATGTCCTTGGCAGTAACGCCGGCCATCTTGTAGGCTTTTTCAGCGGCAACCCTTGCCGCCTTGAGCGTGAGGAAGTCCTCCCTGTTGGCGAGGTTGATGGTGTCTATGGCCCTCCAGAAGCCTGCCAGTTCAACCATCCTGTCCTTTGGAACACCGAGCTCCTTTGCCTTCTCCTTCGAGGTTATTATAACGGCCGCGGCTCCGTCACACATCGGTGCAGCATCGAAGAGCTTTATCGGGTCGGCGACGTAGGGGCTGTTGAGAACCGTCTCAAGCTTTATCTCCTTCTTGAACATCGCGTATGGGTTCTTGGCACCGTTTCTGTGGGCGTTGACCGCGAAATGTGCCAGGTCCTCCTCGGTGTAGCCGTAGGTCTTCATATAAAGCCTCATGATGAGCGCGTTCAAAGCTACAAAGCTCGCCCCGTGGAAGAGCTCCCATTCGGCATCGGCGGCGTAGGCAAGATAGCGCGTCGCGTCGCTCGGCCATGCGTCGGTCATCTTCTCGACACCGACAACTGCCACAACGTCCTCAAGGCCCGACATGACGGCCTTTGCGCCCTCCTGAACTGCCGCACCGCCGCTACCGCAGGCAGCTTCAACCTTGACTGCCGGAATGTTCCCTAATCCCGCCCAGTCCGCTATTAAAGCTCCAAGGTTCTCCTGCTCGATGAAGGAACCGGAGGCCATGTTTCCGACGTAGAGGGAATCCACCTTGTCTATTCCAGCATCTTCCATTGCATTAAGCAGGGCCTCAACGGCCATGTCCCTCAATGATACCCTCCAGTGCTCGCCAACCGGAACCATACCAACTCCAATGATGACGGGTTTCTCCATCTCGACCACCTCACATTATGTACTTGCCCCTGTGCTTGGCATAGAGTGCGTAGTCAATGTACTTCTTCCTGTTCACGTAGTCCATCGTCTTCGGGGCGAGGTCGCGCTTCTCCTCAATTGCATCCTGGACGACAAGGCTGAAGGCGTCGCTTCCGGCACCTGAACCGAATGAAACCCACAGAATCCTGTCGCCGGGCTTGGCTATGTCGAGAACCGCTGAAACGCCGACGAGAGTTGCCCCGCTGTAGGTGTTTCCTATTATTCCGCTGAGCAGTCCCGGGAGAACCTTCTCCTTCGGGATGCCGAGTATCTTGGCGGCGGTAAGCGGGAACTTGACGTTGGGCTGGTGGAAGACGGCATAGTCGAAGTCGTTCGGGGAGTAGCCGAGCTCCTCCATGAGGGTCTTGGCGGCGTTTATTATCTGGTGGAAGTAGGCGGGCTCGCCGGTGAACCTGTTGCCGTGCCTCGGGTAGTGCTCGTGCTGTCTCCTCCAGAAGTCGGGCGTGTCGGTAACATAAGAGTAGCTCGCCTCGAAGTACGCAACCGTCTCAGAGATCTTGGGGGCGAGAATATAAGCGGCACCCCCAGCCGCGGCGGTAAACTCAAGGTGGTCACCGGGCCTTCCCTGCGACGTGTCCGCTCCGATGGCCATTGCGTAATCGGCCATGCCTGAGCCCACAAATCCGATAGCGGCCTGTATTGCTTCGGTTCCGGCCTTACAGGCGAACTCGAAGTCGGCTGCGTTAACATCGGGGGTGGCCCCTATTGCCTCGGCTATGACCGTTCCGCTCGGCTTGACCGCGTAGGGCTTGCTCTCGGTTCCGAGCCATATCGCGCGGATGAGCTTCGGATCAATCTGAGCCCTCTTGAGGGCGTTTCTAGCTGCTTCAATTCCTATGGTTATGGTGTCCTCGTCGAGGCCCGGAACGGACTTCTCCTGAATTGGAAAGCTTGAAACTCCCCAGACCCTTCCTATCTCCTCGGCCTTGATTCTATACATCGGCACGTAGGCGCCGTAGCCGATTATGCCAACTTTCCGGTTTGGCCTCAACAGTTTTCCCATCGTGCATCACCTGAAAACTTGAACTGAACTTCGCCTAAGGTTTCAGAGGGACTTATAAAAGTCTTTCGGTAAAAGTGAAATATATAATCGACTATCGACGATGAATGGGTATATAAAGGAGAATGACGAACTTCTCGTGGTGATACTATTGAAGCATATGGAATACTGCACAGATCTAGTTTTTCTTCGCTGAAGGTTGAGCTCTCTGATGGAGAGGCCGTTCAGGTGGAGGCAGGGGCCATTGTTCACATGACCCCCCAACGTTAGGATCGAAACCAAGGCCAAGGGAGGTGCCCTTGGAGCTTTTAAGAGGTCAATGTTCGGTGGTGAAAGCTTCTTCATCAACACCTTCCGTGCAGGATGGGGCCTTTGAGCTGAACGGGACGCTTTACGCTCAAAGCAGGGCATTCTTGGCCAGTTCTGAAGGGATAAGCATCGATACGAAATGGGGTGGTGCCAAGTCTTTCTTCGAAAGGGAAGGGCTCTTTTTGCTCAAGATAACTGGTTCTGGCCCAGTTTTCCTCTCGAGCTTTGGTGCAATCTACAAGAGGGAGTTCCACAACGAGAGTTTCATAATCGGTACTAGAAACATGGTGGCCTTTACTGAGGGCTTGGACTTTAAAGTTAATCGTGTTGGCGGTCTTAAGAGCACCCTTTTCAGCGGGGAAGGCCTCGTTGCCGAGTTCCACGGAACTGGTACATTGTAAATACAGACGAGAAGCATGGACAGCTTCCTTGGATGGATAATCCCACACCTGCCGAAGAAAGATTGAGTCACTTTGTTTTTGTTTTTTCTGTTTATACTCCCTTGTGTCTGAACAGCTATTTTACTATATAATCAGAAAACTTTTTAAAGTAGATTGTAGTGTTGTATTTGGTGATGTCGTATGTCACATAGGCACACCTATATCCCTCCCAAAACTGCATTGCTGCTAGTAGGAATTTTGGCCTTTGGTTTTTTGGGATTTAGCTCCCACTTTGGAGGAGTGAATTCAAGCAACGACGCAATAGTTGCTGCCTACTTTACTGGACACCTTAGCTTCCATGATGCCGAGGTTGCTTTGAGTGCTATGGGCTTACCTTCAGGTGTGGCAGTAAAGATGCTTACCTCCAGTGCGGCATGGCAGGCGTTTGAGGAGGGTTCATTGACATTTGCACTTGAGCATATTATAGAAGATGCAATGGGATTCTGGGGCCTCATACTTTTTGCTGCCAGTATCGCAGCAATAGCATGATGGAGGCAAGATAGATGCTTAAATCCTCTTTTTATATTTTGAAGCTTTATTACTTGATTTTTCTCGGTATTTCTCTGGCTAATCTTCTGGTAAACGGTATCCGCGTATCCTCCTCGTTCCAAATAATGGCCACGCTCTTGTTCGTATTACTCATGGCTTTTACCGATGTTCTCTGGCATTTTTACAACCATAGAGGAACCTGTACCTGTAGGACTCTTGTGATAGACGTGATTCTGGACACACTCGTTCTTCCTAGGTTTTATGAAATCTGGAGAAAGGAGAGGGGGATAATTATATCCCATGAGGGAAGTGGTGAAGTTATAAACAAGGCCAACCTAGTGTTTTTAGTAGGAGTGGGTTTGGGAGTTTTCTCTTTCTGTATGTTCGTTTTACTCTCGGCTTATTATTATCATTCTCTGCCGTCTACTGGAGGGGGTGCTTCGCTGCCCATTAATGCTTCTCATGTAGGATCTTTTATCCGGCAGATTCTTTTCCACAATCTCCTTATTCTCGTTGATATTGTCCTCGGGGGATTTACTGGCATGTTCCTTACCCTTAAGGTTCTCTACACCAACGGTCTATCCGCTGGCGTAATAACATCTCTCACACTCTCAGGACGGGGTAACGTTGTGCTACCCCATGGCATTCTTGAGCTGTTTGCCTTGGCAATCTCAACTGGTACCAGCGCACTTGTGTTTTCCACCCTCTGGATTTCCTTTGTCTGGAAATATGAGGATAGGGACACATACATTGGCCTTTTGATGAGATTGCTCCTGAGAATAGGTGTGTCCTTTGCTCTTTCAGTTTTTATGATTCTTATTGCGGCCAACGTGGAGTATTCGAATATCCTATTTCTCCTTGGAAAGGTTGCTAAACCATCGGCTTGGTATGCTTGGGTTTACGTCGGGGACGGTTTGCTCTTGATTGCCTCCCTTCTGACATTGATAGATGCTTTCCTCTTTGAGAGGCTTTATGCTCCATCGCTTTTCGATCGCTTCTTCTTCCCTTTTCTCTTCATGTTCTCCATATTAAACGCTCCGGCTCCCCTTGACAGAATGGCGAAGCTAATGATTTTTGGCTCTCTGATGACTTCGATCTACGTGCTCTCAAGGCAGATTGTTGAGTCAGTTGTGACGTATCTCCTCAGGCCTAGACCCGTTCCGGGGAGTGATTTTATTCTCACTCTCGTTCAAGGAACGAGCATGAATCCTACCATATTTGAGGGGGACGTTGTTGTGATCTCACGAAAAGTTCCTGGAAAACTTGAACCGGGTATGATACTTGACGTTAGGATTCCATTGCGTTATATGTCACGGGCTAGGAACTTCATTCATCGTCTCGTTTGGACCGATGGTAGGGCAATACAGACTAAGGGGGACAACCTGAGGCACCTAGATCCTAAGATGCCGGTAAGGAACGTTGAGGGTGTTGCGGTGGCGGTTTTAAGGGAGAGCAATGGGGGATTTCAAGTTGAGCCGCTGGTGGATGATCCCAAAATCCCCCGAGAAGTCGTTAAAATCGCAGGGGACATGATAAGGCGTCACCGTGCCTTTAGAACCCGGACGAGGCTTGTTGGCATTTATCTCCCTCTATTTGTTACAGGGGTCGTTTCCATTGTACTTCTTGCTTTAAACTGATCCCCTCCCCGTCGTGAAGGGAGGCTTTCAAAAGAGTTTAAGGGAAAAGATAACACTTGGGTTATCTTACGGCTTCCTCACAACAAAGAGCGCGTGGTCCTTCTCGTAGGGCTCAAGCGAAAGCCTCTCAACGACCTCGAAGTACTCGGAAAGCTCCTTCTCAACCTCCTTGAAGACCTGCTCGGGCTCTTTCGTCACGTCGATACTCCTGCTCTTGACCGAAATCATGCCGTAGCCGCCGCTCTTTAGGTAAACCCTGGCGTTGTCTATGAGGATTTTCGCCTGGGTCGGCTGGGCAACGTCCTCGAAGATTACGTCAACCTTCGGAACGAGCGCGCGGTAGCCCTCGGGCTTGGTTGCATCGCCGAGTATCGGCACGATGTTCCTCCTCTCCTCGACGATGGGAACCAGCTCCCTCAGAACCCTTGGGGAGAACTCGACGCCAAATATCTTGCCCTCCCAGCCGACGATGTCGCTGACGTGTGAAGCGGTAGTTCCGCTCGCTATTCCGAGGTAGAGGACGGTTGAACCGGGCTTAATCGGGAAGTTCTTGAGGCCGTTGAGGATTGCCGCGCCAAGCTTCGACCTGCTCGGGTTCCATATCCTGTACTCGTCTCCCTCGAACTTGATGACCCTCTCGCCGTAAACCCTCTGCCCAGGAACGAGGTTCTTGGTCGCTATCTTCTCGCTCCCGTCGTCCTCAACGACGATGTAAACGCCCGGGAACTTGTGCTTTTTAACCTTCATTTACATCACCTCTTTCCACCCTTGTGCTTCTTTTTCTTGGACTTCTTGTCCTTTCCGCCTTTCTCCTTCTTGCCCTTGGCCTTCTCCTTCTTCTCGAACTTCCTGCCCTTTTCGTGCTTTCCGCCCTTGCCCTTGAACTTCTCCTTCTTTTTCTTCTCGGGCTTGGCCTTCCTCTTCGGCGGGTTCGGGTACTTCTCCTTGATCTCCTGTATCCTCTGCTCGAGCTCCTTCTTGAGTTCCTCGCCTATGTATTCGCCCGAGAAGTAGTCAACCCTAGCTGCGATGGCCAGCTTTCCAGCTAAGGCCCTCGCTATCTTACCCCTCTGCCACCATGGTGAGCGGTTTATCGCTGGATACTGGAAGATTACACCGTGCTTGGGCGGCTTTGCACCCGTCCTTAAGTGCCTGAAGAGGGCCTTCTCAGCCCCAAGGACCTGTATGGTCGAGGCCGGCATCATGGCGAGCTCTTTAAGCCCTCCGGCGAGGCTCATGAGCCTCGCTGCGAGCTTGGCACCGACGAGGGCTTTGAGGTTTGGAGCGACTTCGTCCATCGCGGTCTCGAGGTAGTCCTCTATCTGCTCCCTCAGCTTGTAGAGGTCGCTTATCTCGCTCGCGAGCTTCCTTATGATTTCGCTGTCGAACTTTCCGAGAGGAGCACCCATCGACTTCTCGGCTGCGTTGAGTATCTTCTCGATTTTTCCTTCGGAGAAGCCCAGCTTTTCCAGCTTTTCTCTCGTGGCATTCTCCCTCGGGCCTATTTCCTTGACGAAGGCGACGTACTGCTGGTGCTTCGGCAGAATCTCGTCCAGCTCTGGGAAGTGGAGGCCGTACCACTCCCTCAACCTTGAAACGAGCAGGTTGATGACCTTGTCAATGTCGTCCAAGGCCTCAATGGCCTGGATAATCATCTTGTCCCTTGCCCCGCTCTGCTCCTGTATGCGGAGCCTTGTCAAGGCGACGCCGACGTTGTAGTACTCGCTGAACCAGTCCTTTCCGAGGAACTCTTCTGGACTTGAGCGGAGCTTTTCACCGGCTAAGTTCGGGAACTCGGCAGTAGCGTTGTAGCCGAGCTCCTTCAGGTTTCTGCTGAGCTCGGTGTCCTCAACGACGAACTCGTCGTAGCCTTCTTCCTTCAGTTCGTCGAGTAGTGCAAGAAGTTCGTTACTCGGCTCACCGTTCAGGAGCTTGTCCAGGCTCTCCTCGGGTTTTCCTTTGAAAGGCTTCTCTGCAATGAGCTTTCCGCTTTCGTCAAAGGCGTAAACGCCCCTAACGTTTTCTCCTATGTAAGCTTTCATCTGGGTTCCCCTCCGGTTTTGTATCTGTGAGTTGTTGGGCTCTATGAACTTAAACGTTGCGGAACAAAGGCTATAAGTGTGTTCTCCAATCTCGCTCCGGTGGTTGATATGGGAAAGAAGTTTATAGTGAAAACTCAGAGGGGTATGGAAAGCGTTGCCGCCAATTATATTAAGGAAGCTTTGAGCAATGCCGAAGTTTGGACTTCTCCCATGGGGTATTCCGGTCTCGTTCTGGTCGAGAGCGAGGATGAAACTGCTCTGGAGAAGATACAAGAGATTCCTGAGGTTGAGAGGGTAATTCCAGTACTCGCTGAAGTTCCTGCGGTTCTCGATGAAATAGTCAAGACCGCCGAGCTAGTGGCTCCTATGATAGGTGAGAACGAGACTTTTGCGGTTAAAACTAAGAGGAGAGGAAAGCATGACTTTTCGAGCATCGATGTTAACCGTGCTCTGGGGGCTAGGATTCAGGAGCTAACAAAAGCTGACGTAAACCTGAGCTGGCCGGATAAGGTTGTTCAAGTTGAGATAATAGGGGATAGGGCCTACGTGTCTGTTGTCCCCGGGGAAGAGTTCAGAAAGTTTACTCCGGATAAGATAGACGCAAGAAAGCTCTTTAGGAAGGTTACGCTAGTCCAAATGCCCTATTGGGGAGACTACAGAGCCTGCCGTTCCTTTGGAGAAAAGATTGGAAGGGCCGCTCAGGCTTTTGAGGTCAGGGAACTTATAATCGCCCCCAAGGAGAAGATGGATGCATACGAGCTTATGGAGTTCATTAGGGGAGTTAAAGTTGGACAGGAGAGCAGATATCAAATACAAATGGAAGCATACCCCTGGAAAGTCGAAAAGGTTCCCATTTCGGTCTGGGATCTCTATCAGGTTGTTAGGGACAAGAGGAGGAACAAACGTCTTCTGATAATAACCGACCCAAAGGGGCCGACTCTGGCGGAAGTCGGGAAGAAACTTGCAAGGGACATGCACTACGCCAAAGAGGTCGTGATATTTATTGGCTCTCGGGAGGGTATTCCCAGAGGGCTTTTCAGGTTTGCCGACTACGTGGTTGATCTTGCACCGTATCTGACCTTTGCCACAGAGCACGGGATTCCTGCTGCTTTAGTGTCCCTGTGGGAGGTTTATGAGGAGTTTCTGAGGGAAGGTGAGGAAGACAGCGAGTGAGGCGTCAGACCCTAAGGTCCTCCTCATCCCTTTCGGGAATCCGCCGTAGTCATCATCCGCCGATGAGGAGCCTGAAGATGACGGCACCTGCTAGTCCGCCCAGAAGGGATGCAATGAAGTTCGTTGAGTTGTTGTCGGTTAATCCGCGGTTTTCTAGGGTCGCTCCAATAAGGCTATCGAGGTTGACCCCGATAAAGCCTCCCAAGGCAATTGCTATGGCCATCGGTACCTTATAAGATGTTAGAGGCAGCGCAAAGGGGATTATCATTAGGGATCCAAGAAGGGCGAAGGCTTCTCCCGCTAGAGATACTCCACCGTTGGTTCCCGGTTTGACAGGTTTAAGGTTCGTTATCAATATTGGTCGTTTTCCGAAGATCTTTCCGAGTTCACTCGCCAGAGTATCGCCGTTGACCGTTGCAATGGCCGAAAATGTGGCCGCCCAGAACGTGTCCTGCTTTGTAATGGACTCTATAATCAAAAATATTACAACGGCCAGGCCATTTCCCAAAACGTTGCCTAGGCTCCGGGTTTTCTCCTTTGGTGATGAAAACCCTCTCATGACTTTTTCTTCAAACCGATATTTTGTGGCGAGAACTCCTGCAACGAGAAAAACAAGGAGTGCCAGAAAAGGTAGTACTCCTCCAAGGTACAGCGTTAGAATCCCTAAAATAATGGATGCTAAAACGCCTGATTTGTCAAGGGCTCTGGTTGTGTAGGCAATCCCTCCAAGGATACCAATTGTGATCATGCCGACAATGAGCGTTCCCTGGTTCATTACTGGCACCCCTTGTTTTGTCCTGCAATTTTGGAAAGGGTTGTGAGTAACCGTTTATTACCATTTCCCTCGACTATTGGCGAGAAAAATGTAGACAGGAGACAGGATCAGAAAAACTCTATTTTGGTAGTCTCGGTTATGAAGGTTATATCCATGTGATCAATTCCGGGGATAGCTTTGGATATTTCGTTGATAATATCCTGTATTCTCTTCATGTCGTGAGGAGCTATTATGTGAACCACCAGATTGTGGGATCCAATGGCCTTCTGTATTATCTTAACGCATTCTATATTTTGAAGTTTTTCAATTATCTCATCGACGTCTGAACCCGCCCTAAGGGTTATGCCGAGAATCAGATAGGTGTATCCTAACTTCTCGTAATTTGGAATCGCCGTGTACTTTTGTATTACTCCAAGCTTTTCTAGCTTGTTCATCCTTCGGGATATCCTCTGTCGGGTAGTCTTCAGCTTGTCGGCCAGCTCTTTGTAAGTCATTCTGGCATTTTGGGATAGAAGCTTGATTATCTTCATGTCAATTTCATCGATTTTATTTGCCATTTGCGCCACCTCCCGGCATCGCCGATATCAACACTAATAGAAGTGTGTTTATGGTTATAAAACTTTCGGAAATTTTTCAATATGTTAATGGTACATTGTACGTTTAATTAACATAATGCTCATTTAACTGTCAATATCTAAGCATGTCTAGAAAGATACTATGACTAAACGTTATACGAATTGCTGCAGAGTATTGGGCTAAATGGGATTAATAGTTACAAATTACCAATATAAATAGTTGTAATAAAACGCCTGAAGATATAACCTGGTAATGACAGGGAATGGGGGATAAAAAGCTCGATTAGGCCCTCCCAATGGGGAGAGCGTCGCGTATCCTCTTGATCAGCCCATCTTTCTCGGGAGAGTCAACCAGGGCTACCTCAAGCACCTGGTCTATCGTTTCTACGGGGATTATTTGTATCTTCTCGGCCTTATCTTTGCTGAGGAAGACGTCTTTTTCGTTGGCCTTTGGAATGATAACGGTCTTTATGCCCGCCTCAATGGCTGCCTCAATCTTTGGTGTGGCACCGCCTATTGGCAGAACCTCACCGCGGACGCTGAGCGAACCTGTCATCGCAACGTCCTGCCTTATCGGAATGTTTTCGAGGGCTGAGATTACCGCCGTCGCGACACTTATGCTCGCCGAGTCGCCTTCAACGCCCTCATACGTCTGAAGGAACTGAACGTGGATATCGTACTTGCTTATGTCCTCTCCCTTGTAGCGCTTGATTATTGCTGAAACGTTCTGGACGGCCTCTTTGGCTATCTCGCCGAGTTTTCCGGTGACGATTATTTTTCCTTCCTCTTTACTGGCCGCCGGGGCAACAACGGCCTCTATCGGGAGTACTATGCCACTCTGCTCCCCTATTACGGCCAGACCATTCACCCTTCCTATCTCGCCGCCTTCAGTCTTTATTACCTGATATTCCTTTTTGTTCTCGATGTACCAGTCAGCGAGCTGCTTTTCCAGAGGTTTGGCTATTTTCATTGCCTCTAGCACGTCTTCTCTCTCAACGTATTTTTTGCCCTTCTTGATCGCAATGTCGCCTGCAGCCCTGACTATTCCGCCGAGATCACGGAGACGCAGGGTAAGGTGCCCCTTTCTGCCGGCCCTCTTTTGGGCCTCTCTAACTATCTCCTCGACGGCATCGCGCGTGAAGTGTGGTATTTTTCCATCGCGCTTTACCTCCTGGGCGACGAACTGGACGAGCTTTCTCCGGTTCTCTATCGTGTCGGGCATGGTCGTTCTCATGTAGACCTCATAGCCATAGCCCCTAATTCTGGAGCGAAGGGCAGGGTGCATCTTTTCTATTGTGTCCAGGTTTCCGGCAGCTACGAGTATGAAATCACACGGCACTGGCTCAGTCCTAACCATTGCACCGCTCGAAAGCTCGCTCTGGCCCGTTATGGGGAACTTCTTCTCCTGCATCGCCGTGAGGAGGCTCTGCTGCATCTTCAGGCTTAGTGTTGCTATCTCGTCTATGAAGAGGACGCCCTTGTGGGCGCGGTGTATCATACCCGGTTCAACACGCTCATGTGCGGGAGTACCGAGCCCCCCGGACTGGAACGGGTCGTGCCTCACATCACCGAGGAGTGCTCCGGCGTGCGCGCCAGTTGCGTCCACGAATGGAGCTTTGGTTCTTCCACAGTTGTCCACCAGGAGTTTGGGGACTAACACCGTTGTGCGAAGCCTCATGTTCGAGAGGATCATCATTGTGAAGAGAACTACGAGGAGACCCATAATGAAGTTGGTGGTGCTGTAGTCTATCATGATCGCCATCATGACCATGAAAACTACTGCTATTAGAAGGTAGGACTTTATGTTCTCTTGGCTTCTGGCCTTTTCGCGGTAGCGCTCGACTATTTTCCTCCCCTGGCAGGCGGGCACCGTTTTTACCTTTGGCATGTTTTCGTCTTCTGGATTCGGGAAGACGAGAATGTCCTCGAGGTTCTCTGTAGGTAATAGCTCCGCCATGGCTTGTCCAAGCATGGACTTTCCGGTTCCTGGTTCACCTATTAGAAGAACGTGTCTCCTCTGGCCCGCGGCCGTTTTGATTACCTCAACTGCATGATCCTGTCCGATAACCTGATCTATGAGTCGCTCAGGAACTTTAATCTCTTCAGTTGTCTCGAATTCAACGCCTAAATCCAATCTCTCGCCGTACCTGGCCTCCAGGGGACGCTCCTGGCCCGGATTCTCGCTCATCCCCATCCCTCTCGAAACGTTTCTCTGATGGTAAAGGCTCCGAGGTGTGGTTTATAACTTTATCTTAAGAGAAAGAAAAGCTAAAATACCTCACCGGTAATCAGGGTTGAGGGATGGGAAATGAAAGTTGAGGATCATGTGATATTTACAGCAAAGCATCGGAACTGGAAGGTTGGGGACAAGCTTCTCGATGTTGATGACCACGTTAAAGTAGCCCACTTTTTGTCCAGCGTCTCTAACACTGTCTCCATGAAGATACCGGAATACCTCAGCGATGTTATCAACGTGACCGGTGTGCTTAGCCTCGTCAATGAGACCCTCAAGGGTGATCTCGCCGAAACGTTAATCGCCCTTAAATCGCCTGGAACCTCGAGAAAGTTGAATTCGTATATCTACGAAGAGGACAAAAAGCTCAAAAAGCTTCTCCTTGATGTTGCAAAGGCTCTCCTTGTCAGGGAAACTCTCTCCCGGTTTGTGGATGTTTACTATCCGGAGGAGCCTTTAAACGAGGTTAGAATCGTTCTCCCGTTCGCCAGTGACCACATCAACTTCACGGCAAAGCATGGAAAGTGGATAGTTGTTAAGAGACTCATAATAGACGATTCAACCCAAATGGCAGACGTTGCTAGACTATTAGCGAGCATAAACGAAACGATAACGACAAAACTCCCGGTTTATGCGAATATTGATGTTGCCGGTATTGAGGATGCCTTTTCAGAATTTAAGAAGGTTAAAAAGTCTGACATACCGAAGGTTGTTGAAAGGTTCTTAGAATTCCAGCCGTCCGAAGTTTCACCCCGGGAATTTGAGCCCCATGCCAGATTATATGCCCTCAGAAAGGCTGTTGAGACGATTGGCCTGCCCTTTGACGTCCCATCGAAGAGCCTTGAAAAGTACCTCGAAAAGACTCCATGATGAGGCCGAGGACACCTGAGGGGCTCCGATGAGGAGTCTTCGCTTCGCTGAGGTGGTGAAAATGGAGAAGCAAATCGTGATCCCTCCCGGGGCCCCGTCCCCCATTGGGCCGTACAGCCCGGGGATCCTGGCTTCTGGGAGGTTTCTCTTCATTTCGGGCCAGATCCCACTTGATCCAACAACCGGAAAGCCCGTTGAGGGCAGCTTTGAGGAGAAAGTCAGGCAGACCCTGAGAAACCTCCTCTCTGTCGTTGAAGGCGCTGGAGGGAGTGCTGAGAACGTGGTAAAGGTCACGGTATACCTCAGGGACATTGGGAAGTACGATGAGTTCAACCGGGTTTACTCAGAGTTTTTCAGCGAATCCAAGCCCGCTAGAGCGGTAGTTGAGGTCTCAAACCTGCCCAAAGGGGTCGATCTTGAGGTGGAGGCTATAGCGGTGTTCTGACCCCTATTTTTTTGAAGGTGAAGCCAGTGGTTGCCAAAGTGAGAATTCGTGAGGAGCTCTTGGATTACCTGCTCGAACTCGCAAGAAACGCCCATCCCAATGAGTTCATGGGTTTTCTCCGGGCAAAAAACGGTGTCGTGGAGGAGGTTTTGATAGCTCCCGACATTAGGCCCGGCCCCACTTCCGTGTTTTTCAACACCTGGATGCTTCCCCTGGACGATAGTATAGTAGGTACAGTCCACTCGCATCCAGCTCCGATACCCGACCCCTCGCCCCAGGATCTGTGGTTTTTCTCAAAGTTCGGTGGGGTTCACCTGATAGTGTTTTACCCCTACAGCAGGGAAAACGTGTGGGCGTACAACAGCGAGGGATCCAGAATTGAGATTGAGCTGGTCCCGTGAACGAAAACTACTTAAATCTTTTTGGCTGACCTAAATTCTGGTGGTGGGGTTGGAAATAACGAAGAGGGAAGAGGAATATCTTGAGACGATGTACCTGCTCCACAAGAATAAGGGAGTAATCCGGGTCAAGGACATAGCAAAGGCCCTTCACGTGAAGCCCCCAAGCGTTGTTGATGCCCTCAAAAAGCTCAGCGAAAAAGGGCTAGTTGAATACGAGAAGTACGACCGCATACTGCTGACAGAGAAGGGTAAAGAGATCGCGGAAAGTACCTATTTAAAGCACAAGCTTCTAACTGAGTTCTTTATTGAGGTTCTTGGGATCCCGCCCGAGATAGCCGAACAAGACGCCTGTCAGTTTGAGCACTACGTTCACGATATAACTGTTGAGCGGATTAGGGAATTTGCCCAGTTTATTCGTGAACAGTGTCCATACGTTCTCAAGCAGTTCCTCAAGGAGAAGCTATCCGAGAACGAAAAAGCTTCAGAATGAACACCGCTCTTCTTTACTCCTTTAAACCTTTAAAATGGTAAAAAAAGGGCCTCAAAAGACTCCACTGAGGTAGGCGAAGTAGGCCAGGAACACAATTGCCAGGGCGTACATGAGCGGGTGAAGCTCCCTTCCGCGCCCGCTGAATAGCTTGAGCAGCGTGTAGCTGATGAAGCCAGCCCCTATTCCATCTGCTATCGAGTAGGTGTAGGGTATCATGACGAGCACGAGGAATGCCGGAATGGCCTCTGTGTGGTCGGTGAAGTCTATCTCCTTGACGGCGCTGAGCATGTAATAGCCGACTATGACGAGCGCAGGTGCTGTTGCGAAGGCCGGTATCGCTTGGGCCAGGGGTGCTATGAAGAGACCGATTCCGAGGAAGAGCAGACCGGTAACAAGAGCAGTCATTCCCGTCCTTCCGCCCTCCTCTATTCCCGCGGCGCTCTCAATGTAGGTCGTGACGGTTGAGGTTCCCAGGACGGCACCGATGGTGGTTCCTATTGCATCGGTCAGGAGAACTTTCTCAGCATCCGGGACCTTTCCGTCCTTCGTCAGGAAGCCGGCCTTGGCGCTGAGCCCGGTGACCGTTCCGAGGGTGTCAAAGAAGTCCACCATGAAGAAGGCGAAGATGACTCCCAGTGCCCCGACGTTGAGAAGCCCCTTGAGATCCATCTTGAGGAAGGTGTAGCTTATGTCAGGCGTTGAGAACAGGTGGTCGGGCCAGGGGGCGGCCCCAGTCAGCCAGCCTAGGACGCTGGTGGTTATTATCGAGATCAGCAAAGCCCCTTTGATGCGGAGCGATATGAGTATCGCCGCGAGGAAGAGGCCGAAGAAGAAGAGCACTATCTCCTTGCTCGCGAGGGCGCTTGCGTTCAGCCCGGTGAACTGGAGGACACCTGAGTCGTTGACGACGGCGGTGAGAAGGCCCACATCGTTGAGGCCGATGAAGACGAGGAAGAGCCCGATTCCAGCTCCAACGGCGTACTTCTGGCTGAGGGGGATGGCGTGGATTATCGCGCTTCTGACCTTGGTGACGCTGAGGGCTATGAATATCAGCCCCTCGACGAAGACCGCCGCGAGGGCTATCCTCCAGTCGTAGCCCATCCCGAGGACGACGCTGTAGGCGAAGTATGCGTTGAGGCCCATTCCCGGAGCGAGGGCGAAGGGCTTCTTGGCGTAGAGGCCCATCAGGATTGTCGCGAAACCTGCTGAGAGGGCTGTAACTGCCACCAGCGAGTTGAATGCCTCTTTACCCATGGCATCGCTGAGTATCGCAGGGTTGACGAAGAGGATGTAGGCCATAGTCATGAAGGTGGTAACACCTGCTAGGATTTCAGTCTTCATATCGGTGCCGTACCTTTCAAATTCGAAGTACTTTTCAAACCATCCCATGGTTTCAACCTCCATGTTGACTGGTATCTGATAATAAGACCACTTTATAAGCGTTTTTTTGACATAAATTTGCTAAACGCAGTGCCGTCTATGTACAAAACAAAAATTGCTGTCTGTATGGGTGGTCTAAATTCCATTACTAGCGATTTACCTCTTAAAAACTTTTTGCAGATGACCGAAACGTTTATAAATCAATTAATCGAAAACTTTAAAAGGAAATGTCGTTCTGGGGTGGGGCTATGAAGAGACTGGGCAAGGTTTCTCACTATGCCAAGCAGGGCTTTTTGATCCTTCGCAGTTCTTGGGTACCCAATCTCAACGATAGAGTTGTTGATAAGAACCTGAACTTTGTGGGCGTTGTTAAGGATGTTTTTGGTCCCGTAAAGGCACCGTTTATAGCTGTTAAACCGCGCGTCAGGAATCCCTCCGATTACGTTGGTGCTGTGCTCTACGTTGACACTAGGAAGGCCAAAGGCCGAGGGAAAGAAAAGCAATCCCGGCGCGTTAAGAAACGCCCCGCCCCCAAAAGGAGGGGGTGAGAGCCTTTGGCCGATAGGAAGGTCTGTCCCGTTTGCGGTTCAACGGAGTTTTTTTATGATAGAAGTAGGGGAGAGCTCGTCTGTGCAAACTGTGGCTACGTTCTTGAGGAGAACATAGTCGATGAAGGACCTGAGTGGAGGGCTTTCGATCCGGATCAGCGGGCCAAGCGAGTTAGGACCGGTGCGCCGATGACGCTTATGATTCATGACAAGGGCCTCTCCACCGACATAGACTGGCGCGATAGGGATATACACGGGAACCAGATAACCGGTATGTACCGAAGCAAGATGAGACGTCTCAGAATGTGGCAGAGAAGGATGCGCATAAACGATGCCGCCGAGAGGAACCTTGCATTTGCACTCAGCGAGCTCGACAGAATGGCTGCTCAGATGAGACTTCCCAAGAGAGTAAAGGAGCAGGCGGCCGCGCTGTACCGAAAGGCCGTTATGAAAAAGCTCATCCGCGGCCGTTCTATTGAGGGAATGGTATCCGCTGCACTTTACGCTGCCTGCAGGATGGAAGGCGTGCCAAGAACATTGGACGAGATAGCGCGGTATTCGAAGGTTACCAAAAAGGAGATTGGAAGAAGCTACCGCTTTATGGCCCGTGGACTTGGTTTGAACCTGCGTCCGACCAGCCCAATAGACTACGTTGACCGCTTTGGGGACGCCCTAGGTGTGAGTGCACGGACGAAGAAAAGGGCCAAGGAGATACTTCAGGAAGCTATAAGAATGGGCATCACGAGCGGGAAAGGTCCTACCGGTCTTGCCGCCGCTGCCCTTTACGTTGCTTCCCTGCTCGAAGGTGAGAAAAAGACCCAGAGGGAAGTTGCCGAAGTTGCGAACGTTACCGAGGTAACTGTCAGAAATCGCTACAAAGAGCTCGTTGAAAAGCTTGGCATAAAGGTGCCGATGTGAGAATATGAAGCTTGCAGTTGTCAGCGATACTCACTACGGCGATAAGACGAAGAATCTCCCCATTTTTCTCTTTGATCATCTTAAAGAAATTTCCCCCGACATGATTCTTCACGCGGGCGATATTACCGCTCCCGAGCTCCTTGAAAAGCTTGAGGAAATCGCCCCGACATTGGCAGTGAGGGGGAACGTCGACAGGGCGAACCTGCCGGAAGAGAGGGTTGAGAGGTTCGGTGATGTGTCCGTTGGAATGGTCCATGGTCACCAGTTCGTCTCTCTAAACGCCCATTTCCTTACCCTTAAGGCCCTTGAGATGGACGCTGACGTTCTCGTTTTTGGGCATACTCATAAGTTTTATTATGACACGTACTCTTTATACGGGAGAAGAGTTCATCTTTTAAACCCCGGTTCTCCAGTCTTCCCCCGCTTCGACTCTCCAGGATTCGCCATCCTTGAGATAAGTGGGGAGAATATCAGTGTCAGAAGGATAAAGCTCTGGTAACCCAGAAAGTGGAAGAAAAAAGGAAGCGCCATCAGCTCTTGATGGCAAGCTTGATGTCCTCGGCCTTAACGGTCTTTCTGCCGGCGTGGTGGGCAAGGGCAACGGCCTTCTTGGCTATCTCAAGGGCCTTCTCCTCAAGGTGCTCGGCGAGAACCTTGGCGGCCTCCTCGCTAACGCGGGCAGCACCGGCCTTCCTTATAAGCCTGTCAACCGGGGCAATTGGAAGCTCGGCCATTCACAACACCTCCTTATTGCTTTTTGAAGGTTTCTGCGTTTTAAATTAGGAGCAAAGTGATATATAAACCTTTCGGAAAAACGGTGTTTTTAGGGCATATTTCAGCCGATTTTAGATGAGCGAGTTAGAACTTAAGCCACAAAGACGTGCTGGATGATGGTGGTTGGAATTGAGGGGCCTTAACCTGTTAGGGATGAGGGGGCAATATCTCTGCGTGTTTTGGAAACACCTCCGAAGTTGCCTGAAACGACGTAAGCTCGCTTTAATGTTGTTCAATCTTTCTGTTCTTTAGTACTCAGATATGGTCAATAGATTTTTATAGTCCTCTGATAAGATAATATTTACCTCAGAAATATTGGAGGTGCTGAAAATGGTTGAGAAGTTTGATAAGATATACGACTACTACGTGGACAAGGGCTACGAGCCCAATAAGAAGAGGGACGTAATAGCCGTTTTCCGCGTTACTCCGGCAGAGGGATACACGATCGAGCAGGCGGCAGGTGCAGTTGCCGCCGAGAGCTCGACCGGAACCTGGACGACCCTTTATCCCTGGTACGAGGAGGAGCGCTGGGCCGACATGTCAGCCAAGGCCTACGACTTCGTTGACATGGGTGACGGCAGCTGGATCGTCAGGATTGCCTACCCGGAGCACATCTTTGAGGAGGGCAACATGCCCGGCTTCCTCGCGAGTATAGCTGGCAACGTCTTTGGAATGAAGCGCGTTGAGTGGCTCCGCCTTGAGGACATCTATCTTCCGGAGAAGTTCCTCCGGAACTACCCGGGACCGGCCTTCGGGATCGAGGGTGTCAGAAAGAAGCTCGAAATCTACGACAGACCGCTCTATGGTGTTGTTCCAAAGCCGAAGGTAGGCTACTCGCCGGAAGAGCTCTACAAGCTTGCCCTCGACCTTTACACCGGTGGAGCAGATTATCTAAAGGATGACGAGAACCTCACCAGCCCGTGGTACAACCGCTTCGAGGAGCGCGTTAAGGTCGTCACCAAGGCCATGGAGAAGGCAGAAAACGAGACTGGAGAAAAGAAGACATGGTTCGCTAACATTACCTCGCCAATACTCGAGATGGAGCAGAGGCTTGAAATACTCGCCGACTACGGCGTTCCCCACGCGATGGTTGACGTTGTCGTCCTCGGCTGGGGCGTCCTCGACTACATCCGCGAGCTTGCCGAAGACTACGGCATAGCTTTGCACGCCCACAGAGCGATGCACACCGCCTTTGCCCGCTATAAGTACCACGGCATCTCGATGTTCGTCCTGGCCAAGCTCTACCGCGTCATCGGCGTTGACCAGCTCCACATCGGCACCGCTGGGGCCGGCAAGATGGAGGGCGAGAAGTGGGAGGTCATCCAGTACAAGAGGATAATCACCGAGGACCACTACGTTCCGGACGAGAACGATGTCTATCACCTTGAGCAGAAGTTTTACCACATCAAGCCCGTCTTCCCGACGAGCTCTGGAGGACTTCACCCCGGCAACATCCAGCCCGTCATAGAAGCCCTCGGAAAGGACATCGTTTTGCAGCTCGGCGGTGGAACGATGGGCCACCCAGACGGGCCAAAGGCAGGAGCAATGGCGGTCAGACAGGCCATCGATGCCATCATGCAGGGAATCCCACTCGATGAATACGCGAAAACCCATAAAGAACTGGCAAGGGCTTTGGAGAAGTGGGGCCACGTTACCCCCGTTTGACTTATCTTTCTTCTAAATTTTAAACGTCCTCCCAGCTTTCGTTTACATAACTAGCTATTTTTTTAGTTGATTCATTTATTGTCTTTCCGGTCTGCTCTGCTGCCTGCTTTACGTACCTTATTACTATTGCAACCATCATGAGGGCTACAGCTATCATCATTAAGTATTCTATCGCAGCCTGTGCCCTTCTCATATTATCACCTCCTGTTATTAAATTTGTGAAAAAAATATTTAAAATTTTGGTCGTGTTTCAATAGAGCATAACTTCGAACCCAAGCTCGCTGAGTAGATCCGCAAGTTCTTCGCTGTCTACATAAGCTAAAAGGTGATGGTTTCCTAGGGTTCCGTCTATGAACTCTGGAGCATCTTCAATTTTAAGTTTAACTTGAGTTCTGCACCTGTTCTCATTCTTTTCCCTGCCAATTACCTCAACCCCCGCAACCACTGCCCTCCTTCCTCTGATCTTAAAGAGTGAGGCTTTTCCCTTCGGAAGCTCAACCTCGACGCCAACACCTTTGCCGCTTTCGAAGTGCGATCTGAGAACGTACCTTCCAATGAGGGGAGCCGTGCAGTGGGCCAATATTAAGTAGTCTCCGCCATAATCTGCAACGTTCCCCATGAAGGCAGGCTTGCTGAAGAACTTTCTGATGATCATCATGCCGAGTAGGGAGTTCAGCTCTCCTTCACACGCTGCTGGAATTCCCTCGGCGTTGAATAGGGCCAGAGCGAGACACGGAGTTCCTCCCAGCTTTTCGATGAGGTCGAAACACCCGATTGTAAACCCATCAAGTCTGTAATCCTCAAGGATGCGTTTTATGGCTAGATATACCCTACCTGCGATTGCGAGGTCTTTTTTGGATGGTTCTTTTATCTCTGTTGCTTTTTCCACTGTTTCCTCGATGGCCCTCAGGCCCTCTTCGTCGGTTGTTTTTTCGTAATATTCGTAAAACTTCTTCAGGCTTATTCTCGTGTAGGGTATATCGAGCCTTTCGTTGATCAACCACGGGGATATCCTGCCTATCAAGCCAATCCTCATTCGTAGGAACTTTTCGAGAGTTTCTTTTAAATCTTCATAAGCCAGAACAGCCGCTTTAAGTTCCTCGAAGCTCTTTACAAGGGTTGTTGGTATTAATCTTTCCCTGAAATACTCTCTGAGCTCTATTCCCGAGGCTATGGAGTTGTTGTACGGATCTCCGTATATCACGGTTGGCCTCCTGAAAACAGCGAACTCCCTAAGAACACCTTCGGTTCCTCCAGTTAGGGGGTACAAAAGAAGGACATCAACGTCATTGAAGTTGACTTCGTTTTTTGCCTCTTTGAATTCTGCCTTGGTCGATACGATAAACCCTCCAGAAACGTCGAACTCCCCTGCGAGCTTTGTTATAAAACTGGAAACCTTCTCCTCAAAGGCCTTTGGGCTGGCGAGTTCACTGATCCCGAAAACAACTCCCACTTTCATGCTTTCACCTAACTTTTTAAATTCCGGGGATTATAATAACCTTGTGGTGGCCATGGCACTGATAAAGTTCGTTTTGGACACTAGCATCTTTGTAAACCCCGATATACGTTCCTCTTTTGGAAGCGATCCGACCAGTGCCATGAAGGCTTTTCTTGAATACGCCGAGAGGCTCTTTGGGAGGGTTGAGTTTTACATGCCCCCCGGGATATACCGGGAGGTCATGAACTTCGTGGATGTGGAGGAAGTCTCGCCTGACATTGAACTCTACATCATCAAAAAGCCCCCCGATGTGCACAACATCAAGATCCCGGCTTTCGTTGTCTATGAACTAATAGATGATATTCGGCGGAGGATTGATAAGGGACTCCGAGTTGCGGAAAAAGCCGTTAGGGAGAGCGTCCTTGAAACCGACAACGTTGATAAAATCATCCAGAAGTTAAGAAGAAACTACAGAAAGGCCCTCCGTGAGGGCATCGTTGATAGTAAAGAGGATTTTGAGCTTATTCTGCTGGCAAAAGAACTTGACGCAGCCATAGTGTCTGCCGATGTGGGGATACTGACCTGGGCCCAGAAGATGGGAATAAAGTGGGTAGACGCCGCCAGGTTCAAGGATGTCCTGGAGGAACTAGTGGAGAAAATCGGGTGAGAGAAAAATTTATAAATGCCGGACTTCATGATGTAATCGACGCCCCGGTGGCTCAGCCTGGTGGAGCGGCCGCTTGGTAAGCGGCAGGTCGCGGGTTCAAACCCCGCCCGGGGCTCCATAACCCTTCTCGTCATGTTGATGTTCACGGTGCGGTTTTAAATTTGAGGTCTCTTCTGCAATTGACGATAGGTTTATAACAGTTTGACTGTAATAAGTACCATGCTCGAGAAAGAAAAAGAGGCCCTTGCTAGAAGAATAGCGGGTGAGATAACCCTTTCCTCCGACCCCGGCAAAACCATGAGAAAGTGGAGGGAGATATTCGGAATAAGCCAGACTGAGCTTGCCGAACACCTTGGGGTCTCGTCCTCCGTTATAAGCGACTACGAGGGTGGAAGGAGAAAGAGTCCAGGTGCCGGTACGATAAAGAAGTTCGTTGAGGCCCTTCTAAAGATTGACGAAGAGAGGGGCGGTAGTGTTATCAAGGCCTTCAGCAGGACAATTGGGGTTGAGCTTCCAACTTCTGCAATCCTAGATATCAGAGAGTTCTCGATCCCCATAAAGATCTCCCAGCTTCTGGATGCAGTTAACGGGGAGATAGTGGCCAACGAAGATATGATTGACAGGGAGATATACGGCTATACAGTCGTCGACAGCATAAGGGCTATCCTTGAGATGAGCAGTGAGGAGTTCCTCAAGTTGTATGGCTGGACAACCGAAAGGGCCCTGGTCTTTACGAAGGTCAGCACCGGAAGAAGCCCCATGGTTGCAGTGCGCGTTCAGGGTCTGAAACCAGCTGTTATAGTTCTCCACGGGGTCAAAAAACTCGATGAGCTGGCGGTAAAGCTGGCCCAGAGGGAGAGAATACCCCTGATAGTCTCAAAGATAGAAAATGAGTCAGAGCTTATAAACAACCTTAGAAAGCTTGTGGAAAGAACAGAAAAAGAAGTTTAGAGCTCCTTCCGTCTCCATATCCCTTCTTCGGCCAGTTTGGCTAGCCTATCCCTTATGTGGAGAAGGACGTCGCTCAGAGTTTTCCCGTTGTCGTAGCCTTTTACAATCTCTTCAAGCTTCTCCCTCGGAAGGTTCTTCATTTCTCTGGCAAGTTCAATCATCCTCGGGTAGGCCCTCACAATGTTGTCCACTATCGTTATATCCGCCATCCTGGCGCTTCTCGAAAGCGGGTTGAGGTCAACGGTGACGACGAACTTCCCCATTCTCACCAACGCCTCTGTTCTATCTCCATCTTCAAGGGGGACTAAAACGACATCGGCCTTCCAGATTCCGTTCTCGTCAACTTTTCCGCGCTCGTGCTCCAAACCCGGAATCCTCTTCGTCGGGTTTATGCCGAGTATCTCGATTTCGGGGTCGTACTTCCTCAGCTCTTCTTCTATAGCCTTAACCCTCTCCTCCGTTCTGTAAAAGAGGTTTATCTCGAGCTTTGCATTGAGGGTTTTGGCGAGCTCTATCGTCTCCTTTGGAACCAGGGCCGCGACGTTCCCGTTAACGGAGATGACCGGATGCTTTGCAAGGAGAAACTTTGCAACCGCCACCTTCATGGCTCTCTCCGCAGGCTCTATCGTCCTCTCGCCGATGAGGTAGTCAAAGGCCTCACCACGACCATGGGCTATTAGGCCTGCCTTAGCAGTCATTCCCTTCTCCATTCCCTCGATTATCTTCTCCCTGTAGTAGAGGCTCCAGTAGCGGGGGTGGCTCTTGGGTATCTTCACCATCCACATCACCATCAATGCCTTGGGCTCGCATCCTAAAAAGCTTCCTAAACGCTTTTGAGGAGTGGAAGGCTCCCCAAAGAAGCAATCTCCTACCCCTTTTTGGCCTAAGCAGGGTTCTAAACCTTTGGTTTAAGAAAGCCGTATAAACCTTAGAGTTCAAAACTTATGGTGAACAAGGTTGTTCACATGCACAGGGTGGTGCACCATGGGATATAGGATAACAAAGAAGGAAAACCTGAGCATTATTGACTTTTTTATGGAGGTAGAGGCGCCCCACGTGGCCCGTTCATGGAAACCGGGCCAGTTCGTTGTCTTGATCGTTGACGAGAAAGGCGAAAGGGTCCCAATGTCCGTCTACTACGCCGAGGACGGAAAGATAGGCATGTTCATAAGGCGCCACGGGGTCACGACCTTCAAGCTCTGGTACGAGAAGCAGGTGGGGGACGAGCTCCTCAGCGTCGCCGGGCCCCTCGGCAAGCCGATAAAGGTCAAGTACTACGGGAACGTCGTCTTCGCTTCGGATGCCGTCTGTGCCCAGGCGGAGAGCTACGCTACTCTGAAGGCGATGAAGGAAGCGGGTAACTACACAATAGCAATACAGAGCTTCGAGACCAAAGACCACGTTTATCCGGAAAAGTTCCTGGCGAAGCCCGTTGCCGACGAGCACTACCTCACGACTGAAGACGGCAGTGTCGGCATAAAGGGCCACTACCTCGACGTCCTCAAGGAGCTCATAGAGAAGGACAAGGTGGACATTGTCTTCGCCGGCGGAAAGCTCGGCTCCCTCGCGAAGCTGGCCGAGCTCACCAGACCATACGGAATCCCGACCATCGTCACCGTCAGGCAGATAATGGTCGACGGAACCGGCATGTGCGGTTCGTGCAGGATACTCTACGACGGCCAGATAAAGTTCGCCTGCAGGGACGGCCCGATGTTCGACGCTCACAAGGTGGACTGGGACGACGTGATAAAGAGGGACGCCCGCTTCGTCGAACAGCAGAACCTGGCCAGGGAGAGGTATCTTCAGAAGCTCAGGGAGAAGGGGGTGATCTGAATGGTGAGGAAGAGACCGAAGCTCATCAAGGAGCGCGTTCCAACGCCTGAAAGACCGGTTGAAGAACGCGTTAAGGACTTCGGGGAGGTCAACCTGGGCTACGACTTTGCGTCAGCGGTGAAGGAAGCTGAAAGATGCCTCCAGTGCCCGCCCGAGTATGCACCCTGTATCAAGGGCTGTCCTGTTCACATAAACATTCCCGGCTTCATAGGCAAGCTCGTCGAATACCGCGACGACCCGAACAGGGCCGTTGAAGAAGCTCTCAGGGTAATCTGGGGCGACAACACCCTTCCTGCCGTTACAGGTAGGGTCTGCCCGCAGGAGGATCAGTGTGAGGCCCAGTGTGTTATGGGCAAGGTTGGCGATCCGATCAACATCGGCAAGCTTGAGCGCTTCGTCGCTGACTACGCGAGAAAGCACGGCATAGAGGATGAGCTCCTGGAGGAGATGAGGCCGCTCCTCTGCGGGAAAGGAAAGGTGGCTGTCGTCGGCGCCGGACCCGCTGGACTCACCTGCGCCGGCGAGCTAGCGAAGCTCGGCTACGACGTAACGATTTACGAGGCCCTCCACAAGCCGGGTGGAGTCTTGGCTTACGGAATTCCAGAGTTCAGGCTTCCCAAGGAGATACTTGAGAAGGAACTCGACAAGCTGAGGAAACTCGGCGTTAGAATCCTCACCGACCACGTCGTCGGGAGGACGGTAACCATCGAGGAACTCCTTCAGGAGCACGACGCCGTCTTCATTGGAACCGGCGCGGGAACGCCGAAGCTCCTCAACATCCCGGGAATACTCCTCGACAGGATTTACAGCGCGAACGAGTTCCTGACAAGGGTCAACCTAATGAAGGCCTACGAGTTCCCAGAATACGACACCCCGATAGCCGTTGGCAAGAAGGTCATCGTCATCGGTGCCGGCAACACCGCCATGGACGCGGCCCGCTCCGCGCTGAGGCTGGGTGCGGAAGTGACGATAGCCTACCGCCGCGGAAGGGAGGACATGACGGCCCGTATTGAGGAGATAAAGCACGCCGAGGAGGAAGGAGTAAAGTTCGAGTTCTTCCTCCAGCCGGTCGAGTTCATAGGCGACGAGAACGGCAGGGTCAAGGCCGTGAAGTTTGAAAAGATGCGCCCGCTCGAGGAGAGGGACGCGAAAGGCAAGAGAAAGATAGTCGGCACCGGCGAGTACGTCACGCTGGAAGCCGACACGGTCATAATAGCGATAGGCCTAGAGCCCAACAGGATAATCAGTGAGGAGGCGACCGGCCTTAAGGTCAACCCGGACGGAACGCTCGTCGTCGATGAGAACCTGATGACCAGCATCCCTGGAGTTTTCGCAGGTGGCGACGCGATTAGGGGCGAGGCAACGGTTATCCTGGCGATGGGCGACGGAAAGAAGGCTGCCAAGGCGATATGCGACTACATAGAGAGAAAGAGGAAAGCCAATGCCTGAACTTTTCCTTTTTTGCTACCATTCCCTTTTCCTTGAGCCGAAGAGAAGGGCTTTCTTCATGTAATCCATAAATTCGCTGTTGAGGAAAATCTTCATGAACTCCTCTGTCTCCTCGGGCGAAAGCCACTCGATGTCCTCCGGAACGCCCTCGACCCAGAGGTAGACGAGCTCGTCCCCTTCTCTGGCGATTAGTAGGGTGAAGACCTTGACGCCGAACTCTTGAGCGATTTTTACTTCTCTACCAACGAGCGAGGTAAACTTGCCGAGCGGTGCAACTGCAACGAGGTATTCGGCCTCTTTGATCCGCCCGCTCGTGTCCCTTAGACCGTATCTGGAGGGCACGAGGATGTTGGTAGAGTTCAACTTCTCCTCTATAATTTCCACTATGGCCTTCTCCGTTCTGGTGTGATACAGGAAAGTCGGTTCGCTGAGATATACAAAGGGCCCGTGCTTTTCTCTCTTTCTTCTCAGGAAACCGAACATTGGATCACCTCAGGTGGGGATAATGTCATCATCTTGGGGTCAGGAGGGATGACACTCATCATCGGCTAGCTTTCATTAATGGGGGGGCTTATTAAACCTTTAGCCCAAACATACCCAGGTGATAAAATGCGTGTTATCCCCCTTGCCTCTGAAAGCCTCGGAGTTAGAAGCTTAGCAACGTTCGTGGAAGCCTCTGGCTTAAAAATCCTCATCGATCCGGGCGTCGCCCTCGGGCCGAAGCGCTACGGTCTTCCTCCAGCAAAGGTAGAACTGGAAACCCTTCAGCAGATGAGGAGGAAGCTCCAGGGTTATGCAAAAAGGGCCGACGTGGTAACAATCTCCCACTACCACTACGATCACCATACACCCTTCTTTGAGGGCCTCTACGAGAGCTCAAGTGAGGAATACGCGAGGGAAATCTACGCCGGAAAGTTCCTCTTCATCAAGCACCCGCGGGAGAACATAAACTTCAGCCAGAGGAAGCGTGCTTGGGCCTTCCTCAAGAACGCCGAGCCGATAGCGAAGAAGATAGAGTTCGCCGACGGGAGAGCCTTCGACCTCGGTGGGGTTAAGCTTGAGTTCTCTCCCGCTGTTCCGCACGGAAGCGAAGGCTCAAAGCTCGGCTTCGTCGTGATGGTCCTCATTGACGACGGCTCCAAGAGGGTAATCCACGCCAGCGACATCCAGCTGTTGAACAGAAAAGCTGTTGAGTGGATAATCGCTAAAAACCCCGACCTGCTCATAACCGGCGGCCCGCCGACGTATCTCGGAAAGCGTGCCGAGGGTAGCTGGGAGACTGGAATCAAAAACCTCAACGAGATAATCCGCGAGACAAACGCTGAGATAATCCTCGACCACCACATCGTCAGAGACAAGCGCTACCCGGAGTTCTTCGACGAGCTGGAGAAAAAACCGAAGACCTTCGCGGGTTACCTAAAGGTCGAGGACAGACCACTGGAGGCATACAGGAGGGAGCTTCACAAGAGGGAGAAAGGAGAAGAAACCGAACTCCCGTTTTCCCCTGAGGAAAAGCCTTAAACTTCTTTTCCATAATTTAAAACGGTGGTGAAAATGCGTGGCTTCTACATCGCCCACGAGGAGGATATCCGGGCGGGAAAGACGACGGACGTCTACTTCATCAGGACAAAGAAGATACTCGAAGAGAAGGGCATTCACAGGAAGGTCTTTGCAGACGTGAGCACAACTGGCCTTCCAAACGGCTGGAAGTGGGGAGTTCTGGCCGGAATTGAAGAGGTCGCAAAGCTCCTTGAAGGCCTCCCAGTGAACGTCTACGCCATGCCCGAGGGCACGATCTTCCACCCCTACGAGCCGGTTCTCCAGATAGATGGCTATTATGAGGAGTTCGGGATATACGAGACGGCCTTACTAGGCATGCTCAGCCAGGCGAGCGGAATAGCAACTGCGGCATTGAGGATTAAAATAGCGGCAAACTTCAAGCCGGTCTATTCCTTCGGGATAAGGCACATGCATCCTGCAATAGCTCCGATGATAGACCGCTCGGCCTTTATAGGCGGATGCGACGGCGTCTCTGGCGTTCTTGGAGCTGAGATGATCGGTGAAAAGCCCGTTGGAACAATGCCCCACGCGTTGATTCTTACAGTTGGTGATCAGGTAAAGGCCTGGAAGTACTTTGACGAGGTGGTTGAGCCAGAGGTTCCAAGGACTGCTCTGGTTGACACCCTCTGCGACGAGAAGTTCGAAGCTCTAATGGCCGCTGAAGCACTCGGCGAGAGGCTCAATGCGGTAAGACTGGATACGCCCGGCTCGAGGAGGGGCAACTTCAGGAGAATAATCGAGGAGGTCCGCTGGGAGCTCGACCTGAGGGGCTACGACTGGGTCAAAATCTTCGTCTCAGGGGGTTTAAACGAGGAGAGCATAAGGGAGATAGTTGACGTTGCCGACGCCTTCGGAGTTGGCTCGGCCATAGCCAGTGCGAAGCCGATAGACTTCTCCCTCGACATAGTGGAGGTTGAGGGCAGGCCTATAACCAAGCGCGGAAAGCTCAGCGGAAGGAAGCAGGTTTATCGCTGTGAGAACGGCCACTACCACCGCATTCCGGCAGATAAAAAGCTCGAAAAGTGCCCGGTCTGCGGGGCAAAGGTCGAGCCACTCCTCAAGCCGCTCATAGAGAACGGCGAGATAGTCGCTGAGCTTCCAAAGGCGAGGGAGATAAGGGAGTACGTCCTGGAACAGGCCAAGAAGTTCAACTTGACGCTTGAATGATTTCTTTTCTGCCTTTCCGTTTCTTGTCAAACCCAAAAAGCAGAGCCAGCAGTGTAAATTGGCTACAGACGCTTAGAAGCTTACAATCAATGAGAAGAAAAAAGAAGGGGCTTCAGACCTCTTCGAGGGTTATAGCGCCGACCGGGCAGGCCTCAGCGGCCTCCTGGGCGCACTCGAGGTCGGTGGTTTCAACTACTGGGTGGGCCTTTCCGTCGTCGCCCATCTCAAAGACGTCCGGGCAGAGGCTAGCACAGATAGCATCTCCAATGCAGGTGTCCTGGTCAACCGTAACCTTCCACGCCATGGCAACATCACCGCCTTTAAGTGAACCTGGGCGAATATAAAGTTTTCGTTCCTGAAACCGAAGGTTCAGAACGGATTGATGCCCAGCGCTCTGGGGATGACTGAAGGGAACAGAAAAAGCAAAGATAATTAGTAAAGGCCAAGCTTTTTCTTGTACTCCGGGCTTATCATGTCCGGGCTCCACGGTGGGTCGAAGGTGAGCTCGATTTCAGCGTCCTTAACGCCGGGAATCTCGAGTATCTTGTCCTCCACAGCCCTTAGAATCCACATCGTGAGCGGGCAGCCCGGAGTTGTCATCGTCATCTTGACGTAGACCGTATTGTCGGGCCTTATCTGGAGGTCGTAAATCAGACCGAGGTTAACGACGTCGATGCCTATCTCGGGGTCTATGACCTCCTTTAGCTTCTCCAGGATCAGCTCCTCCGTGAGCTGAACGTTCTCGCCTTCACCGGTTTTCTCCTCGCGCTCGCGGTTTATGGTTATCAAACCTACACCTTCAAGCTTTCCAATCTCGGAGTGGAGCTTTATGAGGACGTTGTCTATGTCGGGAGTGTCCCTAGCGAGAGTAACCGTGACGTTGCCCTTATCGTCCACCCCAATGGATTTAATGAACTTCTCGTCAACGACCGATTTCACGACCTTTTCAACCTCATCCTTCGTAACCATTAATCCTCACCGGAGGGAGTTTGGGAAGACAGATTTAAACCTTTTGGGTCATAAATGTGTATTTAACGCGAGAGTATGTCCCGTATCAGTGTTTCGGCCATTTCTGGATTCAATGCTCTGGCCCTGGTTTCCCGTAAGACCCTCTGAATGGCGAACCTTTTAGTGGATGGAGCCCTTCTAAATAGCTCCCATAGTAGCGGACACCCAAAGCTCAGCTCGTACTTTCCGCCGATGAGTTCTATTATCTCCGCTTTGTCAAGGGCTAGAAAGGCGGGGAAGTTGAGGATTACGAGATCTCCGGAGCGGTAGATTGAGATTAGGCCAGAGCTCAGAAGGTCGCCGGAGGCGAGGATTTTTATTCCGTTCTCCAGTGCGTAGTCTTCAATGGCCTTCATGACCATGGAGTGGCATCTCCCGCATATCGGGGCGCCCTTCTCCATCTGGAAGGTTATCGCTTCGAGGTAGTTGGGAATTTCTACGAGAACCGCTCCCTCACGCTTGACTTTCTCTATCACACGCCCTTTCATCTGGGGGAGCTTTGCGGTAACTGGAACCACATCAAAGCCGGCCCAGCGGAGGATTTTCAGCGAGGAGGTGCTGTCAGATCCACCTGAGAAGGCGAGGGCTATTTTTACGCTTAGTGGAGAGTGGTCGAATTCCTCCCCGTAAAGGCGGTATTCTATCAAGGCTTTCAGGCGGGAATAGGCTTTTTCGCCGATTTCCCCCCTAACCCTCTCGAGGGCCTCAAGGTTGTACTGCAGCCGATACCTTTTGACGAAATCGTCTCCCACAGGTTTTATCATCGAGGGCCAATCGAGGTGATGTTTATTAAACTTGCCGCTGGGAAAACCTTAAAAGAGGCCCCTCTTAACTCCCATCCACAAACTAAAATCCTTCTGGAGGTGCTTGCCATGAGGGAGATAGTCGAGAGAGTTAAGGAGAAGACGAGCATTCCCGTTTATGAGAGAACAGTTGAGAACGTTCTGAGCGCTATTCTGGCCAGCGGGGACGTTTGGCGGATTGTTGACCTCAGCGAAGAGCCCCTACCGCTCGTCGTTGCAGTGGTCACAGCTTTGTACGAACTCGGTTATGTTGCCTTTGAGAACAACCAGGCGATCCTTACAAAAAAGGGCAAAGAGCTGGTGGAGAAATATGGGATCGGCCCAAGGGCCGATTACACCTGCCACCACTGCCAGGGCAGGACGGTTGAGCTGGACGCCTTCTCGGAGCTTCTCGCGGAGTTCAAGGAGATAACGAAGGACAGGCCCGAGCCAGTTCACGAGTTTGACCAGGCCTACGTTACTCCTGAAACCACCGTGGCCAGAGTTGCGCTTATGCACAGCAGGGGAGACCTTGAGAACAAAGAGGTGTTCGTCCTCGGCGATGATGACCTGACCAGCGTGGCGCTGATGCTCAGCGGCCTTCCGAAGCGCATAGCCGTCCTCGACATCGACGAGAGGCTTACGAAATTCATAGAGAAAGCCGCCAATGAAGTAGGATACGAGAACATCGAGATATTCACCTTCGACCTGAGGAAGCCCCTCCCCGACTACGCCCTTCACAAGTTCGACACGTTCATCACCGATCCGCCCGAGACAGTCCACGCCATCCGCTCCTTTGTTGGAAGGGGAATAGCCACCCTCAAGGGGCCCGGCTGCGCCGGCTACTTCGGCATAACGAGAAGGGAAAGCTCCCTCGACAAGTGGAGAGAGATACAGAGAGTCCTCCTCAACGAGTTCGGCGTTGTCATAACCGACATCCTCAGGAACTTCAACGAGTACGTCAACTGGGGCTACGTTGAGGAGACGAGGGCATGGAGGCTTCTTCCGATCAAGGTCATGCCGAGCTACAACTGGTACAAGAGCTACATGTTCAGGATCCAGACCCTTGAGGGATCAAAGGGCTTCGAGGACGAGATAACCGTTGGTCAGGAGCTCTACGATGACGAAGAATCATCGACCACATGAAACTGGCTTCAGGCCTCTTTTTAGATTTTTAACATGATGCAGTCTGGTGGGACTCTCTCCACTATCCTCACGTTCTTCCCTGCCTTATAAACCTTCAAGCCTTCCCTCCTCAGAC
Source organism: Thermococcus gorgonarius (assembly GCF_002214385.1). Lineage (NCBI taxonomy): Archaea > Methanobacteriati > Methanobacteriota > Thermococci > Thermococcales > Thermococcaceae > Thermococcus > Thermococcus gorgonarius. The sequence continues at coordinate 1,249,518 of NZ_CP014855.1, read as the reverse complement.
AGTCGGCGTCAATGATAAGCAGAGCTACGTCCCTTCCATGTCTCCTGCCCGTTTCCAGGGCCTCGCTTTTGCTCGTGGTGAGGTGGACGAACTGCCGTTTCATCGGCTTCAAACCCTCTTTGAGAATGGACGGTAGGTTTCTTCTTGGAGTTCCATGGTAGAGAAAACGGCTTTCAGTGTCTTCCTCATGGTTCAGACTTACCGGAAAGCTGTGGCCGTAGCGGGCGCGGATTTTGTTGCCCCTGATTTCGTAGCGGCCCTTTGGATCGTGAACAACGATCTCGCGTACGAATTCTTCATCAACATCGGAGTAAACTGTTTTTAGAGCCTTTACAAGCTCACCGAGAGAGACGAAGCCCTCAACGTCCGGTTTTAGCCCAAACTCCTCCGGTGAGTGCCTCAGAATGTAGGCCATCAGCTTGCTGACTCTTGTCCTCGTTGGCCGCCTCATGGTAGAAAATTGGTAAGAAAGGCTAAAAAGCTCAACGGAATTTCCTCATCGCCATCTCCGCCGCGACAGTTATCGGGTCGATGGTCGGGCTTATCGGCGGGGCGTAGGCCGTCTCAAGGTAGACCACATCCTCCACCGCTGCACCCTTCTGCGCTAGCGCGGAGAGAGTCATTATCCTGCCCCAGACGCGCTCGCCCCCGACTATCTGGCCGCCTATGAGCTTTCTGTCAGATTTCCTGAAGATCAGCTTGACGGTTATGGGCTTTCCGCCGGGGTAGTACTCGGGCTTGGTCGAGCCTTTGAACTTGCCGACCGCTATTTCAATACCCTCCTTCTTCGCCCTCTCCTCGGTGATTCCAAAGGTGCCGATTTCGAGGTCGAACAGCTCAGTTATCGCCGTGTTGAAGACGGGCCTGAAGGAAACCTCTTTGCCCGCTATGTGCTCTGCAGCAACTTTGGCCATTCTAACCGCCGAAGTTCCGAGCTGGCTGAGGGTTCTTTTACCCGTTACCGCGTCAATAACTTCCGCACAGTCGCCTATCGCGTAAATATCTGGATCGCTCGTCTGGAGGTGCTCGTTCACCACTATTCCCCTGTTGACTTCGAGACCGGCCTTTTTGGCCAGATCAACGTTCGCCCTGACCCCTGTGGCAACCAAGACGAGGTCCGCTGGGACCTCCTCCTCGCCGATTTTAACAGCCTTAACAGGGCTTCCCATTATCTCGCTCACACCGACGCCGAACCTGAATGAAACGTCGTGCTTTTCCATCTCAGCCTGGACGAGCTTTGCAGCGTCTTTGTCGAGCATTGTGGGCATTAGGCGATCCATCAGCTCAACGACGAGAACCTCCATGCCGAGCTTGGCAAAGGCCTCGGCCCCTTCGAGGCCTATTAAGCCAGCGCCAATTACGACCGCTTTTTTCGGCTTCCTCTCGGCGATGTAGGATTTAATCCTGCGCACGTCGTCAAGGCTCTTGAGGGTGAAAACACCTTCGTTCTCAACGCCCTTTATCGGCGGGACGAAGGCCTTCGAGCCAACAGCCAAGACGAGCTTGTCGTAGGGAACCTCGCCCTTATCCGTTATCACGACCTTTCTCTCGCGGTCTATCTCCTTAACTTCTGTGTTTAACATTAGGTTTATCTTCTGCTTCTCGTAGAACTCGTTCGGGAAGACGATGACATCCTCCGGCTTCTCAATCGTTCCGCTTATCACATGGGGGAGCGCGCACGGGGAATATTGCATGGTCGGCTCCTTTCCAATGACGGTTATCTCGGCTTTCCTGTCGAGCTTGCGCATGAAGAGGGCGAAGTTGCTTCCGGCTGTACCAGAACCGACAACCACGATTTTCATGGACACCACCGAAGGGAGAAGGGGGAGGAGGTATAAAAAGGTGGCTTTCGTGAGAGGGGATTAAATCCCAAAGCTTTGCGGAGAAAAGTTGGCAAAGAGAAAGTAGCAATTAAGGCTCCACAACGGTCCCGTTGTGCCTGCCTTTTACCACGTCAAAGAGGTGGTAGGCGTCCTCTTTTCCCACGATGTATGTCCTTATCCTTCCGCGCTGGATGAACTTGGCGGCGAGGGCATCAACGACACCGCTCCCACCGGCCTTGCTCTCTGCCTCCATCGCTATCTCCACAAGCTCCTCCGGGGTTATTCTATCAAGCTTCTTAGCGTTCGGGTTCTTTCTTGGGTCGCTGTCGTAGACACCGTCGACGTTGGTGACTACCACTAGAAGGTCGGCTTGCAGGTACTCCGCGAGAAGAGCAGCGACAGCGTCAGTCGTGTGGCCTGGGTGGGTTCCGCCCATTATCGGTATCTTCTTGAGCTGTATCACTTCCCAGGCCTTACGGAAGTCCTGGATGACAAAGGGATAGGCCTTCTCGCCGAGCGCGGCGATGAGCAGCATCGCGTTTGCCCTCGTGATGTGGATTCCTATATAGTCTTTGAAAGTCTCGTTGGGTGTGAACTCCTTCGCGGCCTTGATGTACTTCCTGGCGACTTTACCACCGCCGACGACAACGGCCACCTCATGATCCTCGCTTATCTTGACGAGCTCGTATGCTATCGCCTTGATAAAATCGATGTCCGGATCGTCCGGGACCAAAACAGAGCCGCCTATGTCGAAGACTATCCTCATGATGACCCTCACGGTGTTAACCGAGGCCCCTTTATAATCTTTTTCTTGCCGTGGGGGTGGCAAAAATTGGAAAGGAACGGGGGCATCACCCTATCTGGAATGCGCTGGAGCGGAGCTCTCCGCGCTCGAAGCGGTAGGGATCGTACCAGTCCCAGTCGAGGGGAACCTTGGAGCGGCCTTTGGCTATAAGCTCTGCCATGGCCTGAGCAACCGCGGGGGCCATCATGAAGCCGTGCCCTGAAAAGCCAGCGGCAATGTAGAAGTTGTCGAGGAGTTTCCCTATTGCGGGATTCTTGTCCGGAGTTTTAGCGTAGAAGCCCGCCCACTGGCGGACGATGTGGGCATAACGGAGAGGCGGTGCTATCATCGTAGCGTAGCGGAGAACGCCGCGCAGGAAGTCGTAGGTCGGCTCGTAGTCGTCTAGGCTTTTTGCCCTGTGCTCTATCCCTACGCCGCAGATTATTCCCCCGTCCTCACCGTCCTGGATTATGTAAGCGTCGTTCCAGCTCGGCGGGCAGACAAGCGGCTCCGCCTGGCCCCTCTCCAGAGGTTCCGTCTTGACGAGCTGGTGCTTGTAAGCGGTTATTGGCACGAGGTCGCGCTTCAGGCCGGCCATCTCGTTTATGAGCGGCGCCCAGGCGTTGGCCGCGTTCAGAACGGCGTCGACCTTAACGCTCTCGACCTTCCCGTTGCTCCTGAACTTGACCGCGGTTATAACATCCCCCTCGCGCTCGAAACCAACCACCTCGGTGTGCTCCCTCGCGTCAACGCCGAGTTCCTTGGCCCGGAAGAGGTAAGCAAAGAGCGTCTTGAAGGGATTCGCCTTGCCGTCCTTAGGATTCCAAGCGCCGGCTAAGAATGGCTCGGTGTTGAGGATTGGGACTATCTCCTTCGCCTCGTCCATGTCTATGAGCCTTGTGGGAACGCCAAATTTGTTCTGAAGCCTGATGTTGTTTTTGAAGGCCTCGACCTCCTCCTCACTCGTCGCGAGGAAGAGGTAGCCGGTCTGCCTGAAGTTGATGTCAAAGCCCAGCTCCTCCTCGAGCTTCTCCCAGCGCTCGACCGCGTACTTCATGAGCCTTATGTTGGCCTCGTCCGTGAACTGGGCGCGGATTCCGGTGGCACAGCGGAAGGTCGAGCCGGAGCCGAAGTAGTTCTTCTCGAAGAGAATGACTTCTTCTCCGAGCTTCGCTAGTTCATAGGCGGTGGCAACGCCGATTATTCCGCCACCGATTATCGCGACCTTACTCATCGTCACCACCCACCAGCACCTCAACGCGGACGGGCCTTATCGGGACTCTGGCCCGCGGGAGGGGGATCTCGTCGGGTTTCTTGCCCGTTTTCCTCGCGAGGATCGCTATCACGAGCGGCATGCAGGTTCTCCCCTGACAGGGCCCCATTCCAACGCGGAGGAGGCGCTTTATCTCCTCGATATCGGTGACGCCCTCGTCTATGAGCGCCTCGATTTCCTCTACCGTTACGTCGTTGCAGCGACAGATGATCACCTTTCCGGACATTTTGATCACCTCTCCACCTTAACCGCCCTAACTTCCCACGCTAACTCAATCGGCACCTCGACGGTGATTATCGGCGTGTCCCCCTTTGTCTTCTCCCTTGGGACGACGGTGAGGACCTTGCCTTTCCCAACGGGCTCTCCAACGCGGTTGAGGAGAACCACTTCCTCTCCTCTCTCCGGGAGCGGCAGAAGCTCGTGAGGCATCGTTATCCTCGCCTTATTGCCAACGTAGTGCACCATGAAGAACGCCAGCCCGGGGCATATCTGGACGCAGAGGGAGCATCCTATGCACTTCTCATAGTCTACTACGGGTATGTCATTCGGCGTGGGCATGCTTATCGCGCTGGTCGGGCATATCTCCCTGCAGGGCGCGCAGGGTATCTCCTGCGGGCACTCCGGAACTGCGACTGGTCTGGCCCTCAATCTCTCCTCGCTCGGCTTCGGAATTATCTCAAAAAGCTCCTCGGGCGTTATGTATCCCCTCTGAAGGTAAGGAGGAACCTCAGACATTCTCACCGACCCCCGCAAGAAGCTTCCTTATTCCCTCAGCGACGTGCCTTCCGAAGGGCCCGGAACGGAACTCCTCGAGGTCACGCTGGGCCCTCTCTATCTCCTTCACCCAGCTCTCCTCAGCTATTCCCAGCCTCAGGGCGGCGGCTATGCCGGCTATCTTGCCTTCAAGCATCGCCGTTGTCGCTTCTTCTATTCCTGCCGTGTCTCCGGCAACGAATATTCCCCTGACCGTTGTTTCCATCCACTCATCGCGAACCGCTACGTGGCCGCCGAGCTCGCGGACGAACCTTATCTGGCAACCCGCCTGATGGAGGAGCTCTATGCTCGGCCTCAGCCCAACGGCGAGGGCTATCACATCGACGTCGAAGACCTTCTCCGTCCCGGGTATCGGCTTCCAGTTCTCGTCGAGCTGAGCTATTACAGCCCTTTCAACCCTCTCCTTCCCCTCGGCGCGCAGGATTGTGTGCCTCGTGAGGATTGGAATTCCGAGGCGCCTCACCTTGGCAGCATGCACGAAGTAGCCGCCGACCTTAGGCATCGCCTCGACTATCGCTTCAACTTCAACTCCTGCCTGTACGAGCTGATAAGCTAGAATCAGCCCGACGTTTCCGGCACCGACTATCAGAACCCTGTCGCCCGGCTTTACCCCGTAGGTGTTCATCAGCGTTTGAATCGCTCCGGCACCGTAGATTCCAGGTAAATCGTTGTTCTCGAAGGGTATCATCTTCTCCATAGCGCCAGTGGCCACTATAAGTGCCCTCCCGCGGAACTCTATGAGTTCCTTGTTCTTCCTCACACCGAGGACGAGCTTTTCATCCCCCTCCTGGAAGATGCCCACTGCCGAGGTCTCGAGGAATACCTCAATGTTATCCCTCTTTCTGACCTCTTTCTCCAGGATTTTCGCTATCTCCACGCCCCTGACGCCGGCGAACTGCTCCCTCTTCCCAAAGAACTTGTGGGTCTGCTTGACGAGCTGTCCGCCAAGCATGGGGTTCTCGTCGAGGAGAACAACGCTTGCCCCCGCGTCGGCCGCGTGTATCGCCGCCATCAAACCGGCGGGCCCGCCGCCGATGACAACTATATCGGCCTTTACAACCTTTGCGTCCCTGAATTCCGGGGGTTTGGCCTCTTTGGGCAGTTTTGCCTTCCCCCTCTGGGGTTCTATCCGCATTCCGTCCTCCACGAGGGTTATGCACGTCCTGACGTTCGGTATGCCGTTGACTATCATGAGGCACGAGGAGCACTTCCCGATGGCGCAGAAGAGGCCTCTGGGACGCTTTTCGTTGGCAGAATAGTTCAGGACCTTTATTCCTGCGGCGTGGAGTGCCGCGGCGATGGGTTCCCCCTCATAGGCCTTCACGGGTTGCCCGTTGAAGTATATAGTGACCTCTCTGCCCCGTTTAAATTTTAGAACAGGATGCTCATTAAGGCGCATTGGACGTCACCTGTGAACGAGTTAGCTGAGAAACTTATGAAAATTTTTTAATCCAAAGGTTCTCCACCTTTGGTTCTCGACCTACCAAAGCTTTATATATCCGGCCCGGATAACTACTCTCGGCGGTGGGCTAGGCCGGGGGGTTCGGCGTCCCCTGTAACCGGAAACCGCCGACATGCCGGGGCCGAAGCCCGGGGGGCGGTTCCCAAATCCAGCGGCGGAAGCCGGGGCACAACGATGAGCCCTCGTCCCGGGGGGCCGACGGTGGACGAGGTCCGGCTGGAGGGCCGGACTAACGTCCTTTGCCCGCCGAACCCCGCCAGGCCCGGAAGGGAGCAGCGGTAGGCGGGACGTGCGGCGCTCCCGGGGTAGCGGGGGTGAGCGAGCCCCGGTGGAAGCCGCTGGAGGAGGGTCCCCACCCCCGGGCGCGCCCGCCGCCACTAAAAATACTTCTCTAAAATCCTGGGCAAAAACTTAATAGGCCTGCGCTCTTTTGATGTTGAGGTGTCAAAATGGTGAGCCTTGAGGTCGAGCTTTTCGGGATAAGGTTCGAGAACCCGCTCATTCTCGCATCCGGAATAAACGACAAGGTGCCTGAGCAGTGGATTCGCGCTCATGAAGAAGGAGCGGGTGGGGTTGTAACGAAATCAATTGGAATCGAGCCGAGGAAGGGCTACGACAACCCGACGATAGTGGAGCTCCCCTACGGCCTCATAAACGCTATGGGACTGCCAAACCCGGGCTGGAAGGGCTTCCTTGAGATGGTTGATGGTTATACCTTTGATTTCCCTCTCATCGTTTCCATCTTCGGCGGAACACCTGAGGAGTTTGCCTTTCTCGCTGAAAAGCTGAGCGATGTTGCAGATGCCTTTGAGCTCAACCTCAGCTGTCCTCACGCGAAAGGTTACGGCATGGAGATCGGCCAGAAACCGGAGAACGTCTACGAAGTTGTTAAAGCCGTCAAGGATGCCACTGATAAGCCCGTCATAGCGAAGCTCACCCCAAACACCGACGATATAACGAAGCTCGGCCTTGCGGCTGAAAAGGCTGGAGCAGATGGTGTTTCTGCCATTAACACGCTGAAGGCGATAGCGATTGACATCTATGCGAGGAGGCCAATCCTCAGCAACAGGGTTGGGGGCTACTCCGGGCCGGGGGTTAAGCCCGTCGCTCTGAGGGCGGTCTACGACCTCGCGAGAACCCTTGACATCCCGGTCATCGGGATTGGAGGCATAACCACCTGGCAGGACGCGGTCGAGTTCCTCCTCGCTGGGGCCTCGGCGCTCCAGATAGGAACGGCCGTTTCCCTCCGCGGCTGGAAGGTCTTCAGGGAGATAAACGAGGGGATTGAGAGGTACCTTGAGGAGGAGGGCTTTTCGAGAGTGAAAGACATCGTCGGCCTCGCCCTCGAGTGAGCAAAAGAGTTATCTAGTAGGAAAACATACTATACTATGGTGAGCTACTATGCCGATTACGAAGGTCACCCGGAACTATCAGATAACGATTCCCGCTGAGATCAGGAAGGCCCTCGGCATAAAGGAAGGGGAGTACCTCACTGTTGAGCTGAGGGGGGACGAGATAGTCATCAAAAGGGCAAGGAAAAAGTGGAAAACTTTCAGACTCGGGAGAAAACTAACCGCGGAAGAGCTTGAGATGATCTCAGAGGAGGTCATGGAGGAGGAAATGTCATGGGAGCCGTGATTGACTCCAACGTCTTCATATATGCTGCAGTTGAAGATTCCGAGTACCACAGGAGCGCCATGGACCTCATTCACTCCCTCGACCGCTGGATCGTGCCAACGATAGTGGTTTACGAGACCGTTTGGAACTTCAGGAAGCTCGGCTTCAGCAATGAGGACGCCCGAGAGCTCATTGAGCAGATACTCTTTGATCCAAGAACTTCCCTTGTGGACGACAGGCAGTACCTCCTTGAGGGCTTTAACCTTCTACAGAGCCTTAGCTTGGCGCACTATGTTGACTCCGTAATCCTTGCGATTGCCAAAGACGTCGGCGCCCTTGCAACCTACGACAAAAAGCTTAGAAACCGCGCGAGGAAACTTAACATTAAACTGCTCCCGGAGGTGGTTGAATGAAGCGCGCCGTTGTTCTGTTCTCCGGCGGGCTGGACTCAACGGCCTGCCTCTACTGGGCGAAGAGGAATTACGACGAGGTAATAATGCTCACCGTCAACTACGGCAGCAACGAGGAGAAAGTGACGAACAGGGTGGCGGAGTTCTTTTCGAAAGAATTGAACGTCCCGCTGAAAATAATCAGGCTTGACTTCCTTGAGGAGTTCTCGAAGCTCCGCGGAACGACCCTTGTAGGCGGGGAGACGCCTAAAGTTACCGCTCAGGAGCTTGAAAACATGAGTGTTGCTCAGGAAACTGCCAAGAGCGTCTGGGTTCCAGCGAGAAACGTTGTGCTAATATCGGTCGCGGCGTCGCTTTTGGATGCCCTCGGCGGTGGGGATATAATAGTCGGCTTCAACGCAGAGGAAGGAGCAACTTTCCCGGACAACACTCCTGAGTTCGTGGAGAGAATGAACGAGATGTTGAAATATGGAACGCTAAGCGAGGTCAAGGTCGTTGCCCCGCTCATCAACCTCGACAAGAAGGGGATAGCGAAGCTTTTGAAAGAGTTAAACGCCAAGTACGAGTACTCCAACTCCTGCTACATGCCGAGGGGCTTCACTGAGGACGGAAAGCCGATACACTGCGGCGAGTGCGAGAGCTGCGTGAGGAGACACCGCGGGCTCATTGAGGGTATAGGAGAGGACAGGACTGTCTACGCGGTCGAGCCTAAGATTTGATGTCCTTCTCTGGTAACCCACCGCAAGATTTATAAATCCACTCTGGCCTTTTATCTTTGGGCGTGGGGCGGTAGCTCAGCCTGGGAGAGCGCCGGACTGAAGATCCGGGTGTCGGGGGTTCAAATCCCCCTCGCCCCACCACTTTTGTAATGCGGTGGTAGTCTAGCCTGGTCTAGGACACCGGCCTTCCAAGCCGGTGACCCGGGTTCAAATCCCGGCCACCGCACCACAACCTGTTTCTGAAGCCTTGAAAGAACACTATCTAGTTCCAGCTCTTAAGGGTTCCATGCTTAATTTTCCAGCTTCCGTTGAGCGCTCCATGGAGTAAACTGCCATCAAAAACTTTTGCCGGGCAGAAGTTTTATCAAAATCCGCATGTTTTTACTGGTCTAAGCTCCAGTTGGCCCTGATCGTGGGTTAAAACTCATCAGGCTTGCCAACTTTCTTAACCACCATCTTTCTCGTTCCAGTCCTCCAAAATATGGGTGTGGCGCATTTTGTCGGCGAAGTCCCAGAACTTCGGGATCGACATGAGGAGTACACCTATGCCAAGGACTATAACCGCCGAAACTGCAACCGCCAAGCCATCGCTGCTGAAGGCCCAGAACGTCATGATGAACGGTGCCAGGACTATACCCAGTATAACAGAGACCGTTATCAGCATAAGCAACCTGTAGCCGTACCTCTCCATGAAAAGGGCGAAGTCCATATCCTTCATCAGAGCATGTTGGTAATCGGAGGTATAAATGCCTTTCCGCAGGATAAAATTTATAAAGGCAACCCGACACCTAATCAACGGGTACAGCCCCGTGGTGTAGCGGCCAAGCATGCGGGACTCTGGATCCCGCGACCGGGGTTCGAATCCCCGCGGGGCTACCATCCAACTGGGCTCCAGACGAATTTCGAACCCCGTGTTCTACCTTTCATCATAACTTGTGCCCTTGGGTATTCCCCTGGTTTTTCCGCTGACCCCTAGATCACGTTCAGAATGTTGCTGGTTTCTTGCGTTATCTCTGGCCTTTTCAAAGTCGGTTTAGCCGTGCTCTTCAGTCCTGTCGGCAAATTTTGAAGGCACTCCTTATTCTTTGAAGAGCTCTCAAGCTTTGGGTTTTTCTCCAAAAAATCCTCTGAGAAATCTTATTTCGGCACAAAAAGCCGTGAAATCGAACTTTTTAGGAAGCCTTTTAAGGAGAACCTCCTAGTAGAGTTAGGTGGAATTTTAGTAACTTGTCTTGTTAAGATTCTGGCGCTTTAATCAGACTGAGAGTGAATATAGGCGGTGAGAAATTATGAATGGAACGGTAGACCTTGAGCGTGAGATCAGGCTCCTTCTCCAGAGAAGGGGGCCTCTTAGTGTTGCGTTTATCACAAGGTTTCTGAACGAGATGGGCATTGACTGCACCAGGCAGAAGGTCGAGAGGGTTCTCAGAAAGCTCGTCTTGAACGGTGTGGTCGAGACCTTCTACAACGGCGGAAGATACAACAGAAGAAAGCATTACCGGTTGAGGTGAGCGAGTTGATCAGCAACGCACCCTCCAACGTGATCCTTGGAAACGAGAGGAGGATGCTTCTTATTAAGTTCCTTCAGATGAGGAACGGCAGGGCCGAGCTGAGGGAGGTAGTCGAATACATCGCGGAGAAAGAGGGAAACACCGACAGGAAGCACAGGAAGAGCGTCTACGTGAGCCTCATGCAGACCCACATACCCAAACTTGAGCGTGAAGGCGTTTTGACCTTCGAGCGCGGAGTGATAACGCTCCTCCGGGTTCCCGACAACGTCACCCTCTACATGGAAGTTGTTGGGAGAAACGACATAAGCTGGAGTACCTTCTACGCGGGCATCTCCTTTATCTTTGCCCTTACTGCCCTTTGGTTCGGCAACTTTCTACTCCTGTTTGCTTCACTTACTTACTTCTTGGTTGCAGTGGTTCAGCATGAAAAAACCTACCGGGTTCTGAGGCCTGTGGATAAGGAAAGACCTAAAAAACCTGATGGTAATGGCGAGTAACGTGGCGTTACCCCCGGGTAACCCCCAACTTCATATATATCCCGGGGTCCAACCAACTGTGGCGCGACCGTAATGGTTGCCCGCCAAGGGGCATCTATATGGTGCAGTTGATGTGGCAAATGAGTGCCGCGGAATTTAAGCAGGTCTCTTGAAGACCCAGCACTCACAACCGTGGCCTGTTCCATGATGCCTCCAAACGGAGGCGAAAAAATTGAGAAAGAATATTGCTTTGGGAATTTTTGGCCTGTTGGTGGCCTTTGGCCTCGTTTTAGGGGCAGGAGCCAACTTCAGGGACTACAACGCGGACAGGAGCGTGCATTGGGAGATAGTCAGCGATGACAACGAGCTCATCGACCTGACTCCAGTGCAGCCCTACGCGTACATAAACGATGGCGGCGTTCTCGTGGTTGACATCAGCCCGGAAAACCCGAACTGGCCAGGATACGGAAACGGCCTCAGCCCGAACTCAGAGTACAACTTTGACGAGGTATTCAACGTGAGCAACGACCTGTGGGAGGAAAACATGAGCATAGTCGTCAGGATAACCAGCGACAACTCAGTTATTCAGTTCTACGGAGCTGACATGGACATACACGACAGTGCAACCGGTCAGACGGTTTACGCGAGCGACATGGCGAAGAACGACGTGTGCTTCGTTGTAAACAACGGCGACGCAGTTAGCGTTGGCATGGACTTCACCGTTGGAAACGACGCACCAGGCACGATCAACAACGCGGTAATACATATTGAAGCCTACAGACTCGGCACCGAGCCAGCAGAACTCGTTGGCAAGTGCGGACAGCCAGAGAGCCAGTGAAGGAGGAATGAAAGATGAATAAACTATTTGGACTGGCCTTCCTTATGATTGGAATGCTCCTGGCAGTCGGTGCCGGTGCCAACTTCAGGTACTATGCCGCAGATAGGTCTGCATCATTCCAGGTTGTCTCAGACGACAACGAGCTTATTGATTTGACCGCCTTGCAGCCCTACGTAACCTACGACGCTGGAAAGCTCTACGTGGACATAAGCCAGTGGAACCCGAACCACAACGGCGGAAACGGCATGAGCCCGAACACCACCTACGTCTTTGAGGAGATGTTCCAGGTAAGCAACGAGCTCTGGGAGAACAACCAGACCGACTACCCGATCTGTGTTAAGATAAAGACCTACCACGACAACGTCCTCATCTTCGCGGGCAACTACACCAACCCTATAGCGGGACCTGCCGACAACATAGAGTTCACAGTTGAGCACGGTAACCCCATACCCGTTGGCATGATCTTTGACAACACCGACGCCGCCCTCGGCATGGATCAGTTCCAGATGAGCTTTGAGGCACACGCAGGTGAATGTGCACCGTGATTTCTTTCCGGGGCCTTTGCCCCCACTTTGTTAATCTTTAAAGGGATGTTGAGGATGAGGAAACTGATAGAAGGCATTATAACAGCTGTGATTGTGGTTATCTTGATTGCCTCAGTCGTTGGTTTCCTCCTTGACAGACCCATTTTTTTATCCTACGCTTATTCCGAGAGCATGACCCCAACGATAAACAAGGGGGATCTGTTCTTCATTAACCCGCTCTCAAAGGGCGGGGAAGTCGGTGATATTATTGTCTTTCACAGACGGGACGGCTGGACCGTCCATAGAATATTCGCCGTTACAGAAGCCGGCTACATAACCAAAGGTGACAACAACGTCGCCACGGATCAGCAGGATGGAGGTTACCCCATAGTCAAAAAGGCCGACGTGATAGGAAAAGTGGTGACGCTTTTTGGGCATCCGCTCGTCATAAGGGGAGGGGGCTCGTTTATAGAATCAGTTAGGGGCAGGCTTACCAACGTCTATGCCATAGCTCTCATTCTGCTTCTCGGCGTCTTTATAACCTTCTCGGGCTCGGGGGGAGGAAAAAAGAGACATAAGAAGGGAAAAGGAAGGAGATACCTGAAGATCAGGGCAAGTACTGTCTACGCTTTGATAGCGGTTTCAATAGTGGCTGGTTTCCTCTTCATCACAGTTGCATCGTGGGGGACTCTGGCGTTCACCTACTCGTCAACCCTCGCTGGAGGCCAGAGGGAGGGCTGGTACCTTCCCGGGAGCACCTTTGAGAAGAATCTGAGCGTGGAAAACAACGCCCTCTACCCCTTCCATTACTTTGTCGAGCCTAAGGGAGACAGGATCAAGCTCCTGGAGGAGAACGAGTTCACAGTTGGTGGGAGAGATTCCCACGTCTTGGGCGTGAAGGTCTCGGTTCCAGAGGATACGAGGATCTACCGAGAGGAAATTTATGTGAGAACCTATCCCGCGATACTGCCCGAGACAGTGATTGGGTTCCTCTATGCCCTAAACCCCTACCTCCCTCTCCTGGCTTACGCCCTGGAGCTGACCGCTGTGCTGCTGGCCTTCTCCTATCTCGCTGAGATAAGCAGAGAGGACATCTTGAGAATCAGAATCGGGAGGAGAAGCCTCCTAAGCAAACTGGCAGGAGATGATTGATATGAGGATGACTTTTATTTTTATTGCGCTGGTTCTGGGAACCCTGCTCGTGGTTGGTTCGAGCGGCAACTTCAGGAGCTACAGCTCCACGAGGGAAGTGGCCGTTACCGTAGTGCCCCACGATAAGGAATACCTGGGATTCACGTGTGATGGTGGCTACGCCGCCGTCGTGACCTTAAGGGCGAATTCCTACCTGTACTTTGACGCCCTTAATGTAACTAACAACCTGCTCGAGGATGAACCTGTGAGCATAACGCTTTACCCGGACTATTCGGGTCTGCCCGGAGGACTGGATGTGTCCATAGAGACCGACGACGGCAATCCGGTAACGCTGGTGTCCGGTGAGGAACACACGTTTCAGGGGTATGTTATAGCGGGCAACGTAGCCCCCGGGGAGTATGTGGTCCCCGTGAGCATGGGAGCTGTGTGGGATGGAGGAGGCGCATCAATATCCACGTGTCCCATAAAGATCGTGGTTGTTGGCGATCCCACCATCAATAAGACCCTTCTCTCGGGGAACACCAGCGACATACCCATGAAGACCTTCCAGAGGTGGACGTTCCGGATCGAGGTGACGAATCCAGCAGGCGAAGACCTTGACCTCACCATAGCGGACACTATTCCAGCGGAGTTCAACGTGAGCCTGGCAGAAACGAGCGCCAGCAGCGGAAGCTACAGCTTCAGCCCCGCTAACGGTGGTGGCCATGGCTACTCCATGCCCGCAACCAAAATGGAGTGGAACGTTACGGTTCCCGCCGGTGGTAGCGAGCACATAGACGTGATGATATTCACGAGGGTCAACAACGGTAACCAGCAGGAGTTCACATCGTGTGGGGATTACCCCCTGAACAATGGGGCGGAGATCAAGGGTTATGGAATCGTCAGCAACGGTCTCAATGTATCCGTATCCTGCGAAGGCGGGGATGACCCGTGATACCTTTCGTTTTTCTGAAAGCTTACTGGAGAGTGTTAACTTATGAAAAGGATTCATATTGAGAGAAAAAACCTCATCAAGGCCATGGTCGTGGCCTCACTTGGAATGGCGCTCTTTTTTGGGGCGTATTCTTTGGCCGCTTATTCAAGGCAGCCCTCCACTGTGAGAGCTACTTACAAAACACTTTACACCGAAAAGGCCGGTATGAGCAACTCCGGGTTCTTCTCGGGTGGGATATATAAAAATGGAACCAGTTTGAACTACTATCCCGAGAAGATAACCTCCTTGATCCGGGGGAACTACACCTACACTACCAGCCCCGGGGCCGCTGGCAGTTACAAGGCAACCCTCAGAGCTGACTACTACGTTACTTCTGGAAAAAAGCGAATTTACCTAATTAACACCACACTGGACTCGTGGAGCGACAGTTTTACGGGTTCGTTCTCCATACCGGTGACCTTCAACGTTCTGGCCCTTGAGGATGACCTTGCCGATGTAAGGAGCGGCACTGGACTGTACCGGGCCTCGGGTGATACCTACCTTGACGTTCAGGTTAACGTACCCGGCAGAGAACCCTTTAAGCAGAGGATTGACCTTGAGAGGGACTCTTCCGGAATGCTGTTCTTCACTGGATTAACTAAGGATTACACCAAGGTTGTAAGAAATGTAGACGAGACCCCAAACCACATCGGCGTTGGTTGGGAAGACGTCAGCGTTTCGACCGCCAGAAAAGTGTTTCCGGCGATGGCCTTCCTGTTTTTCCTTCCGCCGCTGGGCTTTTTCTATGGGAGAAGGGAAAGGAAGCCGAAAGATGAGCTCTCAAATCTGAGGAAGTTCATAGTTGAGGGCACACCAAAGGACGGTGGCAAAAGCGATCCCGTCGAGCTCAAGTCCGTTGGTGATCTTGAGAAGGTGTTTGATCTTGTTGACAGGCCTGTGGTTCATCACGTTGAAGGTGACTACGACGTCTATGCGATAGTTGATGGTGATGTAACCTACGAGTACAGGAGGAAAAAGGCCAGCTGAGGCCCTTCTTTCTTGACTTTTTTAGGTTCTTTTAACCAACAACTTTAAAAGCCCAACCTAAAAGCCATAGGTAGTAGTTTCTGAAAGGTAAAAGAGGTGGTTAGAGATGAACCCGTTCCACGAGCTTGAGCCCGGACCAAACGTTCCTGACGTTGTGTACGCTCTCATAGAGATCCCGAAGGGGAGCAGGAACAAGTACGAGCTCGACAAGAAGACCGGACTCCTTAAGCTCGACCGCGTCCTTTACAGCCCGTTCTTCTACCCGGTCGACTACGGAATCATCCCACAGACCTGGTACGACGACGGCGACCCCTTCGACATCATGGTCATAATGCGCGAGCCGGTCTACCCGCTCACCATAATCGAGGCCAGGCCCGTAGGCATAATGAAGATGGAGGACTCCGGTGATAAAGACTGGAAGGTTCTGGCAGTTCCGGTCGAGGACCCGTACTTCGAGGACTGGAAGGACATCGACGATGTTCCGAAGGCCTTCCTCGACGAGATAGCCCACTTCTTCCAGAGGTACAAGGAGCTCCAGGGCAAGGTCACCACCGTTGAGGGCTGGGGCAACGCCGAGGAGGCCAAGAAAGAAATACTCCGCGCCATAGAGCTCTACAAGGAGAAGTTCGGTAAGAAGGAGTGACCTCTTTTCATCCTTTATTTGGGAGGTAACGACATGTACAAGCTCCTGAAGGTTAAGGACGTCGTCAGGATTCCGCCGAGAATGTTCACAATGGATCCAAAGGAGGCAGCTAAGGAAGTCCTGAGAAAGACCTACGAGGGTATCTACGATAGAGACGAGGGAGTAGTTTTGGCCGTTATGGACGTCGAGGAAATCAGCGATGGAGTCATAGTCCCCGGTGATGGTGCCACTTACCACGAGGCTGTGTTCAACGTTCTCGTCTGGAAGCCGGAGATGCATGAAGTTGTGGAGGGCGAGGTCATAGACGTCGCCCCCTACGGTGCCTTCATCAGAATCGGCCCGATGGACGGTTTGGTTCACATCAGCCAGCTCATGGACGATTACGTTGTCTTCGATGAGAAGAACAAGCAGTTCGTTGGTAAGGAAACCAAGAGGATCCTAAAGCTTGGCGACGAGGTCAGGGCGAGGATAATAGCGATAAGCGTCAAGAGCAGGGTCATAAGGGAGAACAAGATCGGCCTAACCATGAGACAGCCTGGTCTCGGTAAAAGGGACTGGATAGAGAAGGAGAAAAAGAAAGCTAAGGAGGAGTGATCCATGGCCAAAGAAAGAGCATGCAGGCACTGCCACTACATAACGACCGAAGACCGCTGTCCCGTCTGCGGGAGCAGGGATTTAAGCGACGAGTGGTTCGATCTCGTTATAATCATTGACACGGAGAGCAGGATAGCTAAAAAGCTCAGGGAGAGCATACCCGAGGCTGCCAAAGTGCCCGGAAAGTACGCAATCCGCGTGAGATGAAATGTCGGACTTTTACTTTCTTCTAACCCCTCAGCTCAGAGAGGAGCTTAAGGAACCCCTCGGCGAGCTCATCCGGGGGAAGATCCCGGAGCCCTATCTGAGAATCAAGGACAGGATAAAGGGAGCTTTTTTAGTGACTGTAGGGGACGTTGTAACGGAGAACGTTCTGAAATTGGGGATTGAACCCAACCTAGCGGTCTACGATCATAGAACCAAAAGAAGGGACTATAACCCCGATGTGGATTCAAATGCCGTTGTTTTGACGGTTAAAAATCCTCCGGGAACCGTGACGAAAGCTTTATTAAACGCCGTCAGAAAAGGTGTCGGGATAGCCCTTAGAGGGCGGAGTGTTCACATCAAGGTGAACGGTGAGGAGGATCTGGCGGCCATTCCGGCCGTACTTTACGCCCCCACCGGTTCGGTAGTCCTCTACGGTCAACCCGACGAGGGGGTAGTGCTTATAAAGGTAACACCCGAATGCAAGCGCAGGTGTGCGCGCATCTTATCCAGGATGGAGGTGGTTCGAAATGGAGATTAAGGTGACCGAGATTAAGGAGAACAAGCTCCTCGGGAGGAAGGAAATATACTTCGACATCATACACGAGGGCGAGCCTACCCCGAGCAGGGAAGCGGTGAAGGGTAAGCTCGCTGCCATGCTCGACCTCGACCCGAACACGACCGTCCTCCAGTACATCAGGAGCTACTTTGGAAGCAACGTTTCCAAGGGCTACGCCAAGGCCTACGAGACGAGGGAGAGGATGCTCTACATCGAGCCCGAGTACATACTCCTTCGCGACGGCTTGATCGAAAAGAAGGAGGAGTGAGGTGGTGTAGATGGCCAAGAAGAAAAAGACCAGCCAGAAGTGGAAGCTCTACGAGGTCAAGGGCGGTAAGGTCGTCAGGAAGAACAAGTTCTGCCCGCGCTGTGGGCCGGGCGTTTTCATGGCCAACCACAAGGACCGCTGGAGCTGCGGCCGCTGCGGCTACACAGAGTGGAAGAAGTGATTTTCCTTTTCTTTCCTGCTTTCTGAGAACCTGCAAGGCTTTTCTGCAATATAAAGCAGAAAAAGGGCAGAAAAAAGGAAGTCAACCGAGGGCTGCCTGGACTGCAAGGTCGGCCCTAACGATACCGTAGCCGTAATCCTCGTCCCAGCCTGCTGGCCCGCGGTCGTCTGCTGTAATGTGCAGTATTCCCCTGACCGTGTTCTTGCTCATGTCATCAAAGGTTCCAACCGGCAACACAGTGCCGTACTTGAGGTAGTGAGCCGCCTGAATGAGGGCAACAACACCGCTGACGTGCGGGGTCGCCATAGAGGTCCCCATGAGGGTCTCGTAGCTGTCGTCCGGGTAAGTGCTGAGAATGTCAACACCCGGAGCGCTGACTTCCGGCTGCCTGTTGCTCCAGTACGGAACCTGGTCACTGCTGTCGGTAGCTCCAACGGCTATGACCTCCGGGTAAGCCGCCGGATAGCTCGGGCTTGAAGCGCCTTCGTTGCCGCTCGCTGCAACTATAACTATCCCTGCCTTGTAGGCTTCCTGTATCATCTGGTGCAGGTAGCTGTCGTCAGCTGAGCCACCGAGGGACATACTTATGACTTCGGCGGCGTCATCGTCGGGATCGCCCGCAATGATGCCGTCGCCGTCCTTGTCAGCTACTCCATCGGGACCGAGGATGGCCTGCTCAATTCCAATCGCTATGTCGCTGTATGAGCCCCTTCCGCTCGCGTCCAGAACTCTTATCGAGTAAATCTGGACGCCAGGAGCAACGCCAACTACTCCAATCTCGTTGTTGAGAGCCGCTATTGTTCCAATGACGTGGGTGCCGTGTCCGTTCTGGTCCTGGCAGTCCCTGAGCTTTGTGGAGATCTTACCGCGGAGCGTGCTCACGCACCAGGCTATGTTAGCTGCCAAATCGGGGTGATCGTAGTCAACACCGGTGTCGAGGACGGCAACTTGAATAACGCCGTTGGTCGAGCCGTCGGTCACACTCCATGCTTCTGGAGCCTTAACGCGCTCGATTCCCCAGGGAATTGTCTGGGCGGGCTGTGATGGCTTCGGCTTTCCGGCTCCCGGTGGTTTTCCAAGGAGAATCGCCTGGTGGTCGAACTCGACCTTCTCAACGCCCGGCATCTTCTTGAGCTTTCCTATAGCGTTTGCCGGAACTTCGAGAACCACCGCGTCAATCAGCTTGAACCGGTAAACCACGTGGCCACCGATTTTAGGTATGCCCGCCGGGTTGAACTTTGCCTTGTCCACGGTCACAACCACCTTGACCATATCTGGTCCCTGGGCCGTTGTTGGAACTGCTAACACTGAAGCCACTAACAGGGCAACGACCAAAGATACAACGACTTTTTCGTTCATATCTGTTCACCTCAGTATTGAATGATGCATCGAGATGTGTGCCACTGTCAATTTAAATTTTTCGGAAAAATCCTGCAAAAGCCTAAAAACCTGAGGAACTCCTTGATTATTCCGTTACTTCCGTAATAATTTGGTTTTTTCAAAGAATCCGATTAGTTCAGAACTTCATCATAAGATTTCTTCGTGTCCAGCTACTACGGCCTCACTATCAAGTTCATTCCGCATGTAGCGGATTCTGAGAAGGACTCAACCCTTTTAACAACCAGCGGGTATGTGTCCCCGGTGGTAGGCATGTATCGCCTCATGTACCCGATGCGGACCTATTTGATAGTCTCCGGAAGGGGGGAAGAAGTGGACGTCATGGCCGCTGACTGGGTCACAGTGCTATCTCACAGGCCTTTCCTGATTGGAGTTGCAATATCCCCAAAGCGCTACACCCACGGGCTCGTGAAGAGGTACGGGGAGTTCGTGGTTAGCGTCCCGGGACTGGACATGCTTAGGGACGTGTGGATAGCGGGAACCAAGAGCGGCCCCTCCAAGCTCAGGGAGATGAACGTCACCCTCGTTCCATCAAAGGCGGTCTCAACGCCGAGCATAAAGGAGGCCATAGCCAACCTCGAGTGCCGCGTGGTGGATAAGAGAACCTACGGCGACCATACGCTCTTCGTGGGTGAGGTCGTGGGGTACAGCCACAAGAAGGATGCCTTTGAAAACGACAGGCCCAACCTGCGCTACAAGTTCCTTGCCCACGCCTCATGGGCCGACTTCCTGACGTTTGAGGAGCGCTTTTACAGGCCGGAATAAATAGACATGGCTATAAACCCTCTTTTCCTTTTATCAACCATGATCATGGAATATGAAGGCCTGAGGCTCAAGCTCCACCCACAGGTGTACGAACCCGCGGAAGACACCTTTCTGCTCGCGGAGAATCTCGCCGTAAAGCCCGGTGACGTTGCCCTTGATATGGGCACGGGAACAGGTTTGATAGCGCTCTTGATGGCGAGGAAAGCTCGCTATGTACTCGGTGTTGACATCAACCCCATTGCGGTAAAGCTGGCCAAAGAAAACGCCAGACTGAACGGTATTAACAATGTTGAGTTCCGCCTCAGTGACCTCTTCGAGGACGTAGAGGGAGAATTTGACTTGATAACCTTCAACGCTCCCTACCTGCCCGGTGAACCGGAGCAGCTCATTGATCTGGCCCTCGTCGGTGGAGAAAGCGGAAGGGAAGTCCTAGATAGGTTCATAGATGAGGTGCCGCACTACCTCAAACCGGGCGGGGTCGTTCAGATAGTCCAGAGCTCGATAACAGGGGTTGAGGAAACACTAAAAAGGCTGGAAAAAGTCGGATTGACTGCGAGGGTTATCGCTAAGAGACACATATTCTTTGAAGACATAGTTCTGATAAACGGGAGAAAAGAGGAGTAGCTACTCGATCTCCATTAGTGGGTCGCCCGTGTTTACGGTGTCGCCTTCTTTCACGAGGATTTTCTTAACCACACCGTCTTTTGGCGCTGGAATCTCGTTCTCCATCTTCATGGCCTCGAGGATGAGCAGCCCCTGGCCCATCTTTACTTGTTCGCCTTCTTTGACTAATATTCTAAGAATCTTGCCCGGCATTGGAGCCGTGACGACGCCTTCGCCAGCTGGAGTTGGAGTCGGCGCCGCTGGCGCGGCAGGAGCGACCGGAGCTGGGGTGGGAACAGGCGAAGGAACACTTGGGGCAGAAACTGGCATCGTGCCAATGGATGAAGCTGTTGTGTGAGTCTGAGCCGAACCTGCTATTTGGGGCAAGTATTTAAGCGCGCTCAAATCAACGCCCTCAATCCCCACCTCAAACTCGACTCCATTGACGTAGAGCTTGAGCTTTTGAGCACCCGGTGGCATTGGGGAAGTCTTTATTCCTCTTTTTCTCCTCTCAAAGAACTCCTTGGCGATCTGTGGGAAGAGGCAGTAGGTCAGAACGTCCTCCTCTTTCTCGAGGTAGCCGAGTTTCTCAAGCTCTTCCCTGCACTTCTCCAGCATGGGTTCAAGGAGCTCACCGGGTCTAACTGTTATCGGCTCTTCGTCGCCGAGGACGCGCTTCCTCAGCTCTGGATTTACCTCCGCTGGCGACCTGCCGTAGAGGCCCTTGATGTAGTTCCTGACTTCTTCCGTTATGCGCTCGTATCTGCCGAAAAGGACGTTGAGAACCGCCTGGGTGCCCACAATCTGGCTTGTTGGAGTGACCAGCGGCGGCCAGCCGAGGTCTTCCCTTACGCGCGGTATCTCCTCCAAAACCTCCTGGAGCCTGTCTAGGGCCTTCATCTCCCTTAACTGGCTTATCAGGTTGGAGTACATCCCACCGGGAACCTGGTACTTGAGAACGTAGGGGTTGACCATGAGGGCCTCTTTGTGGAGTAATCCAGAGTACTTCTCGTCCAGGAGCTTTTTGAGGTAGCGCGAGACCTCGTGGATGAGCTCGCGGTCGAGGTGAGAGCCAACGGCCTCAGGAAGGGCGTGCCATACCGTTTGTATGCCCGGCTGGGCCGTTCCAAAGGCGAGCGGGCTTATGGCTGTGTCTATGTAATCCGCTCCAGCTTCGACGGCTTTCATGTAAGTCGCAACCGCCATTCCAGTCGTGGAGTGGGTGTGGACGTTGACCGGAACGCCGTAGGTCTCCTTTATCTCGCTGACAAGCTCGTAGGCCTTCCAGGGCGTCAGAAGGCCAGCCATGTCCTTTATGGTTATGACATCGACATCGAGCTTTAGCAGCTCTTCAACCTTCTTCATGTAGTACTCGAGCGTGAAAACCTTCCCTGTCGTGTAGGCTATTGCACCCTGAACCTCCGCTCCCACTTCCTTGGCCTTCCTTATCGCTACCTCCATGTTCCTGACGTCGTTGAGGGCATCAAAAACCCTGAATATGTCTATCCCGTTTTTATGGGCCAGCTCCACGAACTTTTCGACCACGTCGTCGGGGTAGTGCTTATAGCCGACAACGTTCTGACCGCGGAGGAGCATCTGGAGCTTGGTCTTCTTTATGCTCTCCCTCAACAGCCTAAGCCTCTCCCAGGGATCCTCGTTGAGGTAGCGGATGCAGACATCGAAAGTAGCCCCTCCCCAGACCTCCATTGAGTAGAATCCGATTCTGTCCATCTTCTCAGCTATGGCTAACATGTCCTCCGTCTGCAGGCGCGTCGCTATGAGCGACTGATGAGCGTCCCTGAATGTGGTGTCTATAATCTCAACTCTCGCCATTTCTCTCACCCATCCTGATGATTCTCGCAGGCTTTTTAATGCTTTTCGTTTTATGACGAGTTACTATTAGGCAAAAAGCGAACAGATCTGTACTGGAATGCCCACTTGCGCGGGCATGAACCAAAAAGAGGAGCGGCTTCACGTGGAGTCCCCTTCACGGGTCAGAATCGATAATTATTAGTTCCACGAGTGCCTCTGTCTGGGGATTTCTGAGCTTCTCTATTATCTTTCTGTCTATGTCTTTCGCTGCCTTGTTGGCCCTTATCGCCAGCGTCCTCGCGTCTATGTAGTCACTCTTCCTCACGACCATGGAGTGGGGGTGGTCGAGTATCAAGTTCGGACTGCCCTCGGCCGTTATTTCGTCCACGAGGCCTCCGACCTTTATCCTGATCAGGAGCTTTCTCCCCTCTTTAAGGGCAGCCCTGAACTCCTCGCTCAGGTCGTTTATTCCTTTGTCCGCTGAGATACAGATTATGCAGTCCCCCCTTGGCGTTAGGTAGTTCTCCTTCGTGAACTCCAGGGTCGAGCGGTGAGTTGCTTTTACGTTCTCGTGCCCCCTGCAGCGGACTACCTCGACCAGCTTACCCTTCGGGGACGATGTGGTGTTCCCTGCATCTCGCCTCATAGCTCTCCCTCCCCCCAACCTGTATGACCGGCGAGTTCCTTGGGGCGGGCTTTCCGTCAATGAGCCTCTGGCTCCTCGTTGCCGGTCTTCCGCAGACCGTGCAGACGGCGGTAAGGTATACTATGTTGTCGGCCCTCACAAGGAGCTCCTTGGTGACTGGGAACGGGTCGCCCTTGAAGTCGAGGTTTAATCCACTGGCTATGACGTAGACCCCTTCATCTGCCAGACCGTTGAGAACCTCTACTATCTTCATCGGAAAGAACTGCACCTCGTCGATCCCTATGACCTCAAGGCCCTCCTTAAGGGTTATCTCCCTTATTAGCTCCACTCCTTCTTCGTTCGTTGGCACGACGTAGGCCCCGTAGCTCAGCCCGTTGTGGGCAACAACCTCTTCGGCAGAATAGCGGGTATCTATTGCCGGCTTGAAGAGCGCGACCTTCCTCTTGGCGAAGGCCTGCCTTTCGACCCTCTTTATGAGTTCTGTGGTTTTTCCGGCGAACATCGGGCCGGTGATTATTTCAAGAAACCCTCCAGGATGCATTCGATCACCGGAGGAAGTGAAAAAGGGGGGTTAAAACTTTACTGCTTAGCTTTCCTCACGATCAGCTTGACACCGTCCACCCCAGTGACCTCCACTTTATCACCGGGCTTGAGGTCATCCTCGCTGATGGCTATCCACCTGTCCCCTTCGAGCTCCACGAGGTAGTGATCCTCCCCGACTTTAACGACCTTCCCGACCTTCCCGACGGGGTCGAAGGTGTACTTCCTCTCCCTCTCGCCGATGTCCTCAACGTCCCTCCTGATGTACCTGCCGACCGCTATGTAAGCCATCACCGCGGCTATCAGGGCCAGGACGAAGCTCTCCATGAAGTTCATGCCGAAACCTAGGAAAAGGCCCAGGGTCGCGAAGGCCACGCCGATGGGCGTTATGAAGGCCGTGACCATCATGTCCAGGATGATTATGAGGAGGCCCAGGATGAGGAGAAAAATGGGGAGGGCTTCCATAACCCTCACTCCATCAGCTTTTTGAGATTCTCAACGTCTTCAGAACCCATATCACCCTCGGTCCCCTGGGGTTCTTCCTTGTTGCTGGGCGGTGCAGGAGGTATCGGGGTCTCCTTGACCTTCTGGAGTATCCTGAGGAGGCCTATCAGTGACTCGGTATCGTAGGGAACTATGAGGTTGCCGTACTTGGCCAGATCCGGAAGCTTCTCGATGTACTGGAGTGTGAGATACTTCTCGTCTGCCATCTTGAGCGCCTCGAGGACTTTTCTTATTGCCTGGGCCTGACCTTCCGCGATGAGTATCTGCCTCTGCTTCTCACCCTCGGCCTTTAAGATGGCCGCCTGCTTCTGACCTTCAGCTTCTCTGATGGCCGCTTCCTTCTTACCCTCCGCGAGGAGGATCATGGCCCTCTTCTCCCTCTCAGCCGTCATCTGCTTGGCCATCGCCTCCTGGATGTCCTTCGGCGGGTCTATGCGCTGTATCTCGACG
This sequence comes from Thermococcus gorgonarius, assembly GCF_002214385.1. Taxonomy (NCBI): domain Archaea; kingdom Methanobacteriati; phylum Methanobacteriota; class Thermococci; order Thermococcales; family Thermococcaceae; genus Thermococcus; species Thermococcus gorgonarius. The sequence continues at coordinate 1,225,028 of NZ_CP014855.1, read as the reverse complement.
CGGGTTATCTTGACGCCCCAGCGGTCGGTTATCTTGTCGAGCTCTTCCCTAAGGCGGGCGTTGATTATGTCCCTCCCGGAGAGGGTCTCGTCGAGCTCCATCTCACCGATTATGGCACGGAGGTTCGTCTGGGCGAGCTTGATTATCGCCATCAGGAAGTTGCTCACGTTGTAAACGGCCTTAACGGGGTCGAGGATCTGGTAGTAGACGACGGCATCGACTGTGACAACGACGTTGTCCTTGCAGATGACCTCCTGAGGTGGCACGTCGATGACGTGCTCGCGCATGTCAACCTTCTTAACGCGCTCCATGAATGGGATTATGAAGTGGACTCCCGGATCGAGTATCCTGTTGAACTTTCCGAGCCTCTCCACGAGGCCCCTCTGGTACGGCCTTATGACCTTCACTCCAAGCACCAGCAGCAGCAAAAGAAAGCCGCCCAGTATCAGGAGTGCAACAGCGGCGAAGCCCATTACCATCACCACCAGGAAATTTTCATGTCTCTTTTAATATTTTTCCTTATAAACGTTCCCTCGGAAAAAGTTGGACAATACCGGAAGGAGAAAACTCCGGTCGTCCTATTACCTTATAAACCCCCATCCCCTTCTCGTCCCAGGTGAGAGAAATGGGAAGGCCCGTATTCCTCGGTAAGGCTTACATAAACTGGTGCGAGAAGTGCAACGTCCCGCTCATCGGCGATGCCTGTGCCGTTCATGGAGAAGAGGGGGTTTTTAGACTTGACATAACTCCACCGGGCGACCTGCGTTTTGCTTTTGAAAAGGACATCGAGTTCATCAGCTCGGTCTTTAGGGAGCACTTTGGAGTTGATGTAAGCAAAGTCCTCGACGGAAAGATTGTCCTCCTCAACAAGCTTCCGAGCGAGGACGATGCCTACGAGATCATAGTCGACGGCTACATCTTTGGCTACGTGAAGTTCGACCCAATCGAGCTCAGGTGGAGGGCTGGCCTAAAGGTTGAAGGTGCAATAGCACTCTGGAAGCTCTACGGAAAGAAAATGAAGAAGTGGGTGATCGTCGATAAAGGCGCAGTGGAGCCGATAAAGAGGGGCGCGAACCTTTTGGCTGTGGGTGTCCTTGAAGCTGACCCAAGCATAAGGGTAAACGATGAAGTAATCCTCGTCTCAGAGGACGGCAAGGTCTTTGCCACAGGAATAGCGAAGAAGGACTACGAGGCTTTAATCAGGGGCGAGAGGGGAACAGGTGTTAAGCCGAAGAGGCAGAAAATGGTTATGTACCGCGAGGGCAGAAAGGCCACAATGGAGGACGTCCTGAGGGCAAACAGCATAGCGCTGGAAGAGAAGGTCGTGAAGAGCAGGGAGTTCATGAGGCGCGTTGCGAGCAAGTACTCCGACCTCCCTGTGGCGGTTGCCTTCTCCGGTGGAAAGGACAGCCTAGCCGTTCTTGGATTGGCCTTGGAGGAGTTCGGAGGAGACTTTACAGTCTTCTTCAACAACACTGGCATAGAGTTCCCCGAGACGGTGGAGTATGTGGAGAGGCTTAGGAAGGAGCTTGAGCCGAGGGGAATAAGGTTCATAGTTGCCGACGCTGGCGACGCCTTCTGGAGGTCCCTCTACGTTTTCTCACCGCCCGGAAGGGACTACCGCTGGTGCTGCAAGGTTACTAAGCTCGGCCCGATAACTTTAGCTATAAAGGAGAACTACCCCAAAGGCGTCCTCATGTTCGTCGGCCAGAGGAAGTACGAGAGCATAAAGAGGTTTAAGCAGCCCCGCGTGTGGAGGAACGAGTGGGTGCCCAACGAGATTGGGGCATCGCCGATATTCCACTGGAGAGCGATAGAGGTCTGGCTCTACATCTTCAGCAGGAAGCTCCCATACAACCCGCTCTACGAGAGGGGCTTTGACAGGATAGGCTGTTTCCTCTGCCCGAGCGCTTCTTTGGCCGAGTTCGAGAGGCTCAAGAGGGAAAAGCCCGAACTCTGGGAGAAGTGGTTCAAAGCCCTGGACTACTGGAGGAAACGCCTTAACCTTCCAGAGGAGTGGATTACCTACGGCTTCTGGCGCTGGAAGAAGTTAAGCAAAGGTGAGAAGTCAATAGCGAGGAAGCTCGGCGTTGAAATTCCTGAGGAGCGCTCCTGGGAGCCGGTGAGGGTTGAGATAAGGGAAACGCCAGATGGCTACGAGCTGGAGTTCAACACGGTATTGAACAAAAAGCGCCTTCTTGAGGTCGCCCCGATCCTCGGCGAGGTTACCGTTGAGGGGGACATCGTTAAAGCTGGAGAGGTTGAGTTCCTGACCGGGACGAGGAAAGCCAGAGCGCCGAACGAGGAAGAAGCGTGGAGCGCCTATTACCTCGTCAAACGCGCCTACGAGTGCGTTGGCTGTGGCGTCTGCGTTGGAAAATGCCCTGAAAACGCGCTGAGCATAGACGAGAAGAGCAAGAAGATAGTGGTTGACTGGGATTCCTGCGTTCACTGCAGGGAGTGCATGGAGGTCTGCCCGCTGTTGAAGATCAAGAACCCCGAGGAGGGAAGCCAGCTCTGAGTTGCCAATCCCGTTGCCATTTGGGATTCGGCAAATTCAGGCCGGCCCCGGTATAGGGCACCTTTATAAACTCCTTTCCTTTTCTCCCACAGGTGAGGAAAATGGAGGAGATATTTGTCTGTCCCGAGTGCGGTAGCGAGAACGTTGAGGTGATAAGGGAGAGGGGAAGGGAGCTAACGCTGAGATGTAACGACTGCGGCAACGTCTGGCACGTTACGCTTCCCAGGCTGATTAAGGTCCCCCTCGTGGTCAGCAAGCATGAGGTCAGCTTCAAAACCTTCGCGGAGCTTCCGGAGGACGAGGAAATCAAAGTGGGAGACATCGTGGAGACCGAAGACGATGAGGTTCGGATTACAGGTATAGAGCTGGACGAGAACAAGCGCGTCAATCGGGCTAGGGTGGAGGAAGTCAAGACTCTCTGGGGCGAGAGCCTGACCTATCCAAAGGTCATCAAGGTGTCCATCTACCTCCCGAAGGGCATAACTCAGGCCTTCCGCGTCAAGGTTCCAAGGAACGAGGAGTTCGCCGTTGGCGAGGTCGTCGAGGTCGGCGGCTACACGTTCAAAATCGAGAAGATCAAGACGGAGAACAAAATGCTCCACCACGGAAAGGCCAAGGCCGATAAAATAGTGGCCATAATGGGCCACCACATTCCCAGGGCCCGGGCCAGGAGAAGTCTCGAGATATACAGGGGCTATGAGGAGGAATCCTGAGCTGAAGAGTGATGAGCTTGGCCGCTCCCGAGCCCGTGGTGATGTCTATGGAGCGTAAAACGGCTTATCGGGTGCTCCTCTTTCTCGTCCTTATTTTAACGGCCGCTTACACCCTCGGCCTCGTCGGTGTCCTGCCCTTCAGAGTGAGCTACTATATCACTATCTTCATGATTCTCCTCTTCTTGATCCTCCGGGCCGAAGCCAGAGGAAGTTGAAGAGCCTTTTTCCACGGTCATTTTTGATCTCTTTCTTGGAAGCTTGGGTCTTGTTAGGGGCTCTGGACAACCGCTTCAGTAACGTAAGCTCCCTCGTTTATCGCCACAACCCTTAAAAACCCTTGCCATTTTCGAGTCAAAAAGGGTCATGGAGGTAGGGTAATATGGGAAAATTTGAACAGAAACTTGTTAATGCTCTCAGGGCCTACACCTTCGACGACGTTCTTCTCATACCGCAGGCCACCGAAGTCGAGCCAAAGGATGTTGACGTCTCGACGAAGATTACCCCCAGAATAAGGTTGAACATCCCTATTCTCAGCGCGGCGATGGACACAGTGACAGAGTGGGAGATGGCCGTCGCGATGGCCAGAGAAGGAGGCCTCGGCGTAATTCACAGGAACATGAGCATTCAGGAGCAGGTTGAGCAGGTAAAAAAAGTAAAGCGAGCCGAGCGCTTCATTGTCGAGGATGTCATATCTATTTCTCCAGAGGAGACCGTTGACTACGCACTGTTCCTGATGGAGAAGAACGATATAGACGGTCTGCCAGTAGTTGAGGACGGGAGGGTTGTAGGGGTTATAAGCAAGAAGGACATAGCGGTAAAGCAGGGGAAACTCGTTAGGGAGGTTATGACCGGCGAGCCAATAACCGTTCCCGAGAGCGTGACGGCTGAGGAGGCCCTTCAGCTGATGTTTGAGCAGGGGATAGACAGGCTACCAGTGGTTGACGAGAACGGCAAACTCGTGGGAATAATCACGATGAGCGACCTGGCGAAGCGCAGAAAGTACAAGAACGCTGTTAGAGATGAGAACGGGGATCTGATAGTTGCCGCTGCGGTCGGGCCTTTTGACCTTGAGAGGGCTAAGGCTCTCGACAGGGCCGGAGCTGACGTCATAGTCGTTGATACGGCCCACGCCCACAACCTCAAGGCGATAAAGGCCATGAAAGAGATAAGGAAAGCCGTCGATGCCGATTTAATAGTCGGAAACATAGCCAATCCAAAGGCGGTTGACGACCTCACCTTTGCGGATGCTGTAAAGGTCGGAATCGGCCCCGGGAGCATCTGCACGACAAGGGTTGTGGCCGGCGTTGGTGTTCCACAGGTTACCGCAATAGCGCTCGTAGCCGACAGAGCGCAGGAGTACAGCCTCCATGTCATAGCCGACGGTGGGATCCGCTACTCCGGGGATATAGTTAAGGCGATAGCGGCTGGAGCCGACGCGGTAATGCTCGGCTCGCTCTTGGCGGGGACCAAGGAAGCCCCCGGTAAGGAGGTCGTAATCAACGGCAGGCGCTATAAGCAGTACCGCGGAATGGGCTCATTAGGAGCAATGATGAAGGGTGGAGCGGAGCGCTACTACCAGAAGGGCCACATGAAAACGAGGAAGTTCGTTCCGGAGGGAGTTGAGGGAGTAGTGCCCTACAAGGGAAGCGTGAGCGACGTCCTCTACCAGCTCGTCGGCGGTCTTCGATCCGGAATGGGCTACGTCGGTGCCAAGAACATCAAAGAGCTCAAGGAGAAGGGCGAGTTCGTGATAATCACGAACGCCGGCATCAAAGAGAGCCACCCGCACGACATCCTGATAACCAACGAGGCGCCGAACTATCCTGTGGGTAAGTGATTATCGGAGTGTGTAAATCTGTCTCAGAAATTCTTTTATTTTGAACTTCTTTTGTCAATCGAGCGATGGCATGAGCGGGCTCTACTACGAGGATGACCCTCTCCACGGCCCGAGGATAAACCATCACGCAAATGTTCTAAGCATAGACTGGTCTGAAGTAGGGGGAGATGGAGGGGATATCATTCAGGGGGCGCGGGATAATTCTGATAGAGTTCAAGCTCGGCAGCGAGATAAGCCCCGACACCTGCCGCTTCTGGGAGATGAAAACCGGGAAGAGCCCCGACAAGGGCTTATTCTGATTTTGACAAGAGAGACCTCGTTAAGGCTCAATATGGGCTTTAAAGGAGGCTCACGGGCGAAACTCCGAGTCATACGTGATTAAAACCGTATAGCAGCCTTTATCGTCTTTTTCTATCACCATCTTTCTCAGCCTGAGTCCGTATTCTTCTACGGCCCTCTCAACGAGCCTGGGAAGGTTCTCAAGGAAGGCCTTCTTCTTTATCGTGAGTTCCATCGAACCACCGAAAAAGATTAGGAAGAGAGTTTAAAGCCTTACTCCAAAGTTCTCACCCTATCCCCTGCCTATAGCGTCCATGTCAGCCCTCATGTTGAAGAGCCTGAACATCTCGTCCAGCGAGAGGCTGTACAGGCGCTTGAGGTTTAACAGTCCCCTCTCGACGCTTTCAATTAACTCCAGTGGTTTAACATAGATTCTCGTTGGCTATTGCTATTGAAATCAAGAGCCTCCTAGCGAGGGTTAAGCCGTTGGAATTAATACCAGAGCTGGGAATCTTTATTATTGCATCACCGGGTCTTATTCTCTTGTCTGCCATGGCTCTTCCTTTCTCAACCACTCCGATGGCCGTTCCGGCTAGTCAAAGCCATTGATGAGGTCAGGTATTACAGCAGTTGTCGCCAAATATCGCTTTGATCTTTGGCAATCTCGGAGAAAACTTTCTCACCCGGTTCTCTAATCGCTGGATAATCAACGAGCACAACGGGTTCTCCCGATGCAGGCCAGATCGTTGATATTCATGACTATCATGTCTATATCAATCGTGTCGAACTTTTCGACGGCTTCAACAGGGAGCACCTTAAATGCTAAAGGATTTATCGGCCGTTCGAGGGAGTGGCTAAACATTATAAGAGCACAAATACAACTTAGACTATGACTATGAAAAGGGTAAGCCCCCTAGTTATCATATTAATCAGTTTACTGCTCCTAGTTCCTTCTCCGGCTTCAGGTTATTCCCCCGCGAGAATACTTGTAGTATGCAGTGACGTAGATGACGTTATGATGGCCAACTCCCTGGGGAACAACTTTACAGTTGATATCATCTACCTGGGAAAAGACCTTCCTGACGACAGATCACCTTTATCCAGCCTTGAGTATCTCGCCCAATACGATGAAGTCTGGATACCTGATTTGAACCTCCAGTGGACGTATGGTGGGAGACTCTCTCAAAATGAAATTGATGCCCTCGAACAGTACGTGGAGGTTGGTGGTGTTCTTGTTCTTGGCCTTAACACATATGTCCAACACTGGAATAGGAAGTTTGACGAAGTCCTGGGGGTTAGCCTTCTGAGAATTAAATCATCCGGAGATGAAGTTTATATTAACTACAGCGGGGAGCTCTACCCCTACAACTCAAGCTTCCAGATCATCGTGGTCAGGCCCGTGAGAGCCGATGTAATAGCACGCTACAGCACGGGGGAGCCTGCCATTACCGAAGCACACTACGGCAGGGGCATCGGTGTGCTAATGACATTTAACCCCGTTAGAGCCTTTGTTGAACAGGATGAGAACTATGCCGCAATTTACAGGGACATAGCAATTAAGGGACTCGATGACAGGGCCTCAAAGCCCAGGCTTTCCACCGGAGAGATTATAGAATTAAAAGTAAAAAGGCTGGCCTTAAATCCCATCTTTATAGGGCTCACGGCTTTCCTCCTTCTGTTCGTTATGGCCTATCTCGGCTATCTCCCATGGGGCCTCATCCTTACTATAGCGGCACTCACGTTTCCCATTTCAAGGTACATATCGCGAAAACTTCAGGAAGAGCTCACTGATGCCCTGAAAGTCTTGGTGGGGGCAACCCTAAGCGAGCTCTCGGAGGAGCTAGGTGTTGAGCCAAAACGCCTGAAATTTCCAATAGCCGTGCTGAAGATTTCGAGGAAGGCGGAAATTATAGACCTCTCTGAGTTCGGGGAGAGGGACGTTCTCGTAACCCCGAGGGGAAAGGAGATAGAGGGAATGGCAGCTTGGGCGATTGGAAGACATCCAAAGCTGATGGAAAAGGTTACCATGAACCCGGGCATTAGGGTTCTCGACCTGGCAAGGTCTCTTAACATGCCTCCCTACGACGTCCTTGAAACGTTGAAGCGCCTCTCTGCTTACGGTGTCGTGGAGCTCAGGAAGATAACCTTTGACTACGAAGTTTACCCGACCAAGTCTTTAGTCAGGTGGTTCGAAGTATGAGAAGAAAGATAGCCTCTTACCTCTCGGCATTCATAATCTCCAGTTATCTGGTCTACTTAGACTACACCATGCTTCAGTACGTTGCCTGGGAAACTTCAAGGTTTCTTTTTCCGGGGATTGAGCACTATCCAGTGTATTCTTTCGTTAGGTACCTTTTCTACTTTACCGGTGCTTTCATAATACTCGTTTACACCGCATACTTCATATTTTACATTTACTTCCGCAGTTCTGAGGGGGCTACGAAATATCCCCGCCTCTATCCCAAAGTTTCCATAGTTGTTCCCGCATACAACGAGGGAATAAACATAGAGCGTCTCCTTGAGAGCATATACTACCAGGACTACCCCTTCAACCTCGTTGAGGTCATAGTTGTTGACGATGGAAGCCTCGATGCGACGGCTGAAATAGCCTCCTCCTGGGGAGCTAAGGTAATTTCCCACGAGACGAACCTCGGGAAGGCAAAAGCCCTTGAGGATGGCATAAAAGCGGCCACCGGCGACGTGATAGTCACAATGGACGCAGACTCGTACTTTGGCACGGGCTCGTCCCTGAGGTATCTCGTGGAAAGCCTCTACACGAAGCCTAAAATTGGAGTATCAACCGGCATAATTCGAATCGCTCCTAGAAAAGGTCACCTTCTGGAAAAGTTTCAGGAGATAGAGTTCCTCCATTCCTTTGAGGTTGGCAGGAGGGTTCAGTCCTATCTCGGCTGGCTCCTCGTTGTGCCTGGAGCTTTCTCGGCTTTCAAGTCCTACTTCCTCAAGAGGCTCCCCTCGGTGCCAAAAGACACACTGGCGGAGGATTTTGACCTCGGTATGATAGCTTACAGGGCGGGACTTGACTCTGTCTTCGAGCCAAACGCCATTGTCTACACCTATTCCAAGACCAGCTGGAGGGAACCTACAGGCAGAGGCTCCGGTGGTACTATGGAGGCCTTCAGGTTATTGCCAAGCATAGGGACATGATACTGAACAGAAAATACGGTGAGAAGGGCTTCTTCCTCTTCACCCACATTGTACTTCTGGAGTACCTGCTGTCCTTTATACAGGTGTTTGGTATGATATCGTTCCCTACGATAGTTCTTCTACAGTACGTTTTCGACGTCAGGATACTCGATTTCACCTTACCTCCTAATGTGATGGCGTTCCTCTTTTTCCTCGTTTTTACTCTCCAGTACCTTCCGGGGGTTCTCATGAGCTCAATTGCAATGGCGATAGAGCATGGTCTGGCCAAGGCTTTCAGGTACCTTCCGGCCGTCTTTCTCTACTATGTGCTTTATAACCCCCTGCTCTCGATAATAAAAGTCAATGCCATCTTCCGGTACATGAGGGGGGTGGTCCAGGGATGGTAAGAAAGCTACTCACCTTAATCTTTATTCTCACCCTTATTTTACCTTCAGTAACTGCGACGGCTATCTACCTCTACTCGGATCGGGGAGATATGTCCCTCTACGAGGCTATCTCCGAGAAGGAAAAAGTTGCCCTCGGCGGAGACGGTGACATAATCCTTGCCCTCGACCTCAACTATGGATTCCTAAACGAAAGCATGAGGGAAAGAGCATCGGGCCTTTTGAGGGAAGTAAAGTCCGGAAAAACCCTCATAGTTGGGCTTAACACCCTTCGAACACTGGAAAGTGATAAACCGGGAATATTAGGAGTACTTGGCCTAACCGTGAACTTCACGGAGATAGGCCTGGTTAAGATATCATCGAACAATGACCTGAAGTTTACCCCCTTCACTTACGACTCGGACACCTACGGCATAGCCCTCGTTGATGGAAAGGCCAAGCCAGTTCTTATCTCGGGGGATATCCCCGTGGTCAGCGAGCTAAGAGTCGGTAGGGGAAGGCTTGTTATTGTTTCCATAAACCCGAGCGCCCTCTATCTTGACACAAGAAACCCGGCAGTTGCGGAGTTCATTGTGGCAATCATAAGGCACTACAAAGGTGGCATCCCCCTGACCGGTGTGGCAGTTGGGGCGCTGGCTTCTGCGGGCGCGATTGCATACGCTCTCAACTCCAACAACCCCCACGTTCAGAGGCTCAGAGAGTTTTTGATAGGCCTTATTCTGGCGTTGGGTGCCTACATGCTTCCCGCGAGGGAAGTCCTTAAGAACGAGGTCAGAAAGGGCATCTACGAGTACGTAAAAGCAAAAGGATACACAACCATAAACGACGTCGTCTCAACGTTCTCAATTTCGAGAACCAATGCCCGATGGCACCTCTCGGTACTCAAGAGGTCCGGTTATGTAGATGAGACAGAGGTGGGCAATACAAATATTTTTTATCCCGCAGGAAAAAGAAAAGAGGCAATAAAGGCGTTCCTTCTCGAGAACAGAACCAGGAGGGAAATTTTGAAAATGATTAGGGGAGGGAAGTCCCTCAGCGAAATCTCCAGGGTTCTCGGGCTTAGCAAGTCCACCGTCCACTACCACCTGAGCATACTTGAGGAGTACGGCCTCATAAAGCCAAGGGAGGATGGAGGCGATGAAGTTGCCGAAGATACCTGAGCTTGTCATGTTCATAGGCTCGCTCATAGTTTCAACCGTTGTTGTCATGGTTTTGGGCGTCAAGTTTGGAGGCCCTCTGATAAAGGTGGAAGCGTCCAACATACACGGCCTCCTCTCCATCGTCGGCATCCAGAACACCCTCCTGGGGAATATAATATATCTGCCCAGTGAGAGGGTAGCCTTCGAGATAACCTGGCAGTGTAGCGGGATGTTCAGCATAGCCCTTTATACCGTGGTCTACTCTGTGATTCCGAAGCTCAGGAGGCACTTCAGAGAATACATCTTCGGAGTATCCACGATATACCTCCTGAACCTCGCCAGGATTTTTCTGGCCATATACCTATACTATACCCTTGGTGAAGGAGCTTTTTCGCTGTTCCATTACACCATAGGGCCGCTTCTCATGTTCACGGTGGTTGTCCTTCTCCTCGCGAACGCGTTTATGAAGAGCCTTCATCCAAATTGAACTGGATCGAGATGAAAAGACCTTGGGAAATTTATAAGTTGACTCAGCATAAATTGTTCGAAGGTCTGACTAAAGGTTATTTAAAGTCGAACCAGGTATAAATAATAGAGGTGAGAGATATGGTTGGTGTTGAGAGAGTGAAGGTTGCAGTTCCTATCATAACGCTCGTGCTCGTCCTCATGGGGTTAGGAAACGTTAGCAGTGCTGAAATGAGTGGCCAAATGCTCCACGTGTGGGATCACAGCCTGGACAGTTCCTATTATGTATACCGGCAGGTTAACTCCAGCGAGTACCCCCTCAGCATTCAGTGGGACGCTTACGCCTTCAACTATACCCAGGGAACGCAGTACGTGGCTATTATGGCCCTTGTGGACAGCAATGGACGTGCTTGGGGATTCTTCTGGAAGAACGGGACGGTGGCTATTTTCTCCGGCACGAGTGATCCCTCAGGCAGTACTCCGGTATATACCACCAGCGATGGCTCGTCTCCACATACATACAGGATCGAGGTCGTTTATAATCCGAATAACAACAAGCTTAAAAACCTGCTTTATTACATAGACGGCCAACTGGTATATAGCCAATCTAAGAACACTCCCCAGAGCATAAGCTCTATTGAAGCCGGGGGAATATTCAGCGGAGGGAAACAATTCGATCTATACTTAGACAACGTTGTCTACACTTACGCGCAAGGCGAGAAGACTGAGGACTTCGAAGACGGTCAGGATGACTTCTTTGAATGGGAGCCTGTTGGTACCGATGACGGCAAAAGTGGAGCAAAGGTCACCGATAACACTCAGGTCCCCGAGTTCCCGTTCCTCGAACCCCTCTTCGACTACCTCGCCTCAATAATCGGATGAAAGGGATGGGATGAGGGATGGTTGAAATCAGAAGCGTTAAAATCCGTGAGGCCCTCTTTATACTCTCTGTTTTCTTCTTCTCGCTCTTCGTGTTAAGGGGGTTCCTCTCTTCGGGCTATCCTCCTTCCTGGGGAGGCGACGCCTACGGCCACCTCTTCAAAATATGGAAGCTTATGCAGGGCTACTCCTCATGGATTGAGGACTGGTACAGCGGCTACCCCTTCCTGAGGTTTTACCCGCCCCTCTCATACTTTGTTGGTGCTCTCCTGGGTAAAATAGCTTCATCCGCGATAACGGGCTATAAACTGACCGTCCTGCTGGCAATTCTGGTGGGTGCCCTGTCCACCAGGATTCTCCTCAAAGAGCTCGGCTTCTCCGATGCTTCTTCTTACTTGTCAGGAATCGTCTACGCCTTCTCAGTCTACCATCTAAGGGTTCTCTCGCCTGAGGGGAACTTTCCGAGGTTCTTTGCAATCAACCTTGCCCCCCTTTTCATTCTGGCGTTACTTTATATAACCCGCAAAAACTGGAGATACGCCGTGCTCTCGGGCCTCTTTCTGGCCGCTGTGGGATTAGCTCACCACACCCTTTTCGTGAGCTTTGGGCTGATGGTAACGTTTTTTCTCCCCTACATCTGGATAACGAGGAGGAATGAAATTAGAGACATAGCCCTTAACCTGTTCATAGCCGGTGTTACAGCCTTTTCCATTTCATCCTTCTGGGTTCTTCCGTTTTTGCTGGAGAAGGGCAACGCCCACTTCCTAAAGGAGAACAGAATTGAATATCTATTTAAATTCCAGAGTATAAAATTCTCGAATATACTGATCCATTCGGATCCTTGGTCCTTTTACCAGGGGCTGGCTTTCTATATGGGGATCATAGGGATTGTAGTCCTTTTAGTGAAAAAGGAGAAGCCAGAGAGACTTCTTGGGGCGGGCCTTCTCGGGGCTTCTCTCACGGCTATATTGCTTTCTCTTGGCTACTACGGCCCAACTCCCTTCCTCAACAGGCTTCCCCTCCTAGACATGATACCCCCCTGGAGGTGGATAGACTTTGTTCCCTTCGCTTCGGCAATCGGCGTCGGTGCTCTCTTTGAAGTTCCCAGTGGGCTTATCACTCAAAAAATCGGGAACGGTGAAAAAAGAAAGGCAGTTGCTGGAATTCTCCTCGTGTTCTTCCTTGTCCTCCCCCTTTCAGACGTTAGACTTCAGGTTAACTCATTAAATTCCGAGGACTTTCCCGGAGATTACCTGGCCGTTCTGAATTACATTAAGAACGACAACTCGACCGGCTGGAGGTTTTATCAGCCGGCCGTTGCGATAACCCATGGTTGCAGGGTTGCTTATACGCCGGCCCTCGCGGGAAAGCCCTCTTTAGACGGATGGTACAGACAGGGCGATCCTGCTTATCCCCAGCACTCTTACCTGAACTACGCTATGGAAAAGGATCCAGGGTTCGCTGAGAAAGCCCTCAGGATATACTCTGTGAAGTACGTTATAACGGATGAAAACTATAGGGGTTACGGGGACATAACAAGGAACCTCAGAAGCTTTGGCTTTGAGGAGGTATACTTCTCCGGCCCCTTCCACCTCTACCGCTGGAGCAACTTCACCTTCCTCCAGCCCAAGACTGGTATCCTCGTTATCGGCGACTGGCCGATTGACCTTGAAGTTCCCTACGAACGCGGAAGCTTTGTGGACGATTACGCTAAAGAGCTCTCCAGTTACTCTCTTGTCATCCTGAACGGCTACAAGTACAGGGACGTTGGAGCATGGTTCGACCTTCAGGAGTACGTTAAGAACGGTGGTATTCTGGTCGTCAACACCTTCAGAAGCCCGGATGCAGAGGCGGAGCGCATGGGGGTGAGGTCTCTAATAGTAAAGGTTCAAGGGAGGGCCAACCTCAGTTCAACTTTCTTCAACACCTCGAAGTTCTCCGAGTTCCAGTACGAGGGCCAGCCCTGGACTGCCACCGCTTATACTGGGAGTATAGTGCCCCTCATTAAGTTTGGGACCTTACGGTTCTTGGCTATAAAGATTATGGCAAAGGGCGCGTCTACTTTGTCGGTCTTAACTTTCCATACCATGCAATCTATACCAGCAATGACTACGAGAAATCCATCCTGAAAGAGCTTCTCACCCCATATCTCGGGGTTCCAGAGCTGAACTACACCGTTCTTGAGCTCGGCGATGGGAGGATAAGGCTCAGGTACAGCCTTGAAAGACCTTCGAAAGTAATTGTAAGCGAGAACTACTTCCCTCACTGGGAGGCGAGTGTTGACGGAAAGAAGATTTCGGTGGAGAAGAACAGTGAGTTTGGCCTCATCGAGCTGAACCTCCCAGCTGGGGAGCACGAGCTTGAGCTGAGCTTTGAAGACCCCTTCGTTCCCCTCCGTTACTTAAGCCTGCTCTCCATATTCCTCACGTTGGGTCTCCTTTTGTTCCTGAGAAGGGCTTGAGGTAATTATAGCCGACCGCTGCCGATTGAGAGGGAGATTGAACTCTGGGTAGGGGCGTGACCTTTGTTTCCTTTTTACTGGAAACACTAAACCGGCTTTAATCCGCAGAATATTTTTTGGATTTCTGTAAAAACTAATTAAATTGCGGTTTTTTCCGGAAACGCCACATCTAATTCGAGGAACGTTTTTAAATCTCCACCTAAGCTACATCTTGCTACCCATGACTCATACCGATTTGGGGGTGATAGTTTGAGAGATAACCGGTGGAAGTTCGTTATCATGGACATGCTGCTCGTCGCGGCCGGCTTTGGGACGATGCACATGCTCGAGAAGTTTAAGGGTGCGGTTATCACTCATTACGGCATAACTGAGACGGTTTTTAATTACCAGCAGCCTGCCTACGTCGTCGGCCTTTTCGTCGCGTTCCTCCTTGGAGGAACCAGCCTCTTTAAGGGCTCCTTCAAGAGAAGCGTGGCTCTAATAGTCAGCTTCGCGGCTATACCTCAGTTCCTGATTCCCTTCCTGCCAAACTGGTGGGGAATCGTTGCGCTGCGCTTCTTCCAGGGTTTCATCGTTGCGCTGATAGCAGTCTTCAGCAACCAGATCGCGAGACTCTTCCTGGCCGAGAGGCCCTTTGCCAAGGGGGTAGTCCTTTCAGGAATCTTCTGGGGTGGGATCTACGGCATAAAGCTTGCCAAATGGGTGGGTGGAGGTGAAGCGAGCTGGTCCTCAGTCAGAGAGGCCTTCATTATCTCCGCCGCCCTTATGTACCTAATGCTTGTCCTCTGGTGGTTGTTCGTTGAGGACTTTGAGATACCCAAGGAGAAGCACTCAGCAAAGGGGGCCAACGTCTGGAAGATGCCCTTTACCTGGGTCTTTGGATTCACATTCTTCCCGGCCCTATGGATAGTCTTCACCCTTGGCTCGTTCACCCTTCACCACGTGAGCTTCTCCGAGGCACAGAAGGCCAATCTGGTCATAGTCCTTGAAGCCTCAATGGGATTCTGGTCGATAGTCATGGGCTACCTTGGCTATCGCCTCTCAGTCAAAAACACCTCCAACCGCGGCCTCTTCAAAGCCATCGTTAGCGTTATGACCCTCTCCTACCTCGTGACCTTCATAGGCCTCTTCGTCGTCTGGAAAGCGACGAGCGCGAACGACTACACCCTTGCTCTGCTCGGCTTTGCCATAGCCGGTATCGTCCAGGGAACAGGCCCTGCCTTCTGGACGACCGCTCCAGCGGCCTATCCGAAGGAAATCTACCCTGAGGCCAGCTTTGCCCTTGGTTTGATCTCCAACTCAGCCAACGCAGTCGCTCCGAACGTCATGCTCGTCCTGGTGAAAAGCGTTGCTGTGGGAATGGCGATATACCTAGGCATGAGCCTTCTTGGAATACTGCTCCTCCTAGTCTCCTCCAGGATGAGGCTCCCCGTTGAGGAACTCAGGACTTAAGTTCTGATTTTGCTCTTTTTCGTTTTAATGTTCTATAACTACTTTTACTCAAAGCTTGCAGTTGAGCCTGATCTGATGAATATTGACAGGCGCTACGAGAGCAACGCCGATGCAATAGGCAGAATACCCGCCAAAGAACAGCTTGGTCTGGGACTGGAGACCAACTACACGGTTATCGGCAACATCCCGATAGTCCTCCGCGAGAGCCTTCTGATGGACGTGATTGAGGCGGGTGAAAAGATTGTGAAGACTGCTGAGAAGCTCATAGGCGGTCTCTGGGGGCCGTTCTGCCTCGAAGGGTGTCCACGGAAGAGATTGAGTTCGTCGTCTTTAAAATCTCGGCCAGAATCGTCGTTGGAACCAACCCCTTCGTCCACGGCTCGCCCTACAGCTGGCTCCTCTATGACAAACTCGTCAACACCGGCAGGAGGATCGCGATGGAGCCAAGGTGGGCCTTTAAGGAGAATGGGCTCAGGGAAGTTTTAACATGAATTTGTTAAACTTCGTGAGGATAAGTTTATATATTGACCCTCAAACGCCTACAAAAAGGTGGTGCTCATGTGGGAGAAGTTCATCGAGGAGAAAGTTGAGGAGATAAGGACGACCGTCGGTGATGGAAAGGCTCTAATAGCGCTCTCCGGTGGTGTGGACAGCTCGACGGCCGCGGTTCTTGCCCACAGAGCAATAGGCGATAGACTCCACGCGGTCTTCGTCAACACAGGCTTTATGCGCAAGGGTGAACCTGAGTTCGTCGTTAAGACCTTCCGCGACGAGTTCGGCCTTAACCTGCACTACGTTGACGCGAGCGAGCGCTTTTTCAGTGAGCTTAAGGGCGTAACCGACCCCGAGGAAAAGAGGAAGATCATCGGCAGGGTCTTCATCGAGGTCTTTGAGGAGGTCGCGAAGGAGATAGATGCCCAATTCCTCATTCAGGGAACCATCGCCCCGGACTGGATTGAGAGCAGGGGGAAGATCAAGAGCCACCACAACGTCGGCGGCCTCCCAGAGAGGCTCAACCTCAAGCTCATCGAGCCGCTAAGGGACCTCTACAAGGACGAAGTGAGGGAGCTCGCCAAGGAGCTCGGCCTTCCCGAGAAGATATACAACAGAATGCCCTTTCCAGGGCCGGGGCTGGCAGTGAGAGTCCTCGGGGAGGTAACGCCGGAGAAGGTCGCCATCGTGAGGGAAGCGAACGCCATAGTCGAGGAGGAGATTGAGAAGGCCGGGCTGAAGCCCTGGCAGGCCTTCGCGGTTCTTCTCGGCGTTAAAACCGTCGGAGTCCAGGGCGACATAAGGGCCTACAAGGAAACCATAGCAGTTCGCGTCGTTGAGAGCCTCGACGGGATGACTGCCAATGCAATGAACGTCCCCTTCGAGGTGCTCCAGAGGATAGCCTTCAGGATAACGAGCGAGATCCCCGAGGTCGGGAGGGTGCTCTACGACATCACCAACAAGCCTCCTGCAACAATAGAGTTTGAGTGAGAACCTTTATTTATTTTTGAGTTGAGCTTAAAACGGTGGGAGCATGGATGAGATAATTGAGGCAGTTTATGAAAACGGCGTGCTGAAGCCCTTGAAGCCCTTGAAACTCAGGGAACACGAGAAAGTGAGAATCAAAATCCTTAAGGGTGACATAGTCGCGATGACAGAGAAGTTTAGAAAGGTAATAACCCCAGAGAAATTCGACGAGTCCCCAGAGGATTACCTTCTCAGGCTCAGGGAGGAGAGGCCATGAAAGTGGTCATCGATACTTCTGTCATCGTCAACTTGTTTTCTGGGTTCTACCCGGACAGGACTGAAATCGCAAAGAGGGTCGCAAAACTTGCAGAAAAAGGCCTTGCGGAACTTTACGCGCCTATCTTTGGTGAAATTGAGTTTATCTCAGTAATGAGACGGTTTTTAGAGGAAGAAGAGACGAGAGAGGCTCATGAAATATACCTCTCCCTCCTATCTGGATTGGTGGAGGAGGAACTTATAATCTCCCGCCTTAGGGAGCTTGCGTTTAAAACCGCTCACAGGGTTCCTGACCTGTACTTTATAGCAGCGGCTGAATTCATTGGGGCAATTTTAATAACCAACGACAGAAAAATGGCCGACTTGGCCAAATCCCTCGGTTTAAAGGCATTTTATCTGGTTGAAGAATCCGACGAGTTTTTCAAAGCCCTGGGGGTGAGTTCATGATAGTGATTATGGACAACGGCGGGCAATACGTCCACAGGATTTGGAGAACGCTCCGCTATCTCGGCGTCGAGGCGAAGATAATTCCCAACACGACGCCGCTTGAGGATATAAAGGCGATGAAGCCGAAGGGCATAATCTTCTCGGGCGGGCCGGACATAAACAAAACAGGCAACTGTGAGGCAATCCTGGAGCACTACGACGAGTTCAACGTGCCTATCCTCGGTATCTGCCTCGGCCACCAGCTGATAGCGAGGCACTTCGGCGGGAAGGCCGGAAGGGGCGATAAGGCGGAGTACAGTTTAGTTGAGATCGAAATCCTTGAGGAGAACGACATCTTCAGAGGCCTCCCCAGAAAGTTAAAGGTGTGGGAGAGCCACATGGACGAGGTTAAGGAGCTTCCCCCGGGCTTCAAGCTGCTCGCGAGGAGCGAGACCTGCCCGGTTGAGGCAATGAAGCACAAGGATTTGCCAATCTACGGCGTGCAGTTCCATCCCGAGGTGGCCCACACCGAGCGTGGTGCGGAAATCTACCGCAACTTCGCGGAGCTCTGTGGGGAGCTCAGCTAGTCGATCCTCTCTTCATCTTTCTGCAACGGGTTTAGTCATCATCGCCCGGAATTCATAGGCGAAAAACTTTTAAAGATTTCCTGATTACTTTTTCCGGTGATACTTTGGGGCACACGATTTATTATAAAACGAACATTTCAAAATGGAAGGAATTTAAGTCGTTCCTCCGGCGGATCTGCCGGGGTCTGGGCTACGATGTTGAGTTTCAGCGGGAGGTAGCCTTTGTCTCTCCCCATTGCAGTGCGGTGGAATCGTTGAAAATACCGAGAAAAGGCGAAAGCTTTGCCAAGACGAACCTGATAGAACCCCACCACTCGGTTTATCTCCTCATCCTCTACTCGATTTCTTCCTTTGGTTCCGTCTCCGTCTGGGAGGACTGACCCGTGTCCTCTAAATACACCTCGAGGATTCTGAGAGGCTTCGCGCTTCTAAATGCCCTATCCTCGATGAGAATTTTGACGACGCGCCCGGGTTTGGCATCCTCTACTTCAGGGAGCCAGTAATAACCGGGCTTGACGTTGGCCGCTATGTCGTCGTGGATGAAAACCCTGACGAGGTCATTCTTCACCTCCTCCACAACGCCGTAAGTGTAGTCCCTGCCGAATTTTCTCTTGAAGTACCAGCGGAAGATTAGGACGATTGCCAGGATTACCATCAGGTATGCATAGTAATAATAGACCTCGGGTTTCAGCTCTCTGAGAACCAGGTACCCCTCAAAGGAGAGGAAAGCCAGGGTGGATATCCCGTAATAGAAAAAGCGGTATGCCCCGGGGTTTATTATGAAGTCCCAGGTCTTCCTTATGATGTACCGTATATAAAGGAGCTCCACGATGAACAGGAGGGAAAGGTATGCGTGGCTCTTCAGTGAAACGGCTGTAAGTAGTGAGAGGACGAGATAAGTCAGGAAAACGAGCTGAAGTTTGAGGCTAATGAACTCGTGTGGGGTGAAGTCTTTTTTTACGAGCTTTTTCAGGAATTTGAATTCTGGTGGTCTTTCTGTTTTCTCCGGAAACGCTATGTCCTTTATCGTATTACCTATCCTTGAAACGAGTGCCTCCGTAGCTTCCCCCAGTGAGTAAAGAACTTCATCAAGCGCCATGATTTCACCTCTTCACCCTATCTGGAGGAGGTCTGATGTGCCCATTATGTATTCGGCGGTTTGCTCGTCCAAGAAGAAGTACACGTTCTTCCTGTCGGGAGAATCGGAAATGCCGTACACCCTGTAAACTTCCTTGTTGCACAAGTTCTGGGTAATTGTGAGTTTTTCTGGGAAATAGTGAGCGAGGAA
The DNA here is from genome assembly GCF_002214385.1 of Thermococcus gorgonarius. Taxonomy (NCBI): domain Archaea; kingdom Methanobacteriati; phylum Methanobacteriota; class Thermococci; order Thermococcales; family Thermococcaceae; genus Thermococcus; species Thermococcus gorgonarius. The sequence continues at coordinate 1,205,699 of NZ_CP014855.1, read as the reverse complement.
GCAATAGTCTACGCTGTTCACGTTTTCATCTGGACGCCTTTGGAGAACCACTGAGAACAGCTTGTTGAGCTTTTCATCGAAGGCCTGTCCACTATGTGTTGGCACCATAAAACTGACAAGTCCGATGGGATAGTGCTTATCGCCGTAGCTGATACCCATCTCGTCCTGCATCTTCTCGGCAAGCTGTACGTAGGTGTCATGGTTCCGATCACTGCCCTCAAGTCTCTCAAAGAAAGACATTCCCCATGGAACTGCTATGTACCGTATGTCCCCGGCAATGTCCCCAACGCGCTCCATCTCGTTGATGCAGAGCATAAGGGGTTCGATGTTGTAGGCACTGGCCTTCGGGGCAGTTGAACCTGTATTGGAGCCACGTGAAACCTCCGGGAACAGGAGCACTCCGAGATCACCGTTGTGGAAGATGAGTGAATCTGTTTTAACCGGAACTCCATCCATTGTTAGGTTGGTTATGTAATTTTTTGGATCATTCTTGTCCCAGATATGTGTGGAGCTGTACCAGAAGTCCGTGCCAAATCTTCCCACTAAATAGTTAACGTTTGAAGACCCCGAGCCGTTGGCCCATATGACGGGCCTCATACCGAATTCGGGATAGGGATACTGGCATGCCTGGAGTGATCTCTGATATTCCCCTCCGGTAACTGCCGAAAACATCGGGTCCTCAAGGCCGCGGAGGTCAACGGTTGAGTAAATGTAGCCGCCGTTTGAAGGAATCTGGCCGTTGTAAACGACTTTACCCGATAAGTCCTTAACTGTCACCTGGGGGATCTTCGCCTTAATGACAATTGTAAACGCGTCAAGCAGTGCAACTGTGATGTCCGCTTTTGAGATATCCCCGGACAGAATGTAGCCCTGCTCCAGCAGGAGGGGGCTAAGGTTGGAGAACCATGTTCTGAGGGTTTGGCCTTTCATAATTCTATCCAGGTCGTAGTTTCTTATTGAAGGAGAATTACCGTTGAGTATTAAATCGGCTATCGTGTTGTTTGCCATGTCGTCTGTTATGAAGTTCCTCGTCGTTGCAACGTAATCAACGGCCGCAACTACGGCCCTCTTTCCTGAAATCTCGAGGGCTTTCTGGAACTCAAGATTGAGAAACGATACCACATCGTATGTTCTCTCCAGCTGGCTCCTCTCGCTCTGGGCAGTCATGATCTGGGATGAAATGTCCTCGTACGTCGCCAGAAGGAGAAGGAGCGGAATAATAAGAATAAGAGTGGCCGAATTCAGTAAAAAGCCCCTCCTTTTCATTATCCTTCCCTCCACACCCTTAACGTTATCTGGATGGGCTGGAAGAGGCCTGGTATGTTGCCCATCGAGGCGAAGTCTATATTCCCCTCATTTGGGAGCTTTACGAGTATGGGACTGCTCCGGGTGCCATCGCCGCCGAGGTTGTTGAAAAGCCTTATTATTGCGTCATCAACGGCGTAAGTACTCCTGTTGGCCAAGAGTTGTTCAGTGGTAACATCACAGTAGGGTGCGTCTCCAGCAAGGATGTAAGCCTGCTGTGGCGTGGCCACTGAACTGTCCTGCCAGTAGTAAGTTATGTTGTATCCCTTGCACCCGGGACGCATGAACTTTTTGAAGACATCTCCGTAACCTGCATAGGCCTTGAGGAAGTAGTAGATAATCCCGCGGGTTTCATAATCTCTGATGTAGGAATTTCCGTTCTCCATGCTTATCTCAAAGGAGTTCTCCTGCCCCGGAACCATCATCCAGTCGTAGAGTCTGGTGTAGGCAACGCGGATAGCGTACCTACCGAGGGGCCCCCTGTAGAATTCCCTTCCGTTCTCAGATAAAACCTGAGTAGTGGAACCCTCAAAGATGTATCCAACCCACCAGTCGGCGTACCACGGCTGAACGCGGGGAGGAAGGCTATACCTGACCTGCAGTCCATTGCCATCATATGTCACTCTGTTGTCGCCGTAGGGGAAATACACCGAGAGAGGAATCGAATAGAGAGTAACGGAAACGGGGGTTGTATAGGTTATGCGGACGTACGAGTCCGGATACCCGTACAATCTTCTCTCACGATCAGCACCGTCGTTGTAGTAGTCACCACCTTCGTAATACCACTTTTCATTCTCGTAATATGCATCGAAGCCAACCACGAAATCAAAGACCATCTTACTTAAATTTGAGTACGAAACGCCGAGGTTGCTGAGGGCACCTTTTATCTCCTGGTCGGTAAAACTGACAACTGCATCCCCGCTGGAGTTGGCGGATTTGGTCAGCAGAAGGGTCAAATTGCCTCCCAGACCATAGTAAAGCCTAACGGTACTAACGTTACGGATCTTAAACTTCATATTGATGCTACTTATGTTTCCCGGGACAAAGAGCTCAAAGAGGTACATAAAGCCTGTTCTCTCTGATGTAACGTCATAAACCTCAAACAAACCCGGATCCTCAACCAGAGGGCTGTCAGTTTTATATTTAACGTACATGGTAGTGCCGCTGCCGGAACCTATTTCATCCCCTTGGGCATTTGAATAGACGAGGGTTATGTTGTTTGGACCGGGCCCAAGGTAGTTTGCGAGGTTGTTCAGGTTTATCTGCCCGGGCCAACTACTGACGTTCGCACCATTTATATACAAGGTTACCATTTCTCCCTGTCGAGCAACGAACTTTCCATCGGCTTCGAGTATCTGAGCATCCCAGGGGAAGTTTATAATCCTCGTGATTGTTAGGGTATTTGATAAGGCTCCAGAAGCTAAAACCCACATCCAGCCATAGAGCTTCTCCTGGGTCGTTGTGGCCTTCGTCAAATAAGCCCTCGCCATGTATCCCCTCGGCGTCTGGTTGTAGGCGTAGCCGCTCATAACCAGTGTGGCCGGGGAGACGTCGGGGGCCTCTGAATAGTTAGAACCAACTTTCCTCAGGTAGGGGCTCGTGTAGTTGTTTATGAGGAGCTCGTAGTTGTATCCTTTCAACCTCTGATTAAGGATGTAGCCGAGGATTACTTCCGCCTTGTGGCTGAGGTTTTTGGAGGGATACAGGGGTTCGGTGGCCCAGTAGGTTGCGACTATATCAAGGGGGGTCATTTCCGGGCTCACGAGTTCTTCATCGAGGGTTCCATCATTCAACCACTCATCTACCTTTTCCGGGGGAACCAGCTGGTTCAGTGAGACCGTTCTGAGGGTCTCAAGGGTGTCTGTGGCTATGTACTCGGATTGCGACCTCATGTAAGTGGAGTAAACCTGAGAGGTACTGCTGGTTATTGCGACTATACTGGTTATGAACAGGGTTACCAGGACGAGCGAGAGCATTGCATCGAGCGTGAAAACAAACCCCCTTCTCATGAGTCATCCCACACCGTTAGTTTTACAAAGGCCTGCTCGGCCTTCGGCTCAAGGCTCCACTCTATGCTTGGCATGATGTCGATGGAAACCTCACTTCTATCCCATCCATCGAGGGAATAGAGCCACAGACCTATTACTACGTTGCTCTCCTCACCAAAGATGTCCTTGAGTGGTATTAAAATAGAGGAATTTGTTCCAGAGTAGAACCTACGAACAACACCTGGGGTCGTGTTCCCTATCAGAACTCCTTTAAGATAGCCCCCCTGCTCGTCTCTGTAGACCATCAGCCCAAGGAAACGTGAACCTGATACCGCAACGAACGTGACGTTTCCAGTGGTATTGGAGGTAGTGCTGACCGAGAGGTAAGCACCCTGAGGTAGTGGACTGGTGAGCAGGCCGTAAACCATTGGGTCCGTTGCTGACGGCCCTGCGGATAGGTTGTACTCGAGGCGAGCTATCGTTATCCTTCTCTCAACGGGCTCTACCCAAGGTGATCTGTCCATGGAGGCGAGGATGAGGTTTCTATTCTGGGTGGGAGTTCCGTTGATGACAGCGAACCAGTAGGTGGGCGTCTTCTTTTCCATGAGGTTCGTGTAGAAGGTGTAGCTGGAGGGGATCTCGGGAGTGACATTGTCATAGGCGGAAGCTGTGACGATGACGTTTCCTTGTCCGGGAGCCAGGCGGATGCGCTTCCAATCCCACTTTGTCTCCAGCTGTATCTGTAAGTTACTTTCTGGGTTCGTGAGATAAATTATAATCCTTGTGTTTTCAGGGAGAGGTCCGATTACACAGTTATTATTGGAATTATTGGAATACTTCTCGTTGCAAAGCTCCTGAGGAATATCTGCACTCGTGGTCGTTAGGTACGTGGTTGAAGCAGTGACGATTTCAATTATGTCTCCATGGTTTACTTCGATGTTTTGTCCATTGTTGCTGAGCGCTGTTATGTTCTCATTTATGTAGACGCTGCCGTTTGCTTTAGTGATCTTAATGTAACTCACGGAGAAGTAGTCGTTGCCATCGGGGCTCCCCTGAAGGTCAAACCTAAGCCCAGTACCTCTTCTATCTGCGAACGTGATGTTTGGTATGTAAACTATCGGAAATCTACCATCGATGCTCACATTGAAGGACGAGAGGTAGAACTCGAGGAGGAAGTCTTTGCCCATGCTCATGTTATTTAAAGCGCTCAAAACGGCTGGTTTATCAAAATTCAGGGCCAAAGCCTTAACCCGCCTGTAGTCGGCACCGGTTGGAGAGTAGTTACTCCCGATTCCAACGATTTTAACGGAATCAGGGTTCTGATACCAGTTGGTGGGCTCGCCTGGGGTCTTTACCATAACGTCGAGCATGTTGTCCGCTATGTTGGCCCTCTCGTACCAGCCGAGCATTGAGGTTATCTCTCCCTTTAGGGCGGATGAAGTGTTTATTACTGTGGTGAACACAAATATGACGATCACGAGGGAAACCATAGCGTCAAGGGAGAGAAGCTGGGCACGTCTCGCGCTCATTCTTTTCTCACCTCAAGGTCTATCTTAACTCTCCTCTTCCAGTGATACAGTTCCCCATCCTTCTCCGTGAACCCGCTCCTCGACTTCAGCTCCCTTTTTATGAAGTCAGATATCGCGTCTTTGAGTTGGTCTCGATCAAGGTTTTTGTGATATTCCACGGACACTTTAATGGACACTGAGCCCTCATCTTCCTGTGTTATTCCAACGCCTCTCACGATGCATCCGATTGAGGAGTAGTTGGCCGAGACTATCACATCGTTTAACGACGTGTATTTCTCGTCTTTTAAGACCACTCCGGTGTTTAAATAAGCGCAGGCGCTCTCGGCGGCCCCTCTAACGTGAAGTATGAGCTCTGAGCTGCTGTTGTTCTTAAGGTACGGCCTCACCACTAACGCCGCCCCCAGGAGGATTATCCCCGTCAGGAACAGCACCTCAAGGGCGGTCTGAGCCCTGGCTTTATTTCTTAACTGTGACACAGCTCCGCCCCCCAACGCTGACTGCAGTCACGTTAAAGCTTTCGTCCCCGGGCGTTAGCTCAACATTTGAGTCACATAGTGGAACCGGCACGTTCTGTCCGACAACGAAAGTTTTTCCGCCGAGTTCGGCCGTGATGAGTATTGTGGAATTCCTGGAATAGAGTTTTACGGTTATTTTGTCGCCGTTTGAAAGTCTGATTGGGGAGCTCTTGATTATCGTGAAGTTTGTCCCCACCGAATACGATTTAACCGCCGTGTCCCTCAGATCAACGGCAAAGGCCTTCAACTTTGCCGTGGTGTCGAGTATTCTTGCGCTCCCTATCTCACCGGATGCTATTGAGACAATCCCCGCAACTGTGACGGTTATGAGCATTACGGCTATGAGGAAATCGAATGTAATC